>DATDFL010000058.1:0-18083 GCA_036522595.1 Gaiellaceae bacterium
CCCGGCCGGGGCTGACGGCGCACGGGGAGCACGCGGCGCGACCGGCCCAGCCGGCCCGGCCGGCCCTCCGCTCGGCTCGATCGACCAGCTGAGCGGAACGCCGTGCCACGCGGGCGCGGGAACGCTCGCGATCGCGTACGCCGCCGACGGCACCGCCACGATCTCGTGCGCGTCCGGCGGTGGAGGCGGCTCCGCGACGCTGAAGATCAACGAGTTCATGACGGGGACGACAGGGTCGGCCGCGGACGAGTTCGTCGAGATCGTCAACGTCGGGACGGCGGCCGCCGACCTGAGCGGCTACAAGCTCGTCTACCGCTCCGGCGCGGGCACGAGCGACGTCAGCCTGGCGACGATCCCGTCGGGGACGTCGCTCGCGGCAGGCGGGTTCTACCTCTTCGGCGGAAGCGGCTACGCGGGCTCGCCCGCGCCCGACCAGAGCTTCAGCACCGGGCTTGCCTCGACCGGCGGCGGGTTGGCGCTGCGCGACGCGTCCGGGACGATCGCCGACTCGCTGGGCTACGGAACCGCGACGAATGCATTCGTCCGCGGAGCACCGGCTCCGGCGCCGCCTGCCGAGGCTCCGCCGGGGAGCAGCGACGTGCGCCTCCCGGACGGCCACGACACCGGCAACAACTCGGCCGATTTCACCGTCAGCACGACTCCGACGCCCAGAAGCTCCAACCACTAGGCCCCACCACACGGCAGGCGGCTCTCTGCCGGAGCCGCCTGCCACCCGAATCCCCCTCGAACGGGGCATGCCCGGCCCGGAAAGCCCGCCGATACTGCACCTGCGGAAGTGGTTTCCGCATGGGATTCGACACACAACTGCGGCGAATTGGTCTCATCGATCAGCAATCCCTCGTTCGGTGCCTCTCTCCCGAGCTCATGCTCGTGGATCCGGAGCTGGCTGCCCGTGCGCGGGAGCTCCTGCGGGAGCCCGGTGCGACCAACGGAAAGGGGAACATGTCCACTCTTCTAGGGACGCACGAGATCTCGTCGGGAGCCGCCTTCGGCCTCGAGCCACCGCTGAGCCCTCCTGTCGTTCACGGCCCGAGCGCGATGACGACCGCGGGGCCGAGTGCGCACATGGACCTGCCCTCCCCGCCTCCGGCCCTCCGGCCGCCCGAGAGCTCGATGGCTTCCGAGCCGGCTCCGGCCCCGGAGCCCCCGGCGGCACCGGTCGCTCCTGCCCCAGACGTGGCCCCGGCCCAGCTGGAGCAGGCTTCGCCACCCCCGCCGCCGCCTCCCCCTCCGGCGGCGCCGGTGCAGCAGGATTCGGAGCCGCTCATGGCTCCACCCCTCGAGCCGGTCGCGCCTCAGGAGCCCGAGCCGACCGTCATCGAGCTGAAGCCCGTCACCCCGGCGCAGGACGAGCCGGAGATGCCGGCTGCGGCCCTGGCCGAGCCCGAGCTCCCGGCGACGGCTTCCGAGCCCACGCCTCTCGCTCCGCCGGAGCCCGAGGCCGTTGCTGCTCCCGAGCAGCCGATCGCTCCTCCCCCTCCGCCGGAGCCCGTCGAGGTTGTCGAGCAGCCCTTGCCTGAGATTCAGGTCATCGCACCTCCGCCCCCAGCCCTCGTCGAGGAGCCGGCGGTCGAGCTGCCGGCCGTCGCGCTCGAGCCCCCCGCGCCGGAGCCCCCGGCTGTCGAGGAGCCCGTATTCGAGCTGCCCGCGGTCGCGCCGCACGTCGGCGCGTTCCGGGTCGTCGTCCGCCTCAGCGACGGTGACGGCGTCGAGGTCGGCGAGTTCCGCGACTTCGGCACGGCGATGCAGGGCGCGCAGGAGGTCATCGACCAGTTCTCCCACTCGAACGGGTCGTGGCCCTTCTACGCGGGTCGGTTCATCCGCCCCGACCTGATCATCTCGGTCGACGTCGTCGACGCGGCTAGCTGACGAAGCGACCGACGTAGATCGTGACGACTGAGCCTGCCGGGGCGTGCGCGCCCTGGACGGGTTGAGCGTCGATGACCTTCCCCGAGAGCGTTCGGGCCGTGGTCTTCTGAGTCAGCCGTTGCACGCGGAAGCCGGCTGATACGAGGCGCGAGGTCGCGGTGCTCGGGTCGAGCCCGGTCACCTTCGGCACAGCTTGGCCCGCGCCCGGGTTGGGGCCGAGCGAGGCGTTGACGGTGATCCGCGTTCCCTCCTTGGCCGTCGAACCGGCGTCCGGCGACTGCGAGACCACTGTCCCTTCCGGCTGGTCGGAAGGCACCCACACCAGGCGAGCCTTGAAGCCGACCTGGTTGAGCGCCCGCAGGGCTGCCTGCTGCTGCTGGCCGCTCAGGTCGGGGACCGTCTGGCTCGAGGGCGGCGGCGGTGGCGCAGGCGGTGGCGGAGGAGGAGGCGGCGGCGGTACCCCGCCACCCCCGCCCGAGGCGTTTCCGCTCGAGACGTTGAGCCGCACCGTCGAGCCGCGCGGCGCGTTCTTGCCCGCATGCGGTTTCTGGGCGACCACGGTGTTCTTGGGCTGGCTCGAAGGTACGACGAAGACGGACGATGAGAAGCCCGCGGCCTTGAGCACCGACACGGCAGCAGAGCGCGTCTGGCCGACCACGTTCGGAACGCGGCTCGGCCCGCGCGAGACGCGGATCGCAACCGTCGAGCCCTTCGAGACAGACGCACCGGAGGCCGGGCTCTGGCTGAGAACGATCCCGGTGGCCTTGTTCGAGGCGACGCTGCTCGGCTGAGCGGACAGGCCCTCCGAACGGAGCGTCCGGATTGCCGCCGCGGCCTTGTCGCCGACGACATCGGGCACGGTGACCTGAGCGGTCGCCGAGGTGGTCACCGTCACGACCGAGCCTCGCGTCACCCGGGTGCCGGGGGCCGGCGACTCTGCGAAGACGGTCCCGGCCGGCTGGGAGCTCGGCTTGGCGACCACGCGCGGGGTCAGCCCGTCGCGGTTCAGCCGGGCGACCGCCGGGCCCTGCTTCATCCCGACCACGTTTGCGACCCTGATGTTGCCCGACCCCTTGTGGTCGTTATCGCGTCTGACGAGCCAGAGCGCGATCAGGCCCGCAGCAACGAGCAGGAGCAGCAAGAGCAGCCACGGCCAGAGCGTCGGCGGACGCCCGCGTGGCGGAGGCGGCGGAGGCTCCTCCCACTCCTCCTCGACGACCGGCGCGCCGCGGCGAACGTCATCCTGGACGAGCGTTTTGTCGGTTGCGGAGCCGCGTCGGAAGCGGGAAGCCATCCGCTCGCTTGGTAGCCGTACTTGTGCTGCTCCAAACGTGGGCCTAAAGAAATCCTTGCACTTCGCGCATTGGGAGCTAATCCGCGCCGCTTAGCGTGCCCTCCAACACCGCGAGGAGGTATTTGGCATGGCACGAAAGCTCACCGTCTTGGCGCTCGCCGCGTTGCTGGGTCTGGCGATCGCCGGCGTCGCGAACGCAAGGTGGTTCCACGTCATCCGCGGCACGAGGAACGCCGACGTCCTGGTGGGGACGGACAACCGCGATTTCGTCCTGGGGTTCGCGGGTGACGACCAGATCAGCACCGGCGGGGAACGCGACATCATCTACGCGGGCCCCGACAACGACACCGTGGACGGCGGGAACGGCTTCGACCGCATCTACGGCGGCCAGGGGAACGACACGCTCATGAGCGGCAACGGCCGCTCGGTGATCTGGGGCGGGCCCGGCAACGACGCCATCACCGGCGGTCAGTGGTTCGACCGGATCTACGGCGGTGCCGGCGACGACGTGATCAACACGGGCGAAGGCGCCTCGGTGGTCTGGGGTGCCGACGGCAACGACACGATCACCGGCGGCAACGGACGCAACCGCCTCCACGGCGGCAACGGTGACGACTCCGTCAGCGGCGGGTCGGGCCGCGACTGGCTCTGGGGCGGCGCAGGGGTCGACACGGAGAACGGTGGGGACGGCAACGACGTCCTCCACGCGCTCTTCCCGGACGGCCAGGTCGACACGCTCGACTGCGGGCCCGGCAACCACGACGTTGCCTGGACGCTCGCCAGCGAGCACGACGTGGTCACGAACTGCGAGGTCATCCACGTCAAGCCGTAGCGGTTCCGTCTTCGGAATCCCTCTCGAGGCCCGCCGCCCGGCGGGCCTCGACGTTTTCGAGGAAGCCGCCGACGAGCCGGAGGTAGCGCTCCGGCTCCTCGAGGTACGCCATGTGCGCGCTGTCCTCGAAGACCACCCACTCGGATCGCGCAATCCCTCGGTGCAGCGGCTCGACGAGCTTGGGCGTGCACTCGTCGTGCCTGCCTGACGTGATCAGCGTCGGGACGCGGATCTCGCCGAGCCGCCCGATCACGTCCCAATCCTTGAGCGTGCCCGTCACGGTGAACTCGTTCGGGCCCCACATCGTCTCGTAGACCTGTTTGCCGAACTTCTTGCGAGCCCGGCCGAGCACCTCGGGCTCCGGGTCGAGGCGAATGATGTGCCGGCGCCTGAACTCCTGCTCGTTCAGGCCTGCAGCGAGCTTCTTGGTCTCCTCCGCCCAGCGCGGCGCGCTCGTGGGCGTCGAGTTGAGCACGAGGCTCGCGAGCCCCTCCGGCTGGGTGAGCGCGTACTCGAGCGCGAGCATCCCGCCCCACGAGGAGCCGAAGAGGTGGATCTCGCCGAGGCCGAGTCCCTCGCGGACCGAGCGCAGCTGGTCGACGAACGTCTCGACGGTCCAGAGCGACGGATCGTCGGGCCGGTCAGACTCGCCGCTCCCGAGCTGGTCGTAGAAGACGACGCGGCGGCCCTGGCCGGCAAGCGCCGCGAGCCCCTCGAGCGCGTCGTGCGCGCTCCCCGGTCCGCCGTGCAGCACGAGCAACGGCAGCCACCCTGCCGCTTCGGACTCACCGACTACGCGGTACCACGTGCGAAAGTCGCCGAACGGAAGGAAGCCCTCGGGCACGCGAGCAACTATGACGCCCGGCGCCAGAGGCGGCGGCGACCGAGCGGCACGTCAGTGCCGGCGCCCACCGCGCGTGCGGCCGCGGCGAAGTCCTCGTCCGTCAAGCCGCTCAGCTCCTGGGGGTCGAGTCGCTCGAGCCCGGTTCCAGCCACGCCGGCAAGCCGCAGCGCCTGCGCGTTGAGCGCCTGCTCGAAGAGCGTCCGCGCGTAGCGCGCGTTGCCGAAGCCTTCGCCGCGCTGAGCCTGCTCGAAGATGCGGCGCAGCTCGTCGGGCGCGCCGCCGGCCAGGCGGTACTCGTTCTGCTCGGCGAAGCGGCCGGTGATCGCGACCAGCTCCTCGCTCGAGTAGTCCGGGAAGACGAGCTCGCGCGAGAAGCGCGACCGCAGTCCGGGGTTCGAGTCGAGGAACTCGTTCATCAGCCGCGGGTAGCCCGCGACGATGACGACGAGGCGGTGGCGGTGATCCTCCATCCGCTTGAGCAGGGTCTCGATCGCCTCCTGGCCGAAGTCGGGGCCGGCTGCGCGTCCCGTCCGCGCCAGCGCATAGGCCTCGTCGATGAAGAGCACGCCGTCGAGCGCGCGCCGGATCGCGCGGTCGGTCTTGATCGCCGTCATGCCGACGTACTCCCCGACCAGCCCGGCCCGGTCGACCTCGACGAGGTGGCCTTTCTTCAGCAGGCCCATCGCGCAGTACATCTGGGCGAGCAGGCGCGCGATCGTGGTCTTGCCCGTGCCGGGATTGCCGAGGAACGCGAGGTGCTGCGACGTCGCAACCTCCGGCAGCCCGTGCTGCAGCCGCTGTCCCTGAACCTGCAGGAACGCGACGAGCGCTCGCACCTGCTCCTTGATCGACTCGAGCCCAACCAGGGAGTCGAGCTCGGCCTGGAGCTCCCCGAGGCTCCGCGGCTCCGGAGTTGTCTTGCGCGGGTCGAGCCGCTCGAGCCACTCGTTCTCGCCGTCCATGGCCTGCCGAACCTGGTCGCGAAGCAGCTGGAGACCTTGGACGATCTCCTGGATCGGGATCGCCATGACCGCCCCCTACCCGGAGCGTCCGGGGCGTACGCCCGTCAGCCGATCGTCCAGGTGTCGCCCGCGTGCAGGAGCTCGGCGAGGTCGCCTTCGCCCTGGTCCTCGCGGGCGCGCGCGAGCTGCTCGTCCATCAGGCGGTCGTAGACCGGCCGCTCGATGTCGCGGAAGATCCCGATCGGCGTCGGGCCGTGCGGCGTGTGCGAGAGGCGCGCCAGCGCAGCGGCGAGCGAGGGCGTCGGCGCGTGCTCGTCGTGCACCATCAGCGAGCCCTCGTCGGCGCCGTCCACGATCTCTGCGGAGCCGTCCGGCCGGAGCCGCACGCCGCGCTCGCCGTCGGCGCCGAAGCGGATCGGCTTGCCGTGCTCGAGGCGGATCCGGTTCTCCTTGTCGTCGCGCACCGCGTCGAAGGCGCCCTCGTTGTAGACGTTGCAGTTCTGGTAGATCTCGACGAAGGCCGCGCCCTGGTGCGCGTAGGCGCGGCGCAGCACCTCGGTCAGGTGCACGCGGTCGGTGTCGATCGAGCGGCCGACGAAGGTCGCCTCCGCGCCGAGCGCGAGAGCAACCGGGTTGAAGGGCCAGTCGAGCGAGCCCATCGGCGTCGTCTTGTTCACCGTCCCGAGCGGCGACGTCGGCGAGTACTGCCCCTTCGTCAGCCCGTAGATCTGGTTGTTGAAGAGCAGGATCTTCACGTTCACGTTGCGGCGCAGCGCGTGGATCAGGTGGTTCCCGCCGATCGACAGTGCGTCGCCGTCGCCGGTCACGACCCACACGGAGAGGTCGGGCCGCGAGAGCGCGAGCCCGGTGGCAATCGCCGGTGCGCGCCCGTGAATCGAGTGCATGCCGTAGGTCTGCATGTAGTACGGGAAGCGAGCGGCGCAGCCGATCCCCGAGATGAAGACGATCCGCTCCCGCGGTAGCCCGAGCTCGGGCATGAACTTCTGCACCGCGGCGAGGATCGCGTAGTCGCCGCAGCCCGGGCACCAGCGCACCTCCTGGTCGGAGGTGAAGTCCTTTGCGGTCAGAACCGGCAGGCCGTTCCCGTTCCCGTTCCCGTTCTCGGTCAAAGCAGCGCCTCCATCGCCTCCGCGAGCTCGGCCGCCCGCAGCGGCACGCCGCGAACGCGGTTGTAGCCGACCGCGTCGACGAGGAACTCCGCGCGGACGAGCTTCGAGAGCTGGCCGAGGTTCATCTCCGGCACGAGCACTCGCTTGTACGAGCGCAGTACCTCGCCCGTGTTGCGCGGGAACGGGTTCAGGTGCATCAGGTGCGCCTGAGCGACCTTCTTGCCGTCCTTGCGCACGCGCCTGACCGCAGCCGTAATGGGCCCGTACGTGCCGCCCCACCCGAGCACGAGCAGGTCGGCGCCGTCCGGGTCGTCGACCTCGAGCTCGGGGATGTCCGCAGCGATCCCGGCGACCTTCTGCGCGCGTAGGCGAACCATATGGTCGTGGTTGTCGGGGTCGTACGAGACGTTGCCGGTCTCGTCCTGCTTCTCGAGCCCGCCGATCCGGTGCTCGAGCCGAGGCGTCCCCGGGATGGCCCATTCGCGCGCCAGCGTCTCGGGGTCGCGGATGTACGGGAGGAACTCGCCGTCGCGGTTCGGCTGCGTCGCGAACTCGACCGGCATCTCGGGAATCGCCGCCGCGTCGGGCAGGAGCCACGGCTCGGAGCCGTTCGCGAGGTATGCATCCGAGAGCAGGTAGACGGGCGTGCGGTACTTCAGCGCGATTCGCGCCGCCTCCAGAGCCGCGTCGAAGCAGCCGCCGGGTGTCGAAGCCGCAACCACGGGCACCGGCGACTCGGCGTTGCGCCCGTAGAGCACCATCAGCAGGTCGGCCTGCTCCGGCTTGGTCGGCATCCCGGTCGACGGCCCCGCGCGCTGGATGTCGAGGATCAGCAGCGGCAGCTCCAGCGCCACGGCGAGGCCGACGGTCTCCGCCTTGAGCACGACCCCCGGGCCGCTGGAGGTGCAGACGCCGAGCGCGCCGCCGAAGCTCGCGCCCAGAGCCGCGCCGACCGCGGCGATCTCGTCCTCGGCCTGGAAGGTCCGCACGCCGAACCGCTTGTGCCGAGAGAGGTGCTCGAGGATCTCCGAGGCGGGCGTGATCGGGTAGGCGCCGAGGAAGAGCGGCAGCTTGCTCTTGACGCTCGCAGCGATGAGTCCCATCCCGAGCGCCTGGTTGCCCGTGATGTTGCGATAGGTGCCGGGCGGCATCTGCGCGGGGGCGACCTCGTACGAGACGACGAAGTCCTCCGAGGTCTCGCCGTAGGCCCAGCCGGCCTTGAAGGCCTTGACGTTGGCCTCCGCGATCTCGGGCTTCGTCTTGAACTTCTGCTCGATGAAGGCGATCGTCCCGTCGGTCGGCCGGTGGTAGAGCCACGACATGAGGCCGAGCGCGAACATATTCTTCGAGCGCTCCGCCTCGCGCTTGGTGACCTCGACGTCCTTCAGCGCCTCGAGCGTCAGCGTCGTCAGCGGCACCTCGTGGACGTGGAACTCCTCGAGCGAGCCGTCCTCGAGGGGGTTGGTCGCGTAGCCGGCCTTGTCGAGGTTGCGGTCGGTGAACGCGTCGCGGTTGACGATCAGCGCGCCGCCTTTGGGCAGGTCGCGCAAGTTGGTCTTCAGCGCCGCAGGGTTCATCGCGACCAGCACGTCGGGCGCGTCTCCCGGCGTGAGGATGTCGTGGTCGGCGAAGTGAAGCTGGAAGCCGGAGACGCCCGGGAGCGAGCCCGCCGGCGCGCGGATCTCGGCCGGGAAGTCCGGCAGGGTCGAGAGGTCGTTGCCGACGAGCGCGGTCTCGCTCGTGAACCGCCCACCGGTCAGCTGCATCCCGTCGCCGGAGTCGCCGGCGAACCGGATCGTCACCTGCTCGAGCTGCTCGACCTGCTTGGCCAAGGGACCTACAAGGTAGCGCGCCGCACAGTGATGCCCCAGGCCTTGCCGGAGGCGAAGAGATCGTCCGGATCGACGTCGTCGCGCCAGCCGATGAAGTGACGCTCCGGCTCGTCGTCGGTCGAGCCGTAAACGGCCAGGCGTTCTTGCCGCGGCTTCTCCTGCGAGCCGCGCTCGAGCTCCTCGAGCCGGCGCTCGGCCTCCTCGGCGGCGGGGCCTTCCGCGTAGCCCTTCGCCATCAGCGCGCCTCGGCCAACAGCGCGTCGAGGTCGAGCGGCTTGGTGGTCATCGCGACGCCCTTGCCGTCCGGCGGCCGCGGCCACTCGTTCTCGGGCCGGTCGCGGTAGATCTCGATCCCGTTGCCGTCCGGGTCGCTGAGGTAGATCGCCTCGGAGACGCCGTGGTCGCTCGCGCCCTCGATCGGCCAGTCTGCGTCGACGAGCCGGCGCAATGCACCTCCGAGCGCACGTCGGTCGGGGTAGCGAATCGCGACGTGGTAGAGGCCCGTTGTCCCCGGCGGCGGAGGCGAGCCCCCGCGCGACTCCCAGGTGTTGAGCCCGATGTGATGGTGGTAACCGCCGGCCGAGATGAACGCCGCCTGCTCGCCGTGGCGCTGCATCACGTCGAACCCGAGGATGTCGCGGTAAAACGCCAAGGCGCGATCGATGTCGGACACCTTGAGGTGCACGTGGCCGATGTCGACGCCCGGGTCGATGCTCACGCACCGACAGTACCGGGTCCACGTTCGTTGCCAAGTGTCGTGCGAACGGGCGGGGGACCGCGTTCATCCCCCGCCCGCTCCCCGAGTGTCTAGGGGCCCCAGGGCGTCGAGCCGCCGAACGCAGCGGCGGCCATCGCGCCGAGGACCAGCAACAAAGCCTGGATCCTGGCTGCCACAGAAATCACCTCCCTCCTGTTCGCTCGCGGGGACAGAAGGTGGCAGTACACAAGCGGGGTAGTCATTTGTTGTCAAGCCTCGGTTGGCGATTGACGATGACCTTCTCCGGGGTCAATATGCAGCCGGTGCCGGACCGAAAAAGCGATGCGGCCGAGGAGACGATTGGCCAACGGCTGCGTCGACTCCGGCGCGAACGGGGCCTGTCGCAGCGTGAGCTCGCATCCCCCGGCGTCTCGTACGCGTACATCTCCCGCATCGAAGGAGGCGCCCGCCGGCCGTCGGTGAAAGCGCTGCGAATGCTCGCCCGCAAGCTGGGCGTCACCGCCGATTACCTGGAGACCGGCTCGGAGATCCGTGACACCGAGGAGCGCGAGCTGCGGATCGCCGATGCGGAGCTGGAGCTGCGGCTCGCGGACGACACCGCAGAGGCAGAGCGGACGCTCGAGCGCCTTCATGGCGAGTCGCTCGAGGCCGGCGACGCACTCGCGGCCTCCAGAGCGAGCATCGCGCTCGGGCTGGCCGCGGCCCACGCAGGACGCAACCACGAGGCGATCGAGCGGCTCGAAAACGGGCTCGAGCTGGCAGACGTCTCTCCCGCGATGCGGCCGGACGTCTACGCGACGCTCGGACGGGCCCTCGCGGCCAGCGGCCAGACGCAGCGCGCGGTCGACCTCTTCGAGCGCTGTCTCGACGACGTCTCCCGGGAGACGCCCGAAGACTTCACGGCACAGGTGCGTTTCACCACATACCTCAGCTACGCGCTGACGGATCTCGGCGACCTCGAGCGTGCCGAGGACGTGCTTCAGGACGCGATCGCCAAGGCGGAGGAGGCGACCGACGCCTACTCGCGAGTCCGCCTCTACTGGTCGGTCGCCCGCCTGAACGACGTTCAGGGCCGGTCTGCCGCAGCCCTCAACTACATCCGGCGCGCGATCGCGCTGCTCGACGTCACCGACGACACACTGCACCTCGCGCGTGCGCATCTGCTCGCCGGCTCGATCCTGCTCGCCCAGGGTCGCGTGGAAGGCGCCGGGCGCCACTACGAGCTGGCGGAGCGGCTCTTCGGGCCGAGCGCCGAGCCCGAGGATCTTGCGAACCTCTACGCAGACCAGTCGAAGCTCGCCGCGAAGCACGGCGATGCCGACGAGGCGATCAGCCGTGCCGAGGCTTCCGTCGCTGCGGCTTCGGACGAGTACCTGCACGAGCGCGCCAACGCGCTGTGGGCGCTCGCCGAGGCGAAGTCCCTCAAGGGCGATGTGGACGGCGCCGACGAGGCTTTTCGGCAGGCGACCGAGCTGCTGCGCGACCACGGGCACCGCCGCGACCACATCGAGGCGTACCGCGCCTGGGGCAAGTTCCTGCGCCGCGCAGGCCGCGAGGAGCAGGCGCTGGAGGTTCTCGAGCAAGCCGCCGACCTCGCCGCAGAGCCGGCCGCGGTCGAGGCTCACAGGCTTCGGTGAGCTCGGCCGCGGTTCGAACGCGCGGCCCCTTCTCGCTCCGCCTCTCCGCCCGGCTCGCTGCGAACGCGACGCGCACGACCGCGGGTGGGCCGTTCACGGCAGCGCTCGCCGCGGGCGGGATCGGACAGGCATGGCAGCAGGCGGACGGCGTCGTCCAGCTGCGGGCTCCCGACGAAGCTGGGCTCGCGGAGCTGCGGTTCGTGCTCGCGCTGGATGACGACCACTCGGAGTTCCTGACGCGGTTTCGAGACGACCCGCTGCTGGGGCGAGCTCTCCCGCGCCTGCGCGGCTATCGACCGGTCCGGGTCGCCACCGTCACGCACGCCTTGTTGAAGGCGGTCGCCGGACAGCTGATCACTGCGCGCCGGGCGCGGGAGATCGAGCGCACCGTCATCCGCGCAGCGACCCCGAAGGTGCCGGGGACGTTCCTGCACGAGCCGCCGACACCGGCCACGTTCTCGCGCTTCGCGCCGGCCGAGCTCCGCCGTCTCGGACTGGGCGCGCGGCGCGGGGCGACGCTCGTCCGGCTCTGCCGCTCCTTCGACCTCGAGCGGCTGCGGGGGTTGCCGACCTCGGCTGCCGCGGAGCGGCTGGAGCGAGAGCGCGGCCTCGGCCCGTGGTCGGTCGGTCTCGTCTGCGTCGAAGGGCTCGGGCGCTTCGAGCGCGGGCTCGTCGGCGACCTCGGCCTCGTCAAGCTGTGCCGCGAGCTCTGGGGCCGGCGCGTCGAGCCGTGGGAGACCGCCGAGCTGCTCGAGCCCTACGGCGAGTGGGCGGGGCTCGCCGGGACCTATTTGCTCAACGCGTGGCGGCTCGGGCTCGTCCCCGTGCCGCGGCCCAAAGCCGCCTAGACTGCCGCCCATGGCAGGGGGGCGCCTGGTCGCGATCCTCGGGACCGGCACGATCGGCGAGTCGCTGCTGAGCGGGCTCCTGAGCGGCGGCTGGCGCGAGCCTTCGGAGATCGTCGTCACCGTGCGGGACGAGGAGCGGGCGGCCGAGCTGGCCGAACGCTACGGCGTGCGCGCCACGACCTCGAATCAGGAAGCCGTCGCGGGCGCGACGCTGGTCGTAATCGCCGTGAAGCCGCAGGACTTCGAGGTGCTGCTCGGCGAGATCGGAGGCGTGCTCACCGCGGAGCAGACGGTGCTCTCCGTCGCCGCCGCCATCCCGACCGCGGCGATCGAGGGCCGGATCGCGCCGGGAGTGCCGGTGGTGCGCTCGATGCCGAACCGCCCCGCGACCGTGCACGAGGGGATGGCCGGCGTCTGCGCGGGCGCCCATGCCGGCGACGAGCACCTGGCGCTCGCGGAGGAGGCGCTCAGCCACCTCGGCGGCGTCGTCCGCGTCCCGGAGCGCTACATGGACGCAGTCACCGCCGTCTCGGGCTCTGGCCCTGCGTACTTCGCGCTGCTCGCCGAGGCGATGATCGAGGCCGGCATCCTGCTCGGGCTCTCCCGCGAGATCTCGACGCAGCTCGTCGTCCAGACGATGTTCGGCACCGCGAAGCTGCTACGCGACGAGGGCGTACACCCGGTCGAGCTGCGCGAGCAGGTGACCTCCCCCGGCGGGACGACGATCCGTGCGATTCGCGAGCTCGAGCGCTCGGGCGTGCGCGCTGCGTTCCTCAATGCAATCCAGGCCGCGATGGAGCGGTCTCAAGAGCTGGCCGCGGGCGACACGTGATGCTCTACGGCGTCGAGCTGGTGCGGGTCGACGATGCTGAGGCGGTGGCCTCGTTCGTCGCGGACGAGCTGGTGGCGGCGGCGCGCGCGGGGTCGAGCATCGTGCTCACCGGCGGCGAGTCGCCGGGCCGGGCCTACGAGCTCGCGGCCGAGCGCGAGCCGAACTGGAGCGAAGCGACCTTGTGGTGGGGCGACGAGCGCGCGGTGCCGCCGGGCGATGAGCGCTCCAACTACCGGCTCGCCCAGGACCACCTCCTTCGCTCGCTCACCGCTCAACCTGTCGTTCATCGGATCGAAGGCGAGCTGGGTGCGGCGGCGGCCGCTGACGCCTACGACGCCGAGCTCGACGGAGCGCACCTCGATCTCGTCCTGCTCGGAATCGGGCCGGACGGCCATGCGGCGTCCCTCTTCCCGAGCCAGCCGACGCTCGAGGAGCGCTCGCGGCGGTCGATTCCGGCGGAGGCGAAGCTCGAGCCGTTCGTCGACCGCGTCACGATGACTCTGCCGGTCTTGTGCTCGGCGCCCGAGGTCTTGTTCCTCGTCACGGGGGGTTCGAAAGCCGAGGCCGTCGAGCGCGCGTTTGGGCAGCCGCCGGGGCCCGAGACCCCGTCGAGCCTCATCCGCTCGGCCCGGGGACGCACCCGCGTCGTGGCCGATTCTGCCGCGGCCGCGGGACTGCAACCCTAGACAGCCACGCTCTCGCGCCGTATATATAGGCCGCCGATGGCCGTCACGGAACCGATTCTCGACGTGCTCATCCTGGACCAGCCAGAGCAGCTGAAGGCGCTCGGGCATCCACTTCGCCTCCGCGTCCTGGAGATGCTCGGCACGAGCGGCGAGGACGCGATCACCAACCGCGAGCTCGCGAACAAGCTCGGCGTCGATCCCGGCCATCTTCACTTCCACGTGCGGATGCTGTTGCGCGCCGGGCTGATCACGCTCGTCGACACGGGCAAGGGACGGGAGAAGCCGTACCGGCCGGTGGCGCGGACGCTGAGGGTCGCGCCGGAGCTGCTCGCGTCCGGGCTGACGACCGACCTGCGGGCGGCGATGCTGGACGAGGTGCAGCGCGGCTGGGACGAGCACGGGCCGGAGGGGCTCTTCCGCTCCGCGCAGGTGACGGCGCGGATCGGGACGGAGAAGGCGCTGGAACTGATCTCGGAGCTCGTCGAGAAGGCGCGGGACGCCGAGGACGAGAGCTCCGAGCCGATCGTGGTCACGGCGGTGCTCCACCCGCCGTCGAGCGCGTTCGACGGCGCCTAAGGGAGGAGCGCTGAGCTGAGCTCCGCGGCCATGCCGCGGCGTTCGGCCAGGGCCTGCAGCACGAGCACCGTGTCCGCGATCGGCAGGTCCTCGAGGTACTCGTCGCGCGTCTCGAACGATTCGAGCACCGACTCGACGGCGGTCTCGTAGCCGGCGACGTCCTCCGCGGCCAGGAAGGCGAGCGCGTCGCCGACGTCGCTGGGGAAGTCGTCGCGCGTGCGAATCGCGTCTGCGTGCCGGCGGGCCTCGGCGGGCCGGCCGAGGACGAGCAGGGCGAGGGCCGCGGCGTAGCGGCCGATCGGGGAATCCGCGTCGGCGGCGCCCGCTTCGAGCGCCCAGCGAGCGGCATCTTCCGCTTTCGCCCAGTCTCCGGCGAGGATGAGCGCCTTCATCGCGCCGATCGGACGGCCCCAGCTGCCCGGCGGCGCGTCGGGGAAGCTCTCGCGGTAGCGGTCGGCGGCGCGGTGGAGCCAATCCGCGGAGTCGTCGGCGCGGCCGAGCATCAAAAGGGCGAGCCCTGCGCCTCCGGCCGCATTGCCGAGCCGGGTCAGCTGCCGCTGGCGCGAGTCGGCGTCCTGGGCGTCTCCCAGGCGAGCCTCGCCGTCCTGGTGCCGCGCCGTTTCACGGGCGAGATGTGCCTCCCAGTCCGCGTCCGTCACGCCCCTTGTTTTAGGCACACCCAACCTCCTCCCCGAGGCGATCGTATCCGCGAAATCCGCACGCGTGGGTGACGGGACCGTGGCGGATGTGTGCCGCTTTGTCCCCGAATTCATCCACTAGGCTCCTCGCGTGGCCAGGGAGCTCCGCGAGGTCGTCTACATCGACGGCGTGAGAACCGCATTCGGGCGCGCGGGGCCAAAGGGCGTGTTCTGGCGGACACGTGCCGACGACCTCGGCGTCAAGGTGGTTCGCGAGGTGCTGCGACGCAACCCGTCGCTGCCGCCCGAGCGGATCGACGACGTGATCATGGCTGCGACGGCGCAGGTCGGCGACCAGGGCCTGACGCTGGGGCGCGACGTCGCGATCCTCGCCGGCCTGCCGGCCTCGGTGCCCGGATTCGCGGTCGACCGGATGTGCGCCGGCGCGCTCACCGCCGTCACCGCAGGCGCGGGCGAGATCGCGATGGGCGCAGCGAACGCCGTACTCGCGGGCGGCATCGAGCACATGGGGCACCACCCGATGGGCGAGGACGTCGACTTCAATCCGCGCTTTGTCGCCGAGCGGCTCGTCGACCCGTCCGCGGTCACGATGGGCGCGACCGCTGAGAACCTCCACGACCGCTTCCCGCAGCTGACGAAGGAGGACGCGGACGCGTTCGCAGTTCGCTCGCAGCACCGCGCGGCGGCGGCGTGGGAGAACGGCGTCATGCGCGAGACGGTGGTGCCGATGACCGTCTTCACCGACGACGGCTGGCGCGGCG
This sequence comes from Gaiellaceae bacterium, assembly GCA_036522595.1. Taxonomy (GTDB): domain Bacteria; phylum Actinomycetota; class Thermoleophilia; order Gaiellales; family Gaiellaceae; genus AC-32. The sequence goes on from DATDFL010000058.1 coordinate 15,502, forward strand.
CCGACCGGGACGAGTTCCTCCGGCCCGACACCTCGATGGAGGGCCTGGCCGACCTGCCGACGCCGTTCCGTCCGGGCGGTCGCGTCACCGCCGGCAACTCCGCCGGGCTCACCGACGGCGCGGCCGTCGCCCTGCTGACGTCGGAGGAGGCGGCCGCGGAGCACGGCCTAAAGCCGCGAATGCGCCTCGTCTCGTACGCCTTCGCAGGAGTCGAGCCCGAGCTGATGGGGCTCGGTCCCGTGCCGGCGACGCGGAAGGCGCTCGTGCTCGCCGATCTCTCGCTCGACGACATCGGCCTCTTCGAGCTGAACGAGCCCTTCGCCGTGCAGGTGCTCACCTGGTGCGACGGGCTCGGCGTCGACCCCGAAGACCCTCGGCTGAACCCGTACGGCGGCGCGATCGCGTGCGGCCATCCGCTCGCGGCAACCGGCGTCCGGCTGATGGCCCAGCTCGCGTACGGCTTCCGCGAGCGGCCGGAAGTCCAGTACGGCCTGACCGCGCTCTGCGTCGGCATGGGCATGGGCGCGGCGCTGATCTGGGAGAACGTTCCTGCCGCAGACTGAGTTCAAGCTGGCCGAGGTCGAGCGCGAGGGCAATCGCGTCGCCTTGGTCACGATCGACAACGGCGAGGACTACACGAAGCCGACGTTCTTCGGCCGGGCCGCGCTCGAGTCGCTCGAGCGGCTTTTGCCCCGGCTCGAGGAAGACGACTGGGCCGCGCTCGTGATCACCGGCAAACCGTTCGTGTTCGCCGCCGGTGCCGACATCACCGAGTTCCCGAACGCAACGCGCGAGCTCGCGATCGAGGGCAGTTGCGCGGGCCACGAGCTCTTCGGACGGATCCGCGCGCTCCCCTACCCCACCGTGGCCGCAATCAACGGCGCCTGTCTCGGCGGCGGAGTCGAGCTGGCTCTGCACTGCGACGCGCGCACGATCGCCACAGCGGTGCGCCACTTCGCCTGTCCAGAGTGCTTCCTCGGAATCGTTCCCGCGTGGGGCGGGACGCAGCTGATCCCGCGCCTCGTGGGCGTCGAGACGGCGGTCAAGTTCATCGTCACCAACCCGATGCGCCAGAACCGGATGCTGACGGGGCCGCAGGCCTTCGAGGAAGGCTTCGCCGACCGCCTGCTCGAGCCGGCCGAGTTCGTGGACGAGTCGCTCGCGTTCGCGCTCGAGCTCGAAGGGCCGCAGCCCGGTGTCAGCCACGCGCACGAGACTGTGACGAAAGTGATCCAAAAGGCGCTCGCGCGGCTCGACGACCAGGTTCACGCCGCGACGCCCGCTCCGTACCGAGCGCTCGAGCTGATCGAGGGCGCCTGCTCCGGCTGGAGCATCGAAGAGGGCTACCGCGCCGAGGAGGACGCGGTCGGCGAGCTGCTCCCCGGCCGGCAGGCACAGGCCTCGCTCTACGCCTTCGACCTCGTGGAGCGACGCGCGAAGAGCCCGCCCGGCAAGCCCGCCGGCGAGCCGAGGCCGATCCGCAAGGTCGGGATCGTCGGCGCCGGCCTGATGGCCGCGCAGATCGCGGCGCTCGTCCTGCGCCGGCTCGAAGTGCCGGTCGCGATGCGCGACGTCAGCGAGGAAGCCCTGGCCCGAGCGCGCGAGTCGATCGAGGAAGCACTCGCCGAACGGTACGACGAGGACAAGGCCAGGTTCCTCGGCTCGATCGTCTCGACAGGCACCGGCTACGAGCACTTCGCCGACTGCGACCTCGTTCTCGAAGCGGTCTTTGAGGAGCTCGACATCAAGCGAAGCGTCTTCGCCGAGCTCCGCGAGCACACTCGCGACGACTGCGTCCTCGCCTCGAACACGTCCAGCCTCTCGATCGCGGAGATGGGCGCCGACGTCGGGATCCACTTCTTCAACCCGGTCGCGGTCCTGCCACTCGTGGAGCTCGTCCGAACGGACGCAACCGACGGCCAGGCGCTCGCCACCGCGTGGGCCTTCGCCGAGAAGCTGCGCAAGCGTCCGGTGCTCGTGCGGGACGCGCCCGGCTTCGTCGTCAACCGCATCCTCACGCGCCAGATGACGGTCGTGCTCGAGGCGCTGGAGCACGGCAACACCGTCGAGGAGGCCGATGAGGCAATCCTCCGGCTCGGGCTGCCGATGGCCCCGTCGGTGCTGTTGCAGATGGTCGGCCCGCGCGTCGCCCACCACACGCTCGAGACGCTCCACGGCGCCTACCCCGATCGATTCCCGCTCTCGCAGACGCTCGCCAACTACGCCGAGGGCAAGGACGAAATCGTCGTCCTGGGCCACGAGCCGAAGACGCAGGACGAGATCCTCGAAGCCGCCCTGGAGGCCGTCGCCGACGAGATCCGCCACCTCCTCGAGGAAGGCGTCGTCGCGGAGGCAGCCGACGTCGACACGGCCCTCCTGCTCGGCGCCGGATACCCCTTCTGGCTCGGCGGGATCACCAAGTTCCTCGACCAGACGGGTAGATCAGAGAGGATGTTCGGAGCCGCACTGACCACATGAAGGACGACTGGCGCATCCGCATCGAGCTCCCGGAGGAGCAGCACGCCGAGACCATCCTCGGGCGGCTCGGCCTCGACCTCGGCAGCGACGAGGCGAAGCGGCTC
>DATDFL010000059.1:0-9915 GCA_036522595.1 Gaiellaceae bacterium
CCGCCGCTCCCGTACAACGGGACGGAGTCATGTGCCCGTGGCAGCGCGTCGACGAGCGCGACGCCCAGCAGCCGCGCCTTCAGGTCCCAGAGCGCGCAGTCGACGGCGGCGACTGCCATCGCGCCGACCCCGGGCCGCCCGGCGTTGCGCAGCGCCCGGCCCATCTTCTCCCACGCCTCCGCAGGAGCCGTCGCGTCGACTCCCTCGACCTCGGAAGCGAGCTTTTCCTCGATGAGCTTCCCCGCAGCCGCGGGCGCGTAGGTGTACCCGAGGCCGGTCTGCCCGCCCGCGTGCGCCTCGACTACGACGATCGTCGTCGAATCCCACTCGAAGGTGCCGTCCGACTCTGGCGCGTCGGTCGGGATCTCGTAGGCCGAGACGTCGAGCCGTTCTACGCCTGCCTCGGTCTTGGTCGCGACACTCACTTTCGACCCGGGAGCGACTCCTTGAACTCCACGAGCTTCCCGACGAGCGACTTCTCCATCACGCCGGTGCGCTCCGGATCCCCCTTGACCATCGCCTTCGCCATCTTCTGGGCCTGCATCCGCGTGATGTGCGGCGGCAGCGGCGGGACTTCCGGATCGGTCTTGACCTCGAGCACGCACGGCCCGCCGGCGTTGAGCGCCTCCTCCCAGGCGGCGCCGACCTCGTCGCCGTTCTCGCAGTAGATCCCCTTGAAGCCGAGCAGCTCCGCGTACTTCGCGTACGGGACGCTCGGGATCCACTGCGTGCCCGGGAACTTCGGGTCGCCGGTCAGCACGCGCTGCTCCCACGTCACCTGGTTCAGGTCCTGGTTGTTGAAGACGCAGAAGACGAGCGTCGGGTTCTCCTTCCACCGCTCGTGGTAGCGCTTGACGGTGATCAGCTCGTTCATGCCGTTCATCTGGAAGGCGCCGTCGCCGACGAAGGCGATCACCGGGCGGCCGGGATGCGCGAACTTCGCCGCGATCGCGTACGGGGTCCCCGGGCCCATCGTCGCCAGCGTCCCCGAGAGCGAGGAGCGGTTGTGCTCGGTCAGCTTCAGGTCGCGCGCGAACCAGTTCGTGGACGAGCCGGAGTCGGCGCAGATGATCGCGTCCTCGGGCAGGCGCTGAGAAAGCTCCCAGACGACACGCTGCGGGTTCATCGGGTCGGCGTCCTGGTGTGCGCGGTCCTCGACCACGCGCCACCACTCGTCGACCTGCTTCTCGGTTTGCTCGCGCCACGAGCGGTCGTCTTTGCGCTCGAGCTTCGGGTTCAGCGCCCGCAGCGTCTCCTTCGCGTCGCCGACGAGCTGCACGTCGACCGGGTAGCGGATGCCGATGCGGCTCGCCTCGATGTCGATCTCGACGCAGCGGGCCTGGCCTTCCTTCGGCAGGAACTCGGAGTAGGGGAAGCTGGTGCCGACCATGAAGAGCGTGTCGCAGCCCTTCATCAGCTCGTAGCTCGCGGTCGTGCCGAGGAGCCCGATCGAGCCGGTCACGAAGGGCAGCGAGTCGGGCAGGACGTCCTTCCCGAGCAGCGCCTTGGCCACTCCTGCGCCGAGGAGCTCGGCGGCCTCGATCAACTCGTCGCGCGCGCCTCTCGCGCCTTGTCCGACGAGCATCGCGACCTTCTTGCCTTCGTTCAGGATCCGCGCCGCCTGCTCGAGCTGCTCGTCGTGCGGCAGCACCCGCGGAGGCGAGTAGCCGATGCTCGAGAAGACCGCGCCGTGCTCGCGCGGCGGCGACTCGACGGCCTTCTCCTCCTGGACGTCGCCCGGGATGATCACCGTCGAAACGCCCTTTGTGTCGAGCGCGATGCGAACGGCGCGGTCGATGAGGTGCCTCGCCTGGGCGGGCTCCATGCAGACCTGCACGAACTCCGAGACGTCCTTGAAGAGCACCTGCAGGTCGACCTCCTGCTGGTACTCGGCGCCGAGCGACATCCGCTTCTGCTGGCCGACGATCGCGACGACGGGCGCGTGGTCGAGCTTCGCGTCGTAGAGGCCGTTCAGCAGGTGGATCGCGCCGGGGCCCGATGTGGCCATGCAGACGCCCACTTCGCCCGTGAACTTCGCGTGGGCGCAGGCCATGAACGCCGCTATCTCCTCGTGGCGCGCCTGGATGAACTCAGGGTCGGGGTCGGTGCGGTCGAGCGCGCCCAGGAACCCGTTGATCCCGTCACCCGGGTAGCCGTAGATGCGGTGGACTCCCCACTCGCGTAGACGCTTGAGGATGTAATCGGCGACGAGCTCGGCCATGGCCCTCCTTCAGGTTGCTTCCTGGCCGCGTGTTCCCGGCCCGGAGACGCCGGAAACCGATCTAAAGACGATCTATTGATTTACTTCCGAGCCGTGCGACCAAGCGATGTCTACGAGCTGCGCTGGGCCGACGATCCGCGGATCTCGCCCGACGGCCGGACCGTGGCCTTCGTGGGCTGGGGAACCGACCGCGAGGAGAACGACTACACCGCCTCGATCTGGCTCGTCCCGGTCGACGGCTCGGCCGAGCCGCGCCGGCTGACGCGAGCGGAGAAGGTCGACGGCGCGCCACGCTGGTCGCCGGACGGGTCGCGCCTGGCCTTCGTCTCGAACCGCGACAGCAAGGCCAAGCAGCTCTACGTCCTTCCCGTCGACGGCGGCGACCCCCAGAAGCTGACCGAGCTCGACGAGGACGTGACGGAAGTCGTCTGGTCGCCGGACGGAAGCCGGCTCGCGTTCACCGCGCGCGTTCGCGAACAGGCGTACGAGGAGGAGGACGACCGCAAGCGGCAGCCCCGGAGGTTCGAGCGCCTCCAGTACAAGCTCGACGACGAGGGCTGGATCGGCGACCGGCGCCGGCACGTCTTCGTCGTTCCGGCCGACGGCTCAGGCCAGGCCGTCCAGGCCACCGACGGCGACTTCGAGGATGCGAGCCCGAGCTGGTCTCCCGACAGCCGTCGCCTCGCGTTCTCGTCGGCGCGGCAGGAGGACTGGGACGTCGAGGTCGAGCGCGACATCTACGTCGTGGACGCCGAGGGTGGCGAGCCGGAGCGGTTGACCGAGGGCGAGAGCCGCTACGAGGCGCCGTCGTGGTCGCCGGACGGCTCGACGATCGCCTGCCGCTGGGCGCCCGGCGGCTTCGACTACCCGCGACATGGCCAGCTCGCTGTTCTCGATGCCTCGACGGGCCAGCGGCGCGTGCTGACCGAATCGCTCGACCGCAACTGCGCTCCCTATCCGGAGATCCGCGAGCCGGTCTGGGACGGCGACTCGATCCTGTTCGTGCTCGAAGACTCCGGCCACAATCCGCTCTACCGCGTCCGTGCGGACGGGAGCGCCGAGCCCGAAGCCGTGCTCAGCGACATCTGGGTGACCGCGTTCGACTGCGTGGACGGGCAGATCGTGCACGCGGCGACGACGCCCACCGCCCTGCCCGAGATCTTTTCCGGCGACCGGGCTCTGACCGCTGTGAGCTCGTCCGTCGAGGCCTCCGAGCCCGAAAGGTTCACGGCGATCTCCGAGGACGGCTCCGAGGTCGAAGCGTGGATCATCCGCCCACTCGGCTTCGAGGAGGGGCAGAGGTATCCACTGCTGCTCAACGTCCACGGCGGGCCGTTCAGCCAGTACGGCAACCGGTTCTTCGACGAGTTCCAGGTCTACGCCGAGGCGGGTTACGCCGTGCTCTACTCGAACCCGCGCGGCTCGTCCGGCTACAGCGAGGAGTGGGGGCGGGCGATCCGCGGCCCGGGCGAGGTCGGCCCCGGCTGGGGGTCGGTCGACTACGAGGACGTGATGGCGGTGATGGACGCGGCGCTCGAGCGCTTCGACTTCATCGACGAGGAGCGGCTCGGAATCCTGGGCGGCTCATACGGCGGCTTCATGACGTCGTGGGCCGTGAGTCACACCGACCGTTTCAAGGCGGCGTGCTCGGAACGGTCGGTCAACAACTTCGTGCTGGAGGGCGGCTCGGGCGACATCGGCTTCGCCTTCAAGGGCATCGTCGGCGAGTACTGGTTCCGCGCGCCGGATGCCTACCTGCAGATCTCGCCGTCGAACTACGCGGAGAACATCACGACGCCGCTGCTGATCCTGCACTCCGAGGAGGACCTCCGCTGCCCGCTCGGCCACGGGGAGGACCTGTTCGCGATCCTGCGGGTGCTGAAGCGAGACGTCGAGCTGGTCATCTTCCCGGCGGAAGGGCACAACCTGAGCCGCTCCGGCTCGCCCTTGCACCGGGAGATGCGGTTCGAGGCGATCCTGGACTGGTTCGAGCGCAAGCTCGCGGCGGTCGAAGAGCCGGCTAGCGCCGTACCTTCAGCCTGAAGACGTCCGGCCGGTGGTAGTGGCCGGCCGGGGCGAAGCGCTGGCGCTCTTCGTACAGGCGCTGAGGGTCGAGCTCGGCATAGAGGATCCCTTCCTCGTCCCAGAGCGGGCCCGCCAGGTACGCGCCGTCCGGGCCGAGGATCGCCGAGCCGCCGCGGCCCACGAGCTCGTCGCCTTCCGCGAGCTGCACGTCGTCCGGGTAACTCGATGCGCGCTGGTACACGCAGCACGAGAGAACGAAGGCACGCGACTCGCGGGCGATGTGCTTCATCGAGTCGTGCCACTGCTCGCTGTCCTCGGCGGTCGGGGCGAGGTAGATCTCGACGCCGCTTTCGTAGAGCGAGAACCGCGCGAGCGGCATGAAGTTCTCCCAGCAGATCAACCCGCCCACGCGGCCGAGCGCCGTCTCGACCGCCTGAAGGCCGGAACCGTCGCCCTGGCCCCAGACAAGTCGCTCGTGGTTCGTCGGTACGAGCTTGCGGTGGCGGAGCGCCAGCGCCCCGTCGGGCCCGTAGAGCAGCAGCGCGTTGTAGATCGTCCCGTTCCCGGGGTCGAGCTCGTTCGCGCCGACCGCGAGCCAGAGCCCGTTCTCGCGCGCGATCTCGCCGATCCGGTCCGAGTCGGGCCCGGGCACCTCCAACGACTCGCGGGCCAGCTTCGCGAAGACCGACTTCGTGTCCTGGCCGCCGGCCAGGAACCGAACCCAGCGGTTCGACGGGTAGACGGGGATGAACGTCTCCGGGAAGAGGACGAGCTTCGCGCCGTTCGCCGCCACCTCGGCGGCCACGTCGGCGATGCGGTCGATCGTCGCGGCTCGGTCGAAGAGCACCGGCTCGACCTGGGCGCAGGCGACATTGACCAGCTCGCGCATGCCCCGATGCTACGTCAGCGGCGCACGCGCAAGACCGCCCGCATGCCGAGCTGCGCGTGGTTCGCCAGCGAGCACCACAACCGGTAGCGGCCGGGAAGCAACCGAAGCGTGAGCGTGGAGCGGCCGCCCGGGGTCGTCACCGGCAAGGAGTACGTGCGCTTGCCGCCGATCCGGCGCAGACGCAGGTCGTGGACGTCCTGGCCCGCGTTCTGCAGCTGGACGATCACGCGGCCCGCCTTGACGGAGCCCCGCGAGAGCGTCAGGTGGAACTCGGTAGCGCTCACGCCGAGCCGCCCGGGAGCCGCGTGCGGCTGCATGACCGCCACCGCGGTGAGAACAACGAGCGCCGCGCGAATCACTTCAGGAGCGGCGTGCGCGCGAACGACCCGGCGCCCGGGATGACCGCGGCCGCGTCCTGGTTCAGCCACTGCTCGAGCAGCGAGCAGTAGAGGCCGCGGAAGTCGGCGGTCGCCTTGAGGTTGCCGTCGTCGTCCAGGTTGTCCATGCCGGGGAACTCGCCGATCATCTGGCCCTTCGCGCGGGTGCCGATCAGGAAGGCCGTGCCGCCCGCGCCGTGATCGGTGCCGCTGCTGCCGTTCTCCTCCGCGCGCCGGCCGAACTCCGACCAGACCAGAGTCAGGACCCGGTCGGCAAGGCCGCGCGCCTCGAGGTCGCGCTGGAAGGCGTAGAGGCTCCGCGCGGTGACGTCGAGCCCGTCCGCCAGGGCCTGCGGCTGGTCGTCGTGCGTGTCGTACTCGCCGGGCGCCGTGATCGCAACGCAGCGCAGCGGCAGGTTCGCGGCGATCATCGCGGCGAGGCCTGCGAGCTGGTGCGGGAAGGAGTCGTCGACGTCCGGGTACGGAACCGGGCTGCCGTAGCCGTTGCCGCTGTTCTGCGCGAAGGGCGCGAGCTGGCGGCGGAGCTTGTCGGATGCAGCCGTGGCGTGCGCGGCCTGGTTCAGGAACGGATCCTTGCGGCGCGCGCCGAGCGGCGCCAGCGTCTCGAGCATCCGATTCTCGACCTCGCCCCAGACACCGGGCGCGTCGAAGGTGTACTCGTCGGGCGCTGCCACCGAGGCCACCGGCACCTTTGCCGAGGCGAGCGACGGCTGCAGCTGGTAGTCCAGCGAGAGCCCCTGCAGCGGGTTGTCGTTGCTCCCCGCGTGGTCGAGGTAGCGGCCCATCCAGCCGGTCATCAGCCCCGCGTCGGTCGCGCCGACCTCCCAGTAGTGCCGCGACGTGAAGTGCGACTGGTCGGGGTGCGTGTAGCCGACCGCGGGGACGACGCTGACCTTGCCCTCGCCGTGGAGCTGGGCGAGCGGGCTCAGCTTCGGGTGCCAGAAGAGGCGCGTGTCCTCGGAGAACGCCTGGCCCGCGGCCGGGTCGAGCTTGAGCTGCGGCCGGAGCCGGCGGTAGGTCGAGTCCATCCCTGGATAGAGGACCGAGAGCGCGTCGGTGCCTCCCGGCAGGAAGACCGACAGGAGCACGGGCTGCGCGGGCCCGGAGGCCGCGCGCGCGATCCCTTCCTCGAACAGCCCGAGCTTGCCGATCCCGTAGACGGACAGCGCGAGGCCGAAGCTCCGCGCCACGAACGTGCGCCGGTCGAGCCCGGTGCCGGCCGGAAGCGGCATTCCCGGCTCGATCGCCGGCAGCCCGCGCCCCGCCTCGGCGCTGCTGCGCCGGACGAACGCGGCGCGCGAGAACTCATCGCAGTGGTGGCAGGAGCGCGCCATCAGGAGGTCTGGAGGTCGGGGGAGGAGGCGAGCAGCTGTCGGAGGGCGTTCTCGATCAGGGCCGGGTAGGAGCGCTTCTTCCAGTGATCGTCGGCATCGCGGAGCGCGCTCTTGACGAAGTGGTTCAGCTGCGAGTGCGTGTGGCCGGTGAGCGACGGGTGGCCCCAGAAGCTCTCGGCGCGCTGCATCAGCTTCGCCGCATTCGCCGGCAGCTTCGCCTTGTCGCTGTCGAGCACCTTCGGCCGGATCGCGTGCGAGGCGATCGCCCACCGCGCGCGGTAGGTGGCCGTGTCGAGCCAGCGCGTATCGTCCCAACCCGCGACATTCGGGGGGTAGAAGAGCGCCTGGCCCGCGAGCTGCATGAGCCACGTCCACGCCTCGGTGTCGATCCCGCGCCCGAGCGCGCGGAGCAGGCCGGCCGTGTAGACCGCAGGCGACTTGACCATCCGCGGGCCGTTGTAGAGCTGTGGGTGGCGGAGGATGGCGGCGACAACCGGGCGCACCTGGTAGCCGCTGTGGACGTAGATGTGCTCGAGCGCGCGTCTTGTCCCGGCGGGCGGTTTCGTCGGGATGAAGTAGCCCCAGAGCTTCGTCACGAAGAACGATGGATGCAGCCGGTGGTGGACGCACAGGCGGCACGAGTCCCTCCAGTCGAAGTGCCCGCGCTTGCCGAAGATCCTCTTGGTGCCCGTGTCGTGCCGCTTCGGGTCGTAGCGGAAGTGAACCGGGCCGAGGTTGTCGTCCCAGGAGTTGCGCCAGCCGGTCAGCGCCCGCGCCTGCTCGCGGACGTCCCGCTCGGTGTAGGCGCCACGGTCGGCGCCGAGCGTGAACAGCTCCATCAGCTCGCGCCCGTAGTTCTCGTTCGGCGAGTCCTTCGTGTTGTCGGTCCCGGAGAGCCAGAGCAGCATCGCCGGGTCCTTCGTGACCTGCTCGAGGAGGGTGTGGAACGACCCGAGCGCGTGCTGGCGGAACAGGTTGTTCTGGCGGAGCATCAGACGCGCGGGGCCGACGCCGTCGCGTGAGGTCGCGAACCAGTCGTGCCAGACCAGGGTCATGCGCTCGCTCAGCGGGCGGCTCGTGCGAACCATCCGGTCGAGCCACCAGAGCTGGTCGTGACCCCAGGCGTCGTTCGGCGCGAGCGGATGGCCGTTGTCGTCGTGCGGCCTGGGGCCGCGCAGGCGCTCGCGGCCGGGATGCGTCAGCTTGCGGACGGCCCCTTCGAGCCCGAGCTTCGCGAGCCGCTCCGCCTCGCCCTTGCGCGGGCCGAAGCCGGCACGCCAAAGAAGCCTTTCGGCTTGCGGCTTGCCGAAATGCCCTCGGTACACGGGGACGGCCATGCCCTCCGCCTATCGGCAGGGCGGCGAATCGCCTGAATGCCTAGCCGAGCTCGCGCTGGAGCACGGAGGCGACTGCAGTCAACGCGACCTGCGTCTCGTCGACGCGCGGCTCACGCGTGGTCAGCCGCTGCAGCGCCAGGCCCGGGATGAGGAACAGCCCCGCAACCCGGTGTCGCGAGCCCTGCACGACTTGCCAGAGCTCCATCGTGAGGGCGAGCGAGATGAGCGTGACCGCGAACGGCGTGTACGCCGCGACCGGCAGCGGCCAGAGGTGGTCGGCTCCGACCGAGACGGGAAGCACGAGCGCCGCGAAGTTCGTCCCGCAGCGAGGCGAGAAGCGCGTTGGCTTCGCGAGGCCCTCCCAGGCGGCGACCAGCGAGCCCGACTCGGCGGCCGCGATGGCCCGGTGCTCGGCGCCGTGCAGGAAGAGCGTCCGGCCGCGCAGCATCCAGCTGAGGAGCAGCACCGCGAGCACGATTGCGATCGGCAGCGCCGCGGACTGCGGCAGGAGGACGAGCGAGAACGGCGCGACGATCGCGGCCGTCAGGAAGAGCCGCTCGCGCGGGCGGGCCACGTTCGTGCCGCGAAAGAGCGGGGCGAGCGCGAGCCCGAGGCGGAGCAAGCCGCGCAGGAGCGGGACGCGCCGAGTGAACGCTGGTGGGGACGGCATCGTCCCTTCCTGAATCGAGCCGTCGCGTCGCGCGAAGGCCCAGAAGCGCTCGCTGGCGATGATGACGCCGTCGGCGCGGGCCATCCCGCCGAGACGCGGCAGCTCCGCGGTCTCGTCGGCACGGCGAAGCATTCCGAGGACTCCGGCCCGATCCATCCCGACAAGGATCGCGCCTATGAGGCCGCCCGGCAAGTGCCGGGCGGCCTAGTTCAGCTTCTCTTTAGACCTACCAGCGGCCCCGGCTGAAAAAGCCCAGCAGGAGCAGCACCAGCACGATGATCAGGATGATCCAGAGAATCCCCACAGGTGAGCCTCCTATTCGCTTGCTCGTCAAACGGAGGAACGGCCTTTCGAGTTACGGCCAAGGGGGCCAAGGCGCCGACTTGGCGGCGCCGACCATAGAGGCCGCGCGGGCTTTGCCCGTGCGGCCGTCTGACGCACGGTCTGGGTAACGCTGCCGCCCGCATCTGCTCAGACCAGTGCCTTAACGCACGCTTAACGCCGCGTAACAGGGGCTGAACACGCCCTCGCTATAACCGGAAACGGCATGGCAGGACGCTTTGGGATCGCCCTTGGAGCTGGCTTGGTCGCCGCTGCCGGACTCGGAGCCGGGATCGCGCTCGGCGGCGCTGCGCTGCTCGGCGGCTTCTCGAAGTCGACGACGACGGTGCGTGAGCTACAGCCGATCCAGGCGTCTCCGAGCTCCGCTTCGTTCCAGCGCGGCAAGGCGCTCTCGGTCAACGAGATCTACCGAAGAGCTGCACCCGGAGTCGTCCAGGTGACGGCCACCCAGGTCGTCAACAGCCCGTCGGTCGACCCGTTCTTCGGCTTCCCGGTTCCGCAGACCCAGCGCCAGGAGGCGCTTGGCTCCGGCTTCGTGATCGACAAGGCCGGCCACATCATCACGAACGACCACGTGGTCGAAGGCGCACGCTCCGTGGACGTCAGCTTCTCGAACAACGAGAGCATGCGCGCCCGGATCGTCGGGGTCGATCCGTCCACCGACGTCGCGGTGCTGCAGGTCGACGCGCACTCACGTGC
>DATDFL010000060.1:0-38876 GCA_036522595.1 Gaiellaceae bacterium
TCGGCGAGCGCGTCCGCGTCGTAACCGAGCTTCTCGCCCCAGTCCTGGTTCGCGCGCCAGGTCGGAGTGTCGAGGACGATGCCGACGCCCCGGTCCTGCGCGATCTCGATGTAGCTGCGGTAGTAGTCGCGCAGCGCCTGGATGCCGTCAGGGTCGTCGAGCAGGACGAACGCGGCGAAGTGCGGCAGGTCGAGGCCCTGCTTGAAGATCAGCGTCGTCTCCATCCCGCCGTCGGTGATGAGCATCAGGTCGTGGCCGGTACCGCTTCGGTGCGGCGTGCCAGGCGGCGCTGCTCGCGGGCGTCCGGCCACATCGCGATCAACGAGCCGAACAGGAACACCAGCCCCGCGAGCCACACGAGCGGGACGAGCGGGTTGACGAGCACCTTGAGGACAACCGAGTGCTTGTTGAACTGGTCGCCGATCACGAACAGGTCCTGGGCGCGCAGCCAGTCGGTGTGGATCGCGACCTCGTTCGAGACCTGCTGCTCGGCCGGGTACTCGTTCTTGCCGGCCATGAGCGTGCCGACGCGCTTGCCGCCGCGCGAGACGTCGATGCGCGCGCGCTCCTCGATGTCGTTCGGCCCCTTGCGCAAGACCGTCTGGAGATAGTGGAGCTGGTAGCCGCGCATCGTCATCGACTCGCCGGGCTTCAGCTGCGCCACCTTCGTCGCGCCGTAGGCGCCGCCCGCGACGCCGACCGCGAGCAGCACGATCGCAGCGTGGACGACGTAGCCGCCGTAGCGGCGCCGGTTGCGGCCGACGAGCGACGAGAACGCGCCGAACCACGTGCGCTCGCCGAGCGCCTTCCGCGCTCTCGTTCCGCGGGCAAACTCGAGCACGATCGCCGCGAGCACGAAGATCGCGAACGTGTAGGCGACGAGCCCGCCGAGGTTCGAGTCCGCTCCGAGAGCGACCAGGCCGATCCCGGCCACGACGGCGACCACGGCGGGCCAGAGGAGGCTCGCGCCGAGGGCTCGCAGCGAGCTCCGTCTCCAGGCGACGAGCGGGCCGATCCCCATCAGCAACAGCAGCGGCAGCCCGAAGACGCGCAGGAAGAAGTCGAAGTACGGCGGGCCGACGGTGATCCGCTCTCCGCGCACCGCCTCGGAGAGCAGCGGGAAGGCAACTCCCCAGAGCACGGTCAGCGCGAAGGCGACCAGCAGCAGGTTGTTGTAGAGAAACGCGGCCTCGCGTGAGGCGAGCGACTCGAGGCGCGTGCGGGCGCGCAGGAGCGGCAGCCGCCAGAAGATCAGCGCCGTGCAGAAGGCGGCCGCCACGCAAATGAAGCCGAGGAACCAGGGCCCGATCGACGACTGCGCGAAGCTGTGGATCGAGCTCAGCACGCCGCTGCGGGTGAGGAACGTCCCGAACAGCGAGAGGCAGAACGCGAGCGAGACGAGCACCGCGTTCCAGACGCGGAGCATGTTCTTCTTCTCCTGCACCATCACCGAGTGGAGGAACGCGGTCGACGCGAGCCACGGCATCAGCGCCGCGTTCTCGACCGGGTCCCAGCCGTAGTAGCCGCCCCAGCCGACCTCCTCGTAGGCCCACTTGGCGCCGAGGAGGATCCCGATCCCGAGCGCGGTCCAGGCGAGGAGCGTCCAGCGGCGGGTGGCGATGATCCAGCGCTCGTCGGTGCGGCCCGAGAGCAGCGCCCCGGCGGCGAACGCGAACGGGATCGTCATCCCGACGTAGCCGAGGTAGAGCAGCGGCGGGTGGATCATCATGTACGGGTTCTGGAGGCTCGGAACCAGGCCCGAGCCGTCGGCCGGCGCGACCTGCCGTGTGAACGGGCTTGCCACGAAGCTGAGCACTATCGTGAAGAACACGGCGACGCCGCCGAGCACGGGCACCGTCCACGGCAGGAGATTCCTGATCAGGCCCCTGTTGAGGAGCACCGCCGCCGAGCCGAGGCCCGTCAAAACGAGCAGCCAGAGCAGGAGCGAGCCCTCCTGGCCGCCCCAGAACGCGGTGTAGTCGTACGGGAACGGCAGCTTCCGGCTCGAGTGGTCGGCGACGTAGACGAACGAGAAGTCGCGCGTGCGGAAGGCATTGAGCAGGACGAGCGCCGCCACCGCGGCCGCGGCGAAGGTGCCGAACAGCGCGTTTCTGGCCGACTCGTGCAAGCGCCTGCGGCCGCGGTGGGCGGCGAAGCCCCCGGCGACCGCCGCGTACAGCGCGAGGCCAAAAGCGACGAGCAGAGCCGCGCGGCCGAGGTCAGCCATACGGCGAGTCTAGCCACCTATCATTGCAGCGGTTTCGTGCTCCTTCGGCTCCGTCAGATCCCGCTGCCTGCGCTGGCCGTCTCGGCGGTCGTCCTGATGACGACCGCGCTCGCACTCGTGTTCTTCTACGCGCCGATCGACGCCGATCAGGGGCTCTCGCAGAAGATCTTCTACATCCACGTGCCGATCGCGCTGACGTCGTACGCGTGCTTCGCGTGGGGTGCGTGGAAGGCGTTCCTGCACCTCTGGAAGCGGCCGGAGGGAGCCGACCTCGAGAGCTACGTGGCGATCCATCAGGGCGTGATCTTCGGCGCGCTGACGCTGCTGACGGGTTCGATCTGGGCGCGGATCTCGTGGGGTCACTGGTGGGCTTGGAGCTCGAACCAGCTCGTGACGTTCCTGATCCTGTTCCTCTTCTACTCGGCGTACTTCATGCTCCGCTACTCGGTCGAGCCGGGGCCTGCGCGCGCGAACATGTGCGCGGTGTACGCCCTGTTCGGCGTGGTGCTGATCCCGGTCAGCTGGCTCTCGATCCGGATCGCGAACGACTACATCCACCCGACCGTGTTCACGACGAACGGGCCGCAGATGTCGGACTCGATGTTCCTCGCCTTCTGCGTCTCATGGGCGGGGCTGCTGACGCTGGCGGGGACGATGTACCGGGTCGAGCTGGCCGGGAAGCGGCTGGACTCGCGGCTGCGTGAGCTCCGGGAGCTCTTGGCGTGAGCGCTTCCGAGAAGTACGTCGCGGCGGCATACCTGGTCGTGTTCGTGGCGGTCTTGGCGTGGGTTGCGATCATCGCGGCGAAGCTGGCGCGGCTCGAGCGCGACGCTTCCGAGCTCACCGAGCTGGCGCGGCGGAAGGCCGAGCGCGCCGAGTCGGAGCGCGAGAAGGTCTCCGTCTGACGCTGCTGCGGGTCGGCTCACGCGGCTCGCGGCTCGCGCTGATCCAGGCCGAGCTGGCGGCCTCGCGGCTGCGGCGGGAGGGCGTCGAGATCGCGTTGGTACCGATCACGACGACGGGCGATCGCGACCGTTCGCGCCCGTTCGGCGAGATCGGCTCGCGAGGGGTCTTCGTGAAGGAGATCGAGGAGGCGCTGCTGGCGAACCGGATCGACGTGGCCGTTCACTCGGCGAAGGACATGACGTCGTCGGACGCGTCGGGACTGGCCGTGGGGGCGTACCTGGAGCGGGAGGACCCGCGGGACGCGTTGTGCGGAGTGGCCGAGCTGCACGCGGGAATGCGGGTCGGGACGGCCTCGGTGCGGCGGCGCGCGGAGCTGCTGGCCCTGGACCCTTCGATCTCGGTCGAGCCGCTGCGGGGGAATGTGGAAACGCGTCTGCGCAAGCGGGGCGAACGCGGGCTCGACGCGGTGGTGCTCGCTGCGTGCGGGCTCGACCGGCTTGGGCTCGGAGATGAGATCGGGAGGCGCTTCGAGCCCGAGGAGATGCTTCCGGAGGCCGGCCAGGGCGCGCTGGCCTTGCAGGTGCGCGCGGGGGAAGAGGAGCTGGTCGCGGAGGTTGACGACCCGGAGACTCGACGCCGCGTCGAGGCGGAGCGCGCTTGCGTTTTTGCTCTGGGCGGCGGCTGCCTGGCCCCGGTCGCGGCGTTTCACGACGGTGCGCAGTTGACGGCCCTGGTCGCCGCGGAAGATGGCAGCTGGGTCGAGCGCCGCAGCGGCGAAGACCCTGCAGCCCTGGCCGCGGAGCTGGCCCCGCTGGTCGGCACGCCAAGTGGCTCCTAGAAGTCACACAATCGGCACGCACCCGTCACGGACACGTGCGCCTTTCCGCGCTACCGTGAATTTCCCCCGGGTGGGAGGGGGTTAGGGATGGGACCCGCCTCCAGGCCCCTGCGCGTGATCGTCACGCGGCCGCGGGAGCAGGCCGGCGTTCTCGCCGAGCGGCTCGAGCGGCTCGGCTTCGAGGTCGTGCTCTGCCCGCTGATCGAGCTCGAACCGGTTGGCCCCCCGGCGGTGGACGTGACCGGCTACGACTGGGTCGTCGTCACCAGTCCCGGCGGCGCCCGCGAGCTCGCCGCGCGCCGCCGAGGTGAGCTTCCGAGCGTGGCCGCGATCGGCCCGGGCACAGCCGCTGCCTTGCGCGAGCGCGGCATCGATCCGTCACTCGTCCCACGCGTCTCGACCCAGGAGGGCCTCGTCGCCGAGCTCCCGGACCAGCCCGGGCGCGTGCTCTTCGCGGGCGCCGCGGACGCACGCTCGCATCTCGCCGAGGTGCTCGATGCGGACACCGTCGTCCTCTACGAAACGCGCGCGCTGCGCCCTACGGAACCACCGGAGGGCGACCTCGTCGTGCTCGCCTCCGCCTCCGCGGCGCGGGCGTTCTCCGCCCTCGAGCTGCCGATCCCCGCGGTATCGATCGGCCCCGAGACGACGCGCGAGGCCGAGGCCCACGGCATCCGCGTGGTCGAGCAGGCCGAGACGCACGACCTCGACGGCCTCGTCGCGGCGGTCGCGCGGGCCGCCGCCTACTAGCATCTCGCGCCGTGGTCATCACGTTCCTCTCCGACTTCGGACTGCAGGACGACTTCGTCGGCACGTGTCACGGCGTGATCAAGCGGATCGCGCCAGAGGCGGAGATCATCGACATCACGCACGGCATTCCGCCCCAGCACGTGCTCCAGGGCGCGCTCGTCCTCTGCAACACGCTCCCCTACATGCCTGAGGGGATCCACCTCGCGGTCGTCGACCCTGGCGTGGGTGGGCAGCGCCGCCCGCTCGCACTGCGCACCGGCGACGGACGCCTGCTCATCGGCCCCGACAACGGCCTCTTGATCCCGGCGGCCGACGTGCTCGGCGGGATTGCCGCGGCCCACGAGCTCGCCAACCCCGACTACGCGCTCGACACCGTGTCCCGCACCTTTCACGGGCGCGATCTCTTCTCACCGGCTGCCGCCCACCTCGCGCTCGGTGTCGCGCTGGAAGAGCTCGGACCGCCGGTGGACCCGCAGGCACTCGTTCGCCTCGACGTGCCTGTCCCCGACGTAGGCCAGAACCGCATCCGCGCGACGGTGCTCTACGTCGACCGCTTCGGGAACACGCAGCTGAACCTCACGCGCGAGCACCTCGAGCAGGCAGACGTCCTGCCGGGCGTCACGGTCGAGCTCGAGCTAGCTCTGGAGCGCTACTACGCCGTCGTCGCGCGCACCTTCGCGGATGCGCGGCCCGGAGACATCATCCTCTACGAGGACGCCTACCGGAACTTCTCGATCGCGATCAACGGCGGCAGTGCCGCAGAGATGTTCGGCATCGGCCCGGGCCAGGACGTCAGGATCCACCTGCGCACGCCATGAACCTTCGCGACCTCGAAACACAGTTCGGCCGCAAGTTCGCTCGGCTGGCGACGAACGCCGTGGTACGCAGCCCGGTCCTGTGGCGTGCCTTCCGCGGCCCGATCCGCCGGCAGTTCGACCGGCTTGCGCCACGCTGGGACGAGCTGCGCGCCGATGAGGCCTTCGCGCCGCTCGAGGAGGCACTTGCGGCCCTTCCGGAGCCGCCGCGGCGGGCCCTCGACCTCGGGACGGGCACGGGCCTCGCAGCCTTTGCGCTGGCGCGGCGCTTCCCGAAAGCGGAGGTCGTCGGCGCAGATGTCGCGGAGCAGATGGTCGAGCTCGCACGCCGGAACACGCCCCCTGAGCTCGCCGACCGCATGCGCTTCGAGCAGGCCGATGCTGCGGAGCTGCCCTACGAGGACGGCTCTTTCGAGCTCGTCGCGCTCGCCAACATGATCCCGTTCTTCGACGAGCTCGCACGGGTCACGGCGCCGGGCGGCTCGGTGGTCTTCTCGTTCTCCAGCGGGTCGGACACGCCGATCTGGGTCCCGTCGGAACGGCTGCGCGCAGAGCTCGCTCCTCGTGGGTTCGCGGACTTTGCGGACTTTCAGGCAGGCGCCGGAACCGCGTTTCTTGCCCGCAAAGCCGTCGGGAGTTAACCTCTTCGGCCACAAGGACGTTCGCGGCGCGGTAGCACCGGCCCGGACGTCCTTTCTTCGCCGGTCCGAGAGTGGCGAGGGCCGGAATCGAACCGGCGACACCACGGTTTTCAGCCGTGTGCTCTACCAACTGAGCTACCTCGCCGCGGTCGCCTAGTGTAGCCGCGGGCGGTTCAGCCTTCGGCCGCTGCGCGCACTCCG
Source organism: Gaiellaceae bacterium (assembly GCA_036522595.1). Taxonomy (GTDB): domain Bacteria; phylum Actinomycetota; class Thermoleophilia; order Gaiellales; family Gaiellaceae; genus AC-32. The sequence continues at coordinate 6,379 of DATDFL010000060.1, forward strand.
GTCAGACGCTCGACGAGCGCATCGAGGAGCTCGGTCTTCAGCAGCACCTCGTCCGCGCCTGCCTCGAGGACGGCCTGGTGCAAGGCCGGCGCGTCGTCGCCGGTGAGCGCGATCAGGCAGATGCTGGGGTGGTCTCGACGGAGGCGCGCCGCGGCGGAGACACCGTCAAGCAACGGCATGTGGAGGTCGAGAACGACTGCGTCCGGATCCAGGTGCTCGGCGAGCTCGATCGCCTGGATGCCGTCGACCGCGGTGGCGACGACCTCGAGCTCTGGTTGCCGGTCGATCAGCTCGCGAAGCGAACTGAGGTAGGAACGATCGTCGTCGGCTACCAGGACGCGGATCGAGTGGGCGGCGGCGTCCGTCGCTGCATTCATGGGCGACAAGGCTAGCCTTGCCCGGATGTCGTCGAGCCAAACCGCGCAAACGGTGGCCGTGATCGGCGCCGCGCTCGACCTCGGCGCGGGCCGCCGCGGCGTAGACATGGGCCCCTCGGCGATCCGGTACGCAGGCCTGGACGCGCGGATCGAGCACCTCGCGCGACGGTGCGAGGACTGGGGCAACGTGACGACCGCCGTGGCCGAGGCGAGCGCGGTCGGCGACGAGCGGGTGCGCTTCCTCGACCAGATCAAGGAGACGTGCGGCCGGATCGCCGATCTCGTCGTGCGAGCCGTCGAGTGTGGCGCCATGCCGCTGGTACTCGGCGGCGATCACTCCGTTGCCTTGGGGACTCTCGGCGGGCTCGCGCGGGCGCATGGGCCCGGCGGTGTGCTCTGGCTGGATGCGCACGGCGACCTCAACCGGCCCGAGACCTCGCCCACGGGCAATGTGCACGGCATGCCGCTCGCCGCCGTGCTCGGGCTCGCGGGGACGGAGTTCGACAGCGACGCCTACCGGCTGCCGGCGGTCGATCCAGGCCGGGTGGCGCTGGTCGGGATCAGGTCGCTCGACGACGGGGAGCGCGAGGTGCTTTCGGAGCTGGATGCGCTCGTCTACACGATGAGCGAGGTCGACCGCCTCGGCGTCGAGCCGGTGCTGAAGCAGTCGCTAGAGCACGTCGCGGGCGATGGCTTCGTGCATGTCAGCCTCGACATGGACGTGCTCGACCCAGAGGTGGCACCCGGTGTCGGGACGCCCGTGCGCGGCGGACTTTCGTATCGCGAGGCGCACCTCGCGATGGAGCTGATCGCCGAGTCGGGGCTCGCGGGCTCGCTGGAGGTGGTCGAGGTCAATCCGATCCTCGATCGCGAGAACGAGACAGCGAAGCTCGCGGTAGAGCTGGTCGCGAGCGCCCTCGGCGCGCGCATTTTGTGACACTTTCGGCCGCCGCGCCGAGCGCTTTTGTTTCCCCCGGGGGACCCCCGTGTGGTCTATCCCCCGCTGACGAGCGTAGCCGCGAAACCGTCACGCGTGGGCGACTGCTTCGTCACGAATGAGGAAATTCTCCACCGCCTCCGCCGTCTGCTCGAACGCATCCCAGTAGACGACGTGCCCGCCCGGCACCGCGAGGACCTCGAGGCGGTCGCCCAGCTCGGCGACGTACTCCGCCAGCTGCTCCTCCCGGACGAGCCCGAACTCCCCCGCGTGCACGAGCAGCGCCGGCGTGCAGAGTGCCGAGGGCGGCGCCGGCTCCGTGCAGAGCTCGCCGTAGATCGTCGCCGCGGCGGCGCGCGAAAAGCGCCATCGCAGCCGCCCGTCCGGGGCCGCGACGAGATGCTCCCGGGCTTCCTCCTCGACGAATTCCCGGGGGCTCGGCGGATAGCCGCTTGCCAGCCGCGCTTCGACCGCCTCCTCGGCCGACGCGAACGAGTGATCCTGGGCCGCGCCCTCCGCGAAGTCGAACCCGACGTGCGGAAGGATCTGGAGCGCCGGGTCGAGCAAGACGGCGCGCGAGACCCGTTCAGGCGCGACCGCGCAGAGCTCGAGCACGAGGCGTCCGCCGAAGCTGTGCCCGAGCCAGGCGGCCGGTTGCTCGACGCCCATGGCGTCGACCGTCTCGCGCACGTCCGCAAGATGCGTCGCGATGTTCCACGGCGGCTCCCACTCGGACCTGCCGTGCCCACGGAGGTCCGGAGCCAGGACGCGAAACCGCTTCGCCAGTCGCTCCTCGGCCAGCCGCCGGAAGCGCCGCCCGTGCGCGGAGACGCCGTGCAGGCAGACGAGCGCCGGAGCGTCCGCGTCTCCCCACTCGTGCACGTGGAGCCGCATCAGGTCTCGCGGAAAGCCCGGGCGAACGCGGGCAGCGTCTCGCGCCAGTCGCCGGCGACAGCCACGTCCGCCGTGCCCGTGACCGGCTCGCTCGAGCTCTTGAAGACGACGATCACGCCGGCCTTGACCGACGCGACCGCGTGCTCGAAGTCGCCCGAGGTCTCGACCGCGAGGTAGAGACGAGGGGCGACAGCTCGCCCGAGCAATCCCAGCTGACGGCTGCGCGGCACCAACCCCGCTTCGGCCGCGGCGCGATCACCGCCGATCGCGGCGCCGAGCTCTCCCGCGGCCGGCCGGATCTGCTCGACGTCCACGCCGGCGCCGACCGCGACCACCGTGTCGGCCTCGTCCAGGTCGAACGCCCGCTCCCCCGCGTCATGCTCGACCAGCCTCACCCGCGGCGGCGGAAGGTCCCCGAGCTCGAACCGCCGCAATTCGCCGCCGTTCGAGTTGTTCCGAGGCTCGAGCGGCTCGAACATCCGCGGCCGCACCGTGGCGAGCTGGGGCGTCGTCGCGCCCATGATCACCGAGACGATGTTGCCGCCGTACGCGGGCTTGTGCTGGATCAGCCGGCCGGCGCGATCGACGCCGAGGTCGACACAGTCGCCGGTCATCCCGAGCTCGAGCTCGCCGGCGGCTCGCGGTCCGTAGTCTCGGCCGCGGCTCGTCGCCGGGATCAGGAGCGCGTGTGGGCGCTCCCGCTCCAGCACCTGGCGCAGCGCCCCCGCCCAGAGATCCGGTTGGTAGTCGCGCAAGCGCTCGTCGTCCACGACCACGACGCTCTCGGCGCCCGAGCTCGCAGCTTCGAGCGCGGCGCCTTCGAGGTCGTTCCCGAGTATCAGCCCGACCGCGCTCCCGCCAAGCTTGCCAGCGAGCTCGCGGCTCTTGCCCAGCAGCTCCAGAGAGACGCGCGCGATGCGTCCTTCGACCAGCTCGACCATGGACCAGCAGTCGTACGAGGCACCCGGTTGCTCGCCGAGACGCTCCGGCTTCTCCAAGGCAGTCTTCGCCGGCGTCCGTTCGGCGAGCAGCTCTCGCACCCGCCGCGCCGCTTCGGCCGGATCCTCGTAGAGCTCCTGCATCCGCTCCGGCGAGACATCGCGTACCGCGAGGACGCGCGTCGGCGAGCCCGTCTGGCCGAAGCGCTTGTCGTTGGGCCGCACCTCAGCGACGAGATCGGCCGCGGTCCACACTGTGATCTCCCCGTCCATCGGGTCCGCGTCGACGTCCACGCCGCCCGGCGGCAGCGCGACCGAGCAGAGAGCCGGCAGCTCCAGCTCGTACAGCTCCTCACCCTCGTCCCCGAGCCTGCGAGCCCGCAGCGTTGAGCCCCCGAGCTCGAGCGAAACCGCGTTCGTCACGTGCGGCAGCCCGAGGAACGCCGCGACCTCCGGCGGCACCTGCCAGGTCTCGGAGTCGACGGTCTTGCGGCCGCAGAGCACGAGGTCGGCGCCCTCCTTCCGGATCGCGAGCGCGAGCGTCCGCGAGGTGCCGAGCGTGTCCGCCACCGCGAACACCCGGTCGGAGAGGTGGATGCAGCGGTCGGCCCCGAGCGCGAGGGTCACGCGCAGCGCCTCTTCGGCCTGCGGCGGTCCCATCGTCATCGCGACGACCTCGCCGCCGTGCTGCTCGCGAAGTCGGGCGGCATGCGCGACCGCGTAGGCGTCGAACGCGTTCAGCTCGAGCGGCACGCCCTCGCGCACGAGCGACTTCGTCTCCTCGTCGAACCGGATCGCATCGCCCCGCGGCACCTGCTTCACGAGGCACACGATCTTCACGGTGCGAGACTACCCGTCGTGCTAGGCGTGCTCTACGACATCCACGGGAACGTGCCGGCGCTGGACGAGGTGCTCGCGGATGCGGAACGCGTGGGGGTCGACCGCTGGCTGCTTGGCGGCGACTACGGGACGCCGAGCCCCTGGCCGCTCGAGACACTGGCCCGGTTGCGGGGCCTCGAGAACGCCACGTGGATCCGCGGCAATGGGGAGCGCTGGCTCCGCGAGCCGCCGCACGACCGCCCCGAGGTGATGCAGACGTACGAGCTCTTCCTGGGTGGCCTGCCGGAGGACGAGATCGAGGTGCTGTACGCACTGCCGCCGCAGGCGGAGATCGACGGCGTGCTCTTCGTGCACGGCTCGCCGCTCTCGGACATCGAGAGCTTCCCGCCGGAGCCGCAGGACGACGAGGCGCGGATGCTCGCCGGCGTTCGCGACCGGACCATCGTCTTCGGCCATAGCCACCAGCAGTTCAACCGCCCCGGGCCGGACGGAACGACGCTCGTCAACCCCGGCAGCGTCGGCATGCCGCTCGACGGTGACCGGCGCGCCGCCTGGGCGGTCAGCGCGCGGCCCGGCGAGTTCGAGTTCCGCCGCTGTGACTACGACGTCGAGCGAGCCGCAGCCGGCTACCGCGGCATGGGTGGCGACTTCGGCGAGATGGCCGCGCGGCGGATCGAGCGCGGCTCGGACTAGCCCAGAGACGCGTCGACCGAGATTTCCACGTTTCCCTTGAGCGCCTGCGAGACGGGACAGTTCTCCTTCGCACCTTCGGCTGCAGCGCGAAACGCCTCCTCGTCGAGCCCGTCCACCTGGCCGCGAACCGTGAGCCGGACCGAGGTCAGCTTGAACCCCTCGCCCTCCTTCTCGAAGGACGTTGTGGCCTCGGTTTCGAGCCGCTGCGGAGGCGTGCCGTCGCGAGCGAGCCCGGCGGCGAGCGCCATCGAGACACACGTCGCATGCGCCGCTGCGATCAGCTCCTCCGGGCTCGGTCCTTCCACGTCCTCTGCGCGCGCAGACCAGGTCATGCCGGCATCAACCGAGCCGCTGCCGGTCTTGACGTTTCCGGAGCCGTGCACGAGGTCGCCGTCCCAGGTCGCTCGCGCCGTCTTCTCAGTCGCCATCCTCCGCCTCCTCTTCGCCCGCGCCGGCGGGCCGGTAGTAGGTCTTCCCTCGTAGGGCTTCCGGCAGGTAGTCCTCGTCAAACCCGCGCGGGTCGTCGTGAGGGTAGACGTAGCCGGCGCCGCGGCCGAGCTTCTTCGCGCCCGGATAGCCAGTTCCGCGGAGGGCCGGCGGCGGTCGGATGTGCCCGTGCTCGCGGACGTCCGCCGAGGCCTCCTTCAGCGCGACATAGGACGCGTTCGATTTCGGTGCCCGCGCCAGGTAGATGGCGGCCTGGGCGAGGTTGAGCCGCGCCTCGGGCAGTCCGACGTGCTCGACTGCCTGCGCGGCGGCCACCGCGACCAGCAGCGCCCGCGGGTCGGCGTTCCCGATGTCCTCGGACGCGAGCACGATCATCCGCCGCGCAATGAACCGCGCGTCCTCGCCGCCCTCCAGCATCGCCGCGAGGTAGTAGACGGAGGCGTCCGGGTCGGAGCCGCGCATCGACTTGATGAACGCCGAGATGAAGTCGTAGTGCGCGTCCCCGGCCTTGTCGTAGACGAGCGGCCGCTTGCGCGCGGCGTCCTCGACGTGCTCTTCCCCGACCGGTTGGCTCTCCGCCCGGGCGGTCTGCACGGCGAGCTCGAGGATGTTCAGCGCGTTGCGCCCGTCACCGCCTGCGCGCCGCGCGATGAGCGCCACGACGTCGTCGCCCAGCTCCGTCTCGAGCGCCTCGGCTCCGCGCCGGACGACCAGCGCGAGCTCGTCCTCTGACAGCGGCTCCAGCTCGTAGATCTGGCTGCGCGAGAGCAGCGCCGAGTTGACCTCGAAGTACGGATTCTCAGTCGTGGCCCCGATCAGCGTGATCAGGCCTTCCTCCACTCCTGGCAGGAGCGCGTCCTGCTGCGCCTTGTTGAAGCGGTGGATCTCGTCGAGGAAGAGGATCGTCCGCTGGCCGGAGCCGCCGAGCCGGTCGCGGGCGCGCGTGAGCGTTGCGCGGACGTCCGACACCGAGGCAGACACGGCCGAGAGCTCATCGAACGCGGCCCCGGTCTTCTCCGCGACGATCCGTGCCAGCGTCGTCTTCCCGCTCCCAGGCGGTCCGAAGAGGATCATCGAGCCCACGCGGTCCTCGGCGATTGCGAGCCGCAGCGCAGATCCCTCGCCGAGGATCTGCTCCTGCCCGACGAACTCGTCGAGCGCCCGGGGGCGCAGGCGGAGCGCGAGCGGGGCCACCTCGTGCATCCGCTCCTTCGCCGCGTCGGCGAAAAGGTCGCTCATGGACGCGAAGTATGCTCCCGCGGTGCCGGGTAGCGAGGCGCTTCGCGACGAGGTCACGCAGCTCCTCCAGGAGCTGATCCGGGTCAACACGGTCAACCCGCCCGGCAACGAGACGGCCGCGGCGGAGCTCCTCCGCGACTACCTCGCGGAGAGCGGTGTCGAGAGCGAGCTGTACGCGAAGGCGCCCGAACGGGCGAACCTCGTCGCACGCCTGCCCGGTCGCGGCGGCGGTCCGAGCCTGCTGCTGCTTTCGCATACCGACACGGTGGTCGCCGACCCGTCGGAGTGGCAGGTCGATCCGTGGTCCGGCGAGCTCCTCGAAGGCGAGATCTGGGGCCGTGGCGCGCTCGACATGAAGGGCGAGGTCGCGGCCAGCGCCGTGGCGATCGCGTCGCTGGCGCGCGACGGCTTCGAGCCGGCCGGCGACGTGGTCTTCGTGGCAGCCGCGGACGAGGAGGTCGGCGCCGGCTTCGGGTTGCCGTGGCTCTGCGAGGAGCATCCCGAGGCAGTTCGCGCGGACTACGCGCTCAACGAGGGCGCGGGCGAGCGGATCGAGCTGGCCGGGCGCGCGCTCTACCTCTGCTCGACCGCAGAGAAGATGAGCTCGCCGTTTCGTGTGCGCGTGCACGGGCGGGCGGGCCACGCGTCGATGCCCGGCATCGCCGACAACGCGCTGACCAAGGCGGCGCCGCTGATCGAGCGGCTCGCTGCGTACCGGCCCGAGCTCCGCCTCGAGGGGGAGACCGACGCGCTCGTGCAGATGCTGGCCGGGCAGAAGCTCGGAGCCGAGGAGGCGTTGGCCCTCGCGCGGGAGCTCGACCCGTTCGCGGCCGAGACGCTCGAGCCGCTGCTGTCGCTGACGCTCTCGCCGACGATGATCTCCGCGTCCGAGCGGCGGAACGTGATCCCGTCGACCTGCGACGTCGTCGTCGACTGCCGGCTGCTGCCCGGACAGACGCAGGAGGAGGTCGAGCCGCTGCTGCGGGAGGTGCTCGGCGACGGTGACTACGACTTCGAGTGGATGGAGGGCCAGGGCGGGACTCGCTCGCCGTTGGAGACGCCGCTGTGGGATGCGGTCGCCGGGTTCGTGAAGGAGGTCGATCCGGAGGCGGCGCTCGCACCGATCTGCGTCGCGGGGTTCACGGACAGCCACTGGCTGCGGGAGCGCTTCGGGACGGTCGCGTACGGGTTCTTCCCGATGCGGACCATGGACACGCAGCTCGCGTCGCGGCTGATCCACTCCGCGGACGAGCGGGCAAACGTCGAAGACCTCGAGCTCGGCGTGCAGTGCTTCCGCCACGTAGCCCGCGCGGTCTGCGGCTGAATGTGTGCCAAACCGGTGAGGCGCGAGCCGGAAGGCCCGCGCTAGGCTCTGGCCGTGGCTGACGACCGCGACGACAAGATCCGCCTCGGCGGGATGGCGCTGCTCAACGGCGTACTCGTGCACGGGCCGAGCTCGTGGGCGTGCGCCGTCCGCACGAAGGACGGCGACCTGAAGGTCGCATCCGACTACAAGCGCCTTCGCGGCAGCAGCGTGCGGTCGCCGCTGCTGCGCGGCCCCGCGCGGCTCGCCGAAGCGTTCGCCGTCATCCCGGCCGCGCGGAAGAGGCTTCCCGAAGCACGACTGCCGTTCCAGCGCGGCGGCGTGCTCGGGGCGATGCTCGTCACTGCGATCGCCGTGCGCGGCGTCAAGGGCTCGCGAAGCCTGACCCCGCTGGCCCGCGAGCTGATCGGCGGACTGCTTTCGGCGGTGCCCGCCGCGCTCTCCTTGCGCGGCTCGGAGCTCGCCGCCTACCACGGTGCCGAGCACATCTCAATCGGCAGCTACGAGCACGGCGAGCGACGGGAGCGCGAGCACGAGCGCTGCGGCTCCCACATGCTCGGCCCGCTGCTCGCGAGCTCCGCCGTCGGCGGCGCAATCGCCTCGCGCGCGCCCGCTCACCTGCGCGGGCCTGCCCGGGCCGCCGCGCAGCTCGGTGCCGTCGCCGCGACTACCGAGATCTTCAGCTGGATGGTGCGGAACCCCGAGACCCGGCTCGCCCGCGCGCTCGCCAAGCCGGGCCACGAGCTCCAGCACCGCCTCGCCACCGCCGAGCCGACGTCCGAGCAGCTCGAGGTGGCCGAGGCCGCTCTGGCCGCCTGCCTCGAGCTCGAGCATGCAGCAGCAGCGGGTCACAACTAGCCGGCTCCCGCCCGAGATCTTCGAGCTCCCCGTCGAGAAGATGCGGGAGGGCTACTACACCGACGCGTACTTCAACCACACGCGCCAGGTGCTGCTCCGCGGCGGCCGTCGCCCGCGTGTCGTCATGCAGGTTTTCCAGAAGAAGCACTCGTACCTGGGCGGGATCGACGAGGCCCTTGCAGTCCTCCGCCTCTGCGCGGACGACTGGGACGACCTCACCGTCCACGCGCTCTACGACGGCGATCCGCTCGAGCCGTACGAGCCGGTCCTGACGATCGAGGGCGACTACACCGGCTTCGCCCACCTCGAGACGGTCTACCTCGGTGTGCTCGCGCGCCGGACGCTGATCACGTCGAACGTGGTGCGCGTCCTCGAGGCTGCGAACGGCAAGCCGATCATCTTCATGCCTGCCCGGCACGACCACCACCGCGTGCAGACCGGGGACGGCTACGCGGCCTACGTCGCCGGCCGGATTCTGGGCACGGAGATCGGCGTCACTTCCGACGCGCAGGCCTCCTGGTGGGGCGGTCGCGGCGTCGGCACGGTGCCGCACGCGCTGATCGCGTCGTACGGCGGCAACACGGTGCTCGCCGCGACGAAGTTCGCCGAGGAAGCGGATCCCGACATCAACATCACCGTCCTGGTCGACTTCGAGAACGACTCGGTCAAGACGGCCCTCGAGGTCGCGCGAGCACTCGGCCCGCGGCTCTGGGGCGTCCGGCTCGACACCTCGGGCCAGCTGGTCGACCGCTCGCTCTGGGACGAGATGGGCGACTTCGAGCCGCGGGGCGTCAACGAGCGCCTGGTGCGGAAGGTGAGGGACGCCCTCGACCGCGACGGCTTCGAGCGCGTCAAGATCGTGGCCTCGGGGGGCTTCGACGCAGAGCGCATCCGCGCCTTCGAGGAGCGCGGCGTCCCGGTCGACTCGTACGGCGTGGGCTCGGCCCTCATCCGCGGCGAGAACGACTACACCGCGGACATCGTGATGACGGACGGCCGCCCGTCGGCGAAGGCCGGCCGCCGGTACCGCGTGAACGAGCGCCTCGAGCTCGTCGAGTGACCGACCCGCCGCTGGTGCAGCGGGCGCTCGCGCTCGAGCGTGAGCTCGGCTTCGAGCGCTCCTGTATCCGCGAGGTCGGGCTGCTCCTGCACGTGCTCGCGGCCCAGCGAGGCCGAGCGCGGGTCGGCGAGCTCGGCACGGGGTGCGGCGTCGGTGCGGCGTGGATCGTCTCGGCGCTCCCGCCCGCGGTGCCGTTCGTGACGGTCGAAGTCGACGAGACTCGCGCGCGGATCGCCGCCGAGCTGTTCGCCGAAGACGAGAACGTGACCGTGCTCCAGGGCGACTGGCACGAGCTGATGCCGCCGGAGGCGCCGTTCGACCTGCTCTTCCTCGACAGCGGCAAGCAGCACCCTGAGCTGGACGGCGAGGACGTCGTCGGCCTGCTCGCGCCAGGCGCGACGATCGTCATGGACGATCTCACGCCGGCTCGCCGCCGCCACGACCCGGTGCGCGAATTCTGGCTCAACCATCCGCGAATCGCGGCGCTCGAGATCCTGACGACACCGTCCACAGCGGCGATCGTCGGCACGCGCACCGGTTGACGCGCGAGTCAAAGCCACCGATAACTTGAAGGGATGGACTGGCTGGTGGTGTTCCGCGACGAGTTCGCGAATTGGTTGCCGCTGCTGTTCGGCGTGCTCCTGATCCTGATGACCTACATCCTCTGGCGCACGCTGCAGGTGATGCCGCGCGTGACCGCCGCGAAGACGATCGTCGCCAATTCGTCCGTGACGTGGCAAGAGGTCGCCGGCCTCGAAGAGGCCAAGGACGAGCTGGCCGAAGTGGTCGATTTCCTGCGGGACCCGGCCCGGTTCGGCCGCCTGGGCGCACGCGTTCCGAAGGGGATCCTGCTCTACGGCCCGCCGGGCACCGGCAAGACGCTGCTTGCGAAGGCGATCGCCCACGAGGCGGGCGCGAAGTTCTTCGCCCAGAGCGCGTCGGCGTTCGTCGAGATGTTCGCGGGGCTCGGCGCGGCCCGAATCCGAAAGCTGTTCGAGGAGGCGCGCAAGCACGCGCCCGCGATCATCTTCATCGACGAGCTCGACGCGGTCGGCGCCCAACGAACCGGCAGCGGGTTCTCGCGTGAACAAGACCAGACGCTGAACCAGCTCCTGGTCGAGCTCGACGGCTTCGAGTCTCGCGACCAGATCGTCGTGATGGGCGCCTCGAACCGGCTTCAAGATCTCGATGCCGCGCTCCTGCGACCCGGCCGCTTCGACCGGCAGGTGCTCGTTGCCGCGCCGGATCTCGCCGGGCGGGAGGAGATCCTCGGCGTGCACACGCGCAACAAGCCGCTGGGCGAGGACGTCGACCTCAAGGTGATCGCGCGCCAGACCGCCGGGCTGACCGGCGCCGACCTGGAGAACATCGCCAACGAGGCTGCGATCTGCGCGGGCCGCGCATCACGCGACCATCTGTGCCAGGTGGACTTCGAGGACGCCATGGAGCGCGTCGTCGCGGGCCTGCAGCAGCGGCGCGTCGTCACCGAGAAGGAGCGGCGCATCCTCGCCTACCACGAGGCGGGCCACGCGGTCATGTCCCACCTGACCGGCGACCTGCTGCCGGTGCACAAGGTCACGATCGTCTCGCGGGGGCAGGCGCTCGGCTACACGCTCAACATGCCGAGCGAGGAGCGCTATCTGCACACGACGGAAGAATTCCAGGATCTGCTGACGGTCTATCTCGCCGGCCGCGCGGCCGAGCAGGTCGTCTTCGGGCGGGTGACAAACGGCGCCGCGAACGACCTCCAGAAGGCGACGGAGCTCTCGCGCGCAATGGTCTTCGACTACGGGATGTCCAATGCGGCCGCCTCGCGGACGGTGCGTGCCGACAACTACGCGCTCTCGGAAGAGACGAAGAAGCATCGCGACGAAGAGCAGGCTCGCCTCACCGACGAGGCCTTCGAGGAGGCGCTGCGGCTGCTCCAGAAGCACCGCGCCGCCCTCGACCGGATTGCTCTGGCGCTCCTCGACAAGGAGACGCTGGACAAAAACGAGCTCGAAGAGCTGCTGGCGGGCATCGAACCCGAATCGCACGCCTCAGAGACCGTCGGGACCGTTCAGGCGCTGTAGCATCCGGCGGCGTGGAGCCCCGGGGGATTCATCATCTGGGCGTTGCCGTCGCCGACCTCGATGAGGCCGTTGCGACCTACCAGCGCCTCTTCGGCGCCGAGCTCGAGCACCGCGAGACGGTTCCGGACCAGGGGGTCGAGGCTGCGTCGGTGCGGATCGGCGAGGGGCGAGTCGAGCTGCTGGCCTCGCTCGGCACGGAAACGCCCGTCGGGAAGTTCCTCGCCAAGCGCGGGCCGGGAATGCATCACGTCGCCTACCAGGTAGACGACGTCTCGGAGGCGCTCGGTGAGCTCGAGGCGGAGGGCGCGGAGCTGATCGACGAGCGACCGAAGCGCGGCCTCTTCGGCCTCGAGGTCGCGTTCGTTCATCCCGACGCCGTGCACGGCGTCCTCGCGGAGATCGTCAGCGTTGGCTGATCCGCGCGTCCGGATCGAGATTGCCTTCGACGGCGGCCAGGTGCTCGCCGCGTTCGTGCCGGGCGGGACCGCCGACGAGCTCGAGCGCGCGCTGGGCCAGGCCGGCGACGGTTCGTTCGCGCTGGACGCGGAGGATGGTCGCTACACCATCTCGCTGCGACGGGTGGTCTACGTCAAGCGCTTCACCAGAGAAGCGCGGGTCGGCTTCACTCCTTCGTAAGGAAATGTTCGTAAATCGGCCCTGCCGGGCAGGGGAGGGAGATGACCGCGACTGTCGCCACGCCCGCGGCCGATCTCCGTCGGTTGGTCGATTTCGCGCAGAGAGGCGATCGAGAAGCGCTCGAAGCCCTCTACCTGATGCATTTCGACCGCATCTACAGCTATTTGCACCTGAGCGTGGGCAACCGGCACGACGCCGAAGACCTGACGACGCAGACGTTTCTCAAGATGCTCGAGGCGATCGGCCGCTTCCGCTGGCAGTCGGCTCCCTTCTCGGCGTGGCTCTTCCGGATCGCGCACAACCTGGCGATGGATCACTTCCGCGCGTCGCGGCGCTGGCAGCCGGAGGAGGACGTGCCGGAGCCCGAGGACGCGATCGAGGGCTCTGCCGAGGACGCGGCCTTCGAATCGATCGGCCGCCGCAGCATGCTCGATTTGATCGAGAACCTTTCGCACGAGCAGAAGCAGGTGCTGACGCTGAAGTTCGTCTTCAACTTCTCGAACGGCGAGGCAGCGAGGATTCTCGGCAAGACGGAGGGGGCGGTGAAGTCGCTGCAGCACCGCGCTCTCGTCTCCCTGCAGAAGCACATCACGGCAAAGTAGTCCTGTGCTGGAAGTGGGGATCGTGGGCCTGCCCGGGGCGGGCCGCTCGACGTTGCTCGCCGCGCTGACCGGCGGGCACGGCTCGCTGGGAACGGTTGAGATCCCGGACGAGCGGCTCACAGCAGTAGCCGCGGTGGAGGCATCGGCGAAGGTCACGCCGGCGACCGTCCAGCTCGCCGACGTCCCGGGCACGGGGCCGGCACTGCTCGGCAACCTGCGCAAGGTCGAAGCGTTGCTGGCCGTCGTGGACGGTTTCTCCGGCACCCGCGATCCGGCTGCCGACCGCGAGTCGCTGCTGCTCGAGCTCCTCGTCGCCGACCGAGATCACGTGGAGAAGCGTTTGGAGCGCGTGCGTGTCCAGGCGAAATCGGGCGACCAGCGGCTGCGTGACGAGCTCGCGACCCTGGAGCGTCTGCTCGCCCATCTCGAGGCCGGACGACCGTTGTCGGAATGGCCGGAGTCGCTTCCGGCCGAGTTGGAACCCCTGACGACGAAGCCGCTCGTGGTGATCGAGAACGGTGCCGGCGGGATCGACCTGAAGCTCGAGGCGGAGCTCCGGGAGATGCCGGCGGCCGAGGCCGCCGAGTTCCGCGAGGGGCCGTCTGCGCTCGACGCCGTCCTGCGCGAGATCTTCGCGGCTGCCGACCTGATCACGTTCATCACGGCCGGCGACACGGAGGCTCGGGCATGGACGCTGCGGCGAGGCTCGACGGCCCTCGACGCTGCGGCGGCGGTGCACACGGATCTGGCCCGCGGATTCGTCCGGTGCGAGGTCATCCGCTGGAGCGACCTCGTCGAGAGCGGCTCGCGCGCAGAGGCGTCCCGGCGAGGCCTCCAGCGGGTCGAGGGCAAGACGTACGTCGTCGCCGACGGCGACGTGTTGAACGTCCGTTCCTCGCTCTAGCAGCAGTCGCAGTCGCAACCGCAATCGCAATCGCAGCAGTGCATATGACCTCCTTTCGCTTCCGTAGTATATTGATGGTTATCGATGAATAAGAAGCTGAAGATTCTGGAGCAGCCGTGTTGCGCGCCGGGGGCGCCGCCGCTTCGGCCGGAGCTGGCCGAGTCGCTCGCCGCGAGGTTCAAGGCGCTGGCCGATCCCGCCCGCGTTGCGATCGTCAATCGGCTCGCCGGAGCGGATGACGTCTGTGTCTGCGAGTTTCGGCTGGGCCTGTCGCAGCCGACGGTCTCACACCACCTCAAGGTGTTGCGCGAGGCGGGCCTGATCGAGGTCGCCCGCAAGCGCGGGACGTGGGTGCACTACCGGCTCGTGCCCGAGGCCATGGAGCAGCTCGCCTTCGCGCTGGGCGGGGCGACGCGTCCGGAAGGCATCCTGGCGACGGCCGAGCGGACGGTTGCGTGGTGAGCCCGCTCCCGCGCGTCTTCTTCGTCTGCATCGGGAACGCAGGCCGCTCGCAGATGGCGCAGGCGTTCTACGAACGCCTTGGCGGCGAGGCGCGCTCGGCGGGCTCGCGCCCGGAGCGCGAGTTGCATCCGCAGGTCGTCGAGGCGATGCGCGAGGTCGGGATCTCGCTGGACGGGCGCCGCCCGCGGCGGATCGAGCCCGAGGATGTCGAGTGGGCCGATGTCGTCGTGACGATGGGCTGCGGCGACGCGTGCCCGGTGCTCCCCGGGAAGCGGTACGTCGACTGGAACCTGCCCGACCCGGCCGCGCTGCCGCTTGCTGAGGTCCGGAGCCTCCGCGACGAAATCGAGCGCCTCGTAGCCGCGCTGCGTCCGTAAGAGGTTCACGCGCTCGCCCCCGCGCGCGCCCCTGGGTGGTGGGTGGGGGTTAGGGACGGTACCGGGCCTCGGTGCACGCGTGTGTGACGAATCTGCGCCGGATGTGTGCCGATTGATCCCGGGCGGCGCTACTCGACCGGGCGGGTGGCCGCGGCCGCGTCGAGCTGGTTCGCGTGGTAGAGCACCGAGGCCTCGGCGGTCCGGGCTGCACGAGCCTCGTGGTGGGTCGCGACCGCATGAAGCAGCTCCGCGCGCACGTCGGAGTCGAGCCCCGTCGCGCGCTCCTCGATCAGCCGCAGGCCGAGGTGGACGTGCCCGAGCAGCCGCCCTTCCTCGGTCTGGCGGAAGGTCGGGCCGCGCTCCAGCTCCAGCGTCCGGCCGACGTCGTGCAGCAGCGCCGCGGCGAGAACCAGATCGGACCGTAGCCGCGGATGGAGCTGCGCCGCCTCGCGGCACAGCGTCGTCACGCCGACCGTGTGCTCGAGGAGCCCGCCCGCGTACGCATGATGCGTCTCGGCGGCGGGCAGCCCGCGCAACGCCGCCCGCAGCTTCTCGTCCGCCACGAACCGGCCGACCACGCCGCGCAGCCCGGGGTGTGCGATCTCTCCCGCGAGGAACTCGAAGAACCCGTCGAGCTCCGCCGCGTCTCGCCGCAGCGCCGGCGCGAGGTCTGCCGGATCCGCCTCGGCCGTCTCGACCGAGCGAACGTCGAGCTGAAGCCGGTCGCGGTACCGCTCGACCCGCCCGAGCACCCGCACGGCGTCGCCTTCGCCGAAGCGCCCGTCCAGCAGCTCCACGTCCGACCAGACTCGCGCCTCGATCCGCCCGCTCGGGTCGACGAGCTCCAGCGCCAGGTACGGCGCGCCGCCCCGCGTTCTCCGCCGCTCCTTCCGCGCGACCGCGTACACGCCCTCCACGACCCGGTCTTCGGCCAGCTCGGCAATCGCGGCGCTCACGGGGCGAGTCTAGGCCCGCAACCGGATGCTAGGCTCGGCCCGCGATGGCCGAAGTCAAGCCGTTTCGCGCAGTTCGCTACGGCGTGCCTGCCGGCCCGCTCGAGGCGCTTGTGGCGCCGCCGTACGACGTCATTACGGCCGAGCAGCGCGACGAGCTCCGGGCGTGCAGCCCACACAACGTCGTGCACCTGACACTGCCTGACGACGAGGCCGAAGCGGGACGGTTCTGGTCGGATTGGCGCGCAGAAGGCGTCCTGGCCGAAGACGACGAGCCCGCGTTCTGGTGGCTTTCGCAGGACTACGTTGGCCCGGACGGAGTTGAGCGCACGCGCGAGGGACTGGTCGCTGCGCTGAAGATCGAGCCATACGAGGACCGCGGTGTTCTTCCGCACGAGCGGACGCACCGCGGGCCAAAGGAAGGACGGCTGAGGCTCCTCCGCGAGACGCATGCGCAGCTCGAGCCGCTCTTCTTCCTCTACGAAGGCGGACCGCCGGCGGGGCGGCCCGAAGGTACACCCGATCTCGAAGCTGATCGCGCGCGGCTCTGGCGGTTGGCCGCCGACCCATCGATCTCGGCCGCCTTCGCCGAGCGGCAGCTCCTGATCGCCGACGGCCACCACCGCTACGAGACGGCGCTCGCCTACCACGACGAGGCGGGCACCCCGGAGAGCGCCTACGTGCTAGCCGTGCTGGTGAGCCTCGAGGATCCCGGCCTGATGATCTTCGCCACGCACCGGCTCTTCGAGCGGGTTGCGGCTGACGGAGGAGCTCCTTACGAGGACGTAAGGCTCGCGCTTGGCGACCTCGAAGGCGAGCCACCGGATCGCGCCCGAGGTGTCCTCTACCGCCGACAGGGCGTTGAGATGCTCCAGGGCGGACCAGGCCAGCTCGACGTCGAGCTGGCAGACGGCCTGGATGCTGAGGGCGTCTCGTACACCGCCTCGGTCGACGAGGCCATCGAATCGGTCGAAACCGGTGACGTGGAAGGGGCGCTGCTCGTCCGGCCGACGCGAGTCGAAGACGTATACGCGTGGGCCCAGCAGGGCCGCGTGATGCCGCAAAAGACGACCTACTTCTACCCCAAGCTCGTCTCGGGCCTTCTGTTTCTGCCTCTGTGACCGAGGACTGGCTCGCCGTCTGCCGCGCGGCGACAGAGGACGTGCGCGGCGTCCTCCGCGACTTGCCCACGCGCACGGAGCGCGAGCCCGTCGTGGGCGACGGCGTCGGGGGCGACGAGACGACGGCCGTCGACGCGGCGGCCGAAAAGGTCATTCTCGAGCGCCTGCACGCAATCGACGGCGCGACGATCGTCTCCGAGGAAGCGGGCATCCTCCAGGGCGACGGGCCGCTGCGCGTGGTCGTCGACCCGATTGACGGCTCGCTGAATGCCAAGCGCGGGATCCCGTTCTTCTCGATCTCGATCGCAGTCGCCGACGGCGAGACGATGGACGACGTCGTCTTCGGCTACGTCCACGACTTCGGCAGCGAGGAGGAGTGGACGGCCGTACGAGGCGGGGGTGCCCGGCTCAACGGAGAGCCCCTCGGCGATCTGGGTCCGAAGGAAGAGATCGAGATCCTGTCGTTCGAGGCGACGCTCACGTCCTCGGTCGCGGAGAAGGCCGCCCAGATGGTCGGCGTCGCCTACCGCCTGCGGATCATGGGCTCGCTCGCGCTGTCCCTCTGCCACCTTGCGGCCGGGCGGGTCGATGCGGTCTGCTCGCTGAAGGCTGCGCGGTCCGTCGACATCGCGGCGGCCCAGCTGCTCGTCAAGGAGCAAGGCCTGGCGATCGACCTGCCGGAGGAGCCGCCCTTCGGCGCGGCCCCGCTCGACATCGAGGGTCGCTCGCGCGTGGTCGCCGCCGCGACGCCCGAGGTCGCTTCAGAGCTGTTCGCCGCGCTGTCGCGTTGATCCGGATCGGCTGCTCAGGCTGGAACTACGAGCACTGGCGCAACGGCGTCTTTTACCCGCCGCGCCTGCCGCCGCGCCGCTGGCTCGACTTCTACGCGCAGCACTTCGACACCGTCGAGGTGAACGCCACCTTCTATCGCCTTCCTCGGGAGAGCGCGGTCGCGAACTGGGTCCGGGAAAGCCCGCCCGGGTTCCTGTTCACCGTGAAGATGAGCCGCTACGTCACGCACATCAAGCGGCTGCGCGACCTGCCGCCGAGCATCGAGCTCTTCTACTCGCGGATCCGTCCGCTCGTCGGGTCGCCGAAGCTCGGGCCGATGCTCTGGCAGCTACCGGGAACGTTCCATCGGGACGACGAGCGGCTGGCGCACGCGCTGGACCTGCTTCCGCCGGGCCGGCATTGCTTCGAGTTCCGCCACGAGAGCTGGTTCGTCGAGCCGGTCTTCGAGCTCTTGCGGGCCCACGGCGTCGCGCTGGTAATCGGAGACACGCCGACGAGGCCGTTCCAGACGCACGAGCTGACCGCGGACTGGACGTTCATCCGCTTCCACCACGGGACGCGCGGCCGCTACTCGAACTACTCGGAGCGCGAGCTGGAGGAGTGGGCCGGCCGGATCGCGGGCTGGGCCGAGTCGGCCGACGTCTACGCGTACTTCAACAACGATTGGAACGGCTATGCCCCGCGGAACGCGGCGCAGCTGAAGAAGCTCCTTAGCTAGGCTCAATCGCGGATGGAAGCTTCGCGCGAAGAGATCCTCAAGGCACTCGAGCAGGTCATCGACCCCGAGCTGAAGCGGAGCGTCGTCGAGCTGGACATGGTTCGTGACGTCCGCGTCGACGGCGACGACGTCACGGTCGGGATCGCGCTCACCGTCGCCGGCTGTCCCCTGCGCGCGAGCTTCGAAGAGCAGGTCGCCAAGGCCCTCGTTCCGCTTGGCGCGCGGCACGTTCAGCTGGAGTTCGACGTGATGACGCCCGAGGAGCGGTCGGCGCTCACGGCCCGTCTCCGCGGTTCGGTCACCGAGCGCACGAAGGGAATCGCGCTCGACCGCTCGACACGCGTGCTTGCAATCGCGAGCGGCAAGGGCGGGGTCGGCAAGTCGACGCTCAGTGCCAACCTCGCCGTGGCCTTCGCGCGGCTCGGCCAGCGCACCGGGATCCTGGACGCGGACGTCTACGGCCACTCGATCCCGCACCTGCTGGGCATCCAGCAGAAGCCGGTGGCGGTCGATCGAATGATCGTTCCGCCCGTACGCGGCGAGCTGAAGCTGATGTCGATCGGCTTTTTCCTGGACGACAATCAGCCCGTGATGTGGCGTGGGCCGATGCTGCACCGAGCGCTCGAGCAGTTCTTGACCGACGTCCACTGGGGCGAGCTCGACACGCTCGTCGTCGACATGCCGCCGGGGACGGGCGACGTCTCGATCTCGCTGGGCCAGCTCCTGCCGCGGGCCGAGGCGGTGATCGTCACGACTCCGCAGCCCTTGGCGCAGGAGGTGGCTGCTCGCGCGGCTCTGATGGCTCAGAAGACGAACATGCGCCTGCTCGGCGTCGTCGAGAACATGAGCGGCGAGACCTTCGGAACGGGCGGCGGGGATCGGCTTGCCGAGCAGCTCGGCCTGCCGCTTCTGGGGCGGATCCCGCTCGACGCGCGGCTGCGCGAGTCGGGCGATGCCGGTGAGCCGCTGGTCGAGAGCGATCCGGAGTCGGAGCCGGCTCAGGCGCTCTCCGCGCTCGCCGAGGCCCTCGCAGCGACGAGGCGCGAAGAGGGCGTCGGCATCGTCAAGGCGCTGCCTGTCCTCTCGTAGTCGAAGGGCGCCTCTAGAGGCGCCCTTCGGTTCCAGCGGACCCCGGGACTTGGCGCAATGCCAGAGTCCCACTGAAACCAGACGGTAAGACGTGCGCCCGCCGGAAATGGAGGCCGCAGTCGGTAAGGATTTCGTAAGTGCGTGAGTCGGTTCTCAAGACGCTGACCGGGCTGGGTTTCTCCGATGCTGACGCGAGCACGCTGGCTGACCATTTCCTCGACGCGGAGGCGCGCGGGAAGAGCGGCCACGGGCTCTCTCGGGTCGAATGGCTGGCGACGAAACCGTTCGAGCTCGACCCTTCGGCGCGGCCTCAAAGGGTCGCCGAGGGACCCGGCTACGAGCGCTGGGACGGGAACGGGTCGCTCGGCTACCTGACGCTTGCCGCGATCGTCGAGGCGCAGCTCGCTGACCCGCCCGCCGCAGCGCGACTCGTGGTGGCCCAGCGCTGCTTTCCGACCGGGATGCTCGGCTACTGGGCTCGCAAGCTGGCGGACGGGGGCCTCGTCGCAGTCCTGACCGCCACGTCGCCCGCGCGGCTGGGGCACCCCGAAGGCGGGCCGAAGCTTGCCGGCACGAACCCGCTCGCGATCGGAATCCCCAGCTCCGGCGGGCCGTCACTCGTTGCCGATACGTCGATGGGCGCTGTCACCTACGGCGATGTGATCGCCGGGCTCGCGAGCGAGGAAGAGCTCATCCCGTTCGGCGGCGAGCACGCGCACAAGGCGTTCGCGCTGGCGCTTGGCCTGCAGCTGCTGGTCGATTCACTTGTCGCGGAGCCCGGCTACGGCGCGGTGCTGTTGGTCGCGCGGCCCGAAGCCGACCCTGTCCCGGCGCTACGAGCTCGAGCCGGCGGCACTCGCCTGCCCGGTGATCGCTAGGAACCGCGGGTCGTCCCGGATGGAGTCGAAATCGTTGTCCCCGGCGGCCCAGTTCGCGACGGTCTCGCGCTCGAGCTCCGCGGCCCGCTCGAGCTGGGTGAGGGCCTCGTCCTTGTTGCCGAGCCGCGCCTCGATGCAGGCGAGATTGAAGTAGCCCTGCCACGCGTCGGGGTAGGTCGCGATGCCCGCGTGGAG
Organism: Gaiellaceae bacterium; assembly: GCA_036522595.1. Lineage (GTDB taxonomy): Bacteria > Actinomycetota > Thermoleophilia > Gaiellales > Gaiellaceae > AC-32. The sequence goes on from DATDFL010000060.1 coordinate 26,785, forward strand.
CTCGCGGCGCGCGCCCTCCTCGTCACCCTGGTCGAGTCGCGAGACGCCGGCGAACACCCACTCCCAGCCCGACGCTTGATACGCCTCACCGGGCTTCGCGCCGATCCCGAGCACGGTCGTGCCCGGCTCGGCGGCGAATGCCTCTCGCAAGGTTCCCGGCGGGCAGTGGACGAGCGTGCCGGCAGGAGCGTCGTGTTCCTCGCCCTCGAGCGTGAACGTGGCGTGGCCCGCGAGCACGACGTAGAGCTCGTCATGGCCGTCCTGCTCTCGATGTTCCTCGATCAGCCGCTGTCCCGCCTCCGTCGCCGTGTAGGCGTTGACGCCGAACGAGCTGATGCCGAAGTGACGGCGAACCGGCCGCCACGTCAGGCCCTGCTGCTCCGGGATCGGGAACGATTCGAGGTCATCGATCCGCGCGATTCCGTAGCCCTTCTCCGTCATGTCTGCCTCCTCAGCTCCTCGAGCACGACCGGATCGACGCGCTCTGCTCCGTCAACGCGTTCTTCGAGGTTCTCCTTCCCGGCCCAGCTGAAGAGCGCCTCGCCGAGCTCGCCGTCGTAGCCGAGGCGGCCCAGTCGTTCGCTCATCTCGGCTCCGAGGTCGCCGTCGACGTCGAGCCACTGGTCTTCGGGCGTCTTGCCGAAGATGGCCTGGTGCATCCAGTAGATCCGGCGCAGCTCCTCGAGCGGGCGCGGGTGCTCGTCGACGCGCAGGTCGACGACCTCGTCGGAGAGGCCCGCGTAGCCGCCGTTGCGCTCGACCACGAGGAGCGCGGACGATTGCTGCCCGCGGCGGTCGCCTCCCGCTGCCTGGGCGGCGTCGAGGCAGTCGAGCAGCCGTTCGGCCAGCGCACCGGACGAGCCCTCGAAGGTTTCTGCCATGGCATCGACCGTCGCCTCGGAGACGAGGATGTTTCCCTGCGCCGCGTAGCATTTGCCTGTGCGGCCGCCGGCCCACTCCATGCACTCGGCTCCGGTGTAGGTGGCGGCCCGGCCGTCTCGGTCGACGACGCCGACCTGACGGTGGTCGCGTCCCTCGTCGGCGGCGGTGAGGCGCTGGACGACCTCGTCCGCGCTCAGCCCCTCGCGTAGCAGCGCCAGACCGTCCGGCCCGTAGCGCGGGTTCGCGTACGCCTGAGTCGCGATCGCACCCACGCCAGGCTGGGCCCAGGGCACGACCGAGCCGACGCCGAGGAACTTCGACTGCGTGGCGACGCCCCACTGCTTCGCCTGGGGGTCGCAGGCCGCGATCGAGTACGTCGCGACGATCGGTCTAGCCATACGTGAGCTCCGTGAGATCGAGGTCGAGCAGCTCGCGCTTGGCCTCCGGGACGAGCACCGAGGCGACCTCGGGGCGGGCGAGCGCAGCTTTGACGTCCTCTGGCGACTGCGCGCGGACGACGACAGGACGGCCTTCCTCGTGTGCGGTCTTCAGCACGGTCTCGTCGGAGACGTCGTCGAGGACAAGGGCCTCGTCGAGGTCAAGCTCCCCCTCGATTGCGATTTCCGGAACGCGCCGGCCGGTGGCTCCGAACCAGCGCTCTCTCAAACCGTGACCGTCTCGCCTGGCTCGATCGCGATCACGTCGACTCCGGGCGCCTGCCGGCGCAGCTCGTCCGGAGTGCCGGTGAGCACCGGGAAGGTGCCGTAGTGGCACGGAAGGCAGCGCTTCGTCCCGAGCAGCTCGAGGGCGACGCCGGCCTCTCGCGGGTCCATCGTGAACCAGCCGCCGATTGGGAGCACGGCGACATCCGGCGAGTAGATGCGGCCGATCAGCTGCATGTCGCTGAACACACAGGTGTCGCCGGCGAAGTAGATCGTCGTGTCGTTCTCGAGCCCGACCACGAGCCCCGCAGCCTCGCCGAGGTAGTCGCCGTCGTCCGATGCGCTCGAGTGAAACGCGTTGACGAGGGTGAAGCGCGCACCACCGGCCTCAACTGTGCCGCCTTTGTTGATACCGGGCATCTCGTTGATCTTGGCGCCCTGCTGGCCAAGCCACGTCTTCAGCTCGATCATCGCGACGATCTCGGGCTCGAACTTCTTGCTCAGCTCGACCGTGTCGCCGACGTGGTCGCCGTGCCCGTGCGTGAGCGCGATCACGTCGACCCGCTCGGGCTCCTGCTCCGATTCAGGGCACTTCGGGTTGCCGGCCAGGAAGGGGTCGATGTAGATGCGCTTGCCTCCGGGTGTGTCCAGCCGGAAGCTCGCGTGGCCGAGCCATGTCAGCGGTACGTCTGGCATTCGCGCTCCTTTCCCACGGGAGGCGGCAGCGTAACCGCAGGAGGACGGGTTCCGATGGCGAACGTCGGGCCATGGCTCGGTGGATTCCGGTCGTGCTCGTGGTGGCGGCCGCTGCGGCGGACGGGGCAGGCATGCACGGGGTCGCGTTCTACGCGTTGCTGGCTGCGGTGCCCGCTGTGGCTGCGACTGGGCTCGGGGCATACGGCGAGGCGCTCGAGCGCGGAGGCGGCCGGATGCAGGCGTGGCTGTGGGGGGTCGTGCTCGCTTTGACGGTGATCGGAGCTGCGGTTCGCGCGCCCGCGCTTGCCGAGGGGACGGTTCCCGCGCTGGCGCGATCAGCTGTGGTCGCGTGCCTCGGGATCTTCTGCGCCCAGGCAATCGCGGGCCTCGTCGGCGAGCTACGCCGTAACTAGGTTCACACGCGCGCGCCCGCGCGCCCCCTGGGTGGGTGGGGGTTTGGGAGGGTACCGGCGCGGCACGCACGCGTGTGTGACGGGACTGTGCCGATTGTGTGACTTTCCGCCGAGGCGCTAGAAGATCGCGCTCGCTGCGTGCCGCGCGCCTTCGATCAGCGGCTGAACCGCGAAGAACGAGCCGACGGTCACGGCGAGCGCCAGCGCAACCCCCGTCTGCAGGAGCCGCTCCGGTGGCGGTGACCCGCCTGCGACCGGCGCCAACTGCAGCTCCGCGGACGGGCGCATGAACAGTGATCGAACAACGCCTAGGTAGTAGTAGAGGCTCACCGCTGTCGCGGCGACCCCGACGATCACGAGCCAGATCCAGCCGTGCTTGTACGCCGCCGCGAACACGTAGAACTTGCCGACGAACCCCCCGGTCAGCGGGAACCCCGCGAACCCGAGCATGAACACCGACAGCGAGATCCCGAGCAGCGGCCGCTCCCAGCCGAACCCGGCGAGGTTCTCCACGGTCACCGACGCGTTGAGCTCCCGCTCCCGTGCCGCGACGACCGCGAACGACCCGACCGACATCGCCGAGTACGGGATGAGGTAGTACAAAAGCGCCCGCCCGCCAAGCGCGTTGTTCGAGGCGATCGCAATCAGCATGAACCCCGCGTGCGAAATCGACGAGTACGCGAGCATGCGCTTGACGCCGCGCTGCACGAGAGCCGCAAGGTTCCCCACCGCGAGCGAGGCACACGCGACCACGGCCAGAGCCACGGTCCAGAGCCGCGCCTCCTGCGGGAACGCCGTGACGAAGATCCGCAGCATCAGCACCAGAGCCGCCGTCTTCGTCGCCGCCGACATGAACGCCGTCACCGGTGTCGGGGCGCCCTCGTAGACGTCCGGCGTCCACATGTGGAACGGCGCCGCCGACGCCTTGAACCCGAGCCCGCCGATCACGAGCGCGAGCCCGGTGACCAGCAGCGCGTCGTGCGAGAGGTGCTGAGCCGCGACAGCGTGCGCGATCTCGCCGAAGCGCAGCGCACCCGTCGATCCGTACACCAACGCCGAGCCGAAGAGCAGCATCGCCGACCCGAAGCCCCCGACGATCAGGTACTTCAGGCCCGCCTCCAGGGAGCCCGCCAGCCGTCCGTCGATCGCGCAGAGGATGTAGAGGCTGATCGAGAACCACTCGAGCCCCAGGAAGAGCGTCATCAGCGTGCTCGCCGTCGTCAGGAACGCCATCCCGGCACCGGCCCACGCGAGCAGCGCGTAGTACTCCCCGATGTGGTCATCGGACATCGGCTCCGACGCCGACGCCCAGACCGCGAGGAACCCGCCGCCGCCGATGATCATCTCGGCGAGCGCACCAAGCCGATCGCGCTGAACGGCATCGCCGATGATGCCGTGGGCGTCAGCGGAGAAGCCGTAGAGCAGTGCCGCGGCGACGATCGCGCCTGCGAAGCCGAACGCGCAGGCGGTCGCGCCGAACGGTCGCCGAGCGCGCTGGGGCACGAGCACCGCCCCGAGCAGCGAGACCGCGCCGGCGCCGAGCAGCGCGAGCACCGGCGAGAGCGCGAACCAGTCGACGTGGGGAGTCGAGATCACCGCAGCTCCTCGCTCACGGCCGTGGAGGGCGAGTTGCCGAACGAACGGTCGGTGATCGCCGCGGGCCACGCCGAGAGGACGAGCAGGCAGGCGACGAGCGGGACGAGGATCCCCAGCTCGGCAGGTCGCAGGTCCAGAGCGGCGTCGGTGACCGACGGCCCCGGGTCGACGTGCAGCACCGCGGAGATCAGCCGCAGCATGTACATCGCGGCGAGGACGATCGCGACGCAGCCGATTACCGCCCAGGCCCAACCGGTCCGGAAGACGCCGGCGAGGATCGCGAACTCGCCCGCGAACGCGGTCGAGCCGGGCACCGCGAGGGCGATGATCCCCGTTGTCATCAGCACGGTCGCGAGCGCAGGCCTCCCGCGAGCCATCCCGCCGAGCCGCGCGAGCTCACCGGTCGCCGCACGCCGCTCGATCCCGCCTGCGAGCAGGAACAGCGTTGCCGAGATCAGCCCGTGGTTGACCATCTGCAGCACCGCGCCGTTGAGCCCGAGGTCGTTGACGGCGAAGAGCCCGAACGTGATCAGCCCGAGCTGCGCGAGGCTCGAGTAGGCGATCACCCCGCGCAGATCCGGTGCGCGGAAGGCCAGCAGCGAGCCGTAAATGAGCCCGCAGCCCGCCAGTACCAGGATGGGTATCCGGAAGTCCGAGGTCGGCCCAGGGAACTTCGAGATCGCGATCCGCAGGAAGCCGTACGCAGCAGCCTTCGACACCACCCCGCTCAGCACCGCCGCCACCTCCGGCGACGACTCGCGGTAGGCCTCCGGCAGCCAGGCGTGCAGCGGGAAGAGCGGCGCCTTGACCGCGAAGGCCGCCACGAAGCCGAGGAAGATCCAGTCGCTTCCGTTCGTCCCCGAGCCGACGAGATCGAAGGTGCCCTGGGAGAGCCCCAGCACGATCACCGAGGCCAGCATCAGGAGCGAGCCCGCCATCGTGTAGATGACGAACATCAGCGTTGCGCGCAGCCGCCCCGCTCCGCCCCAGACGCCGACCAGCACGTACAGCGGGATCAGCATCGCCTCCCAGAAGACGTAGAACAACAGGAGGTCCTGGGCCGCGAAGACGCCCACCAGGGCGCCGGTCAGCAGCAGCATCAGCCCGTAGTAGGCGCGCGGCCGCTCGCGTCCGGCCCAGAACGCGTAGCCGATCGCCGCGGCCATCACGACGACCGCCAGCCCGGTCAGCCACAGGGAGAAGCCGAAGAAGCCGACGTGGTAGGAGACGTGCAGGTCGGAGAACCAGCTCGTGCGCTGGTCCAGCTGCAGGCCGGGTCTCGAGAAGTCGAACCGAGCGACGGAGTCGATCCAGAGCGCGACCTCGGCGAGCGAGATGAGAAACGCGGTTGCGCCGACCGCGAAAGGCCGCAGCGGGAGGATCCAGATGACGATCGCGCCGCCGACCGGCAGCAGGATCAGCGCGGTTGCGAGCCACTGCATTACCGGACCACCACGAAGACGACCGTCACTACCGCGAGGCTCGCGGCGATCGCGAGGGCGTAGGTGCGGACGAGGCCGGTCTGCAGCGCGCGCGTCTCCGAGCCGAGGCCGCGGATCGCTCCGGAGATGCCCCTCACGGAGCCGAACACGAGCGGCCGTTCGACCAGCGCCAGCAGCCCGCGCGCCATCAGCACGGCCGGCCGGTAGAAGAGCACGTCGTAGAGCTCGTCGAAGTAGAACTTCCGCTCGAAGAGGGCCACCGAAGCGGGGGCCTCGGCGCGTCTTGCTGCGTAGATCCACCAGGCGGCGACGATCCCGGCGATTCCGAGCACGACCGCGATCGCGCTCGACGCAGCCTCCTGGAGGCTCGACGCGTCGACGAGCGCGGGCGCGACGGGCTCGAGCCAGTTCGAGACCGGCGTCCAGATCCCCGCGAACTGGAGCCACCCTCCGAGCGCGGCCAGCACGGCCAGCACGCCGACGGGCACCGCGAGCGAGATGCCGACCACGTCGCGCTTCAACGCGTGGAAGTGCTCACGGACGAAGGGCGACGGCTCGCCCCAGAACGCCATGAAGAGCATCCGGAACGTGTAGAGCCCGGTCAGGAACGCGCCGACCATCCCGGCCACCCAGAGGATCTGGCCGTACCAGCCGTGAGCGAGCGCGGCCGCGAGGATCGAATCCTTCGAGAAGAACCCCGAGAACGGCGGCACCCCGGCGAGCGCTAGCGCACCGACCACGAAGGCCCAGTACGTCCGGGGCAGGAACTTCCGCAGCCCGCCCATCTTCCGCAGGTCCTGCTCGCCCGCAAGCGCGTGGATCACGATCCCGGCCGCCATGAAGAGGAGCGCCTTGAAGAAGGCGTGCGTCATCAGGTGGAACATCCCGTTCGCGTAGGCGCCGAGGCCAACGGCGAGGAACATGTAGCCGATCTGCGACATTGTCGAGTAGGCGATGACCCGCTTGATGTCGGTCTGGACGAGGGCGATCAGCCCGGCCACGAGCAGCGTCGCCGCACCGAGCCCGGCTGCCAGCTCCTCGACCCGCGGTGCCATCTCGAAGAGGGTGTGGGTGCGCACGATGAGGTAGACGCCGGCCGTGACCATCGTCGCCGCGTGGATGAGCGCGCTGACCGGGGTCGGGCCCTCCATGGCGTCGGGAAGCCACGTTTGGAGCGGCAGCTGGGCCGACTTCGCCACGGCGCCTCCCAGCAGGCCGAGCGCGATCAGGTTGGCCGCCCAGCCGCTGAAGTGGTGCGTGAAGACCTGCTCGAAATCGAGCGAGCCCGTGCGCTGGATCAGCAGGAAGAGCGAGATCGCCATCGTCGCGTCGCCGATCGCGTTCATCACGAATGCCTTCTTGGCCGCGGCGACCGCCGTAGGGCGCTCGTGCCAGAAGCCGATAAGTAGGTAGGACGAGAGGCCCACGAGCCCCCAGCCGGAGAGCAGCATCAGCAGGTTGCCGCCCTGCACGAGCAGCAGCATCGAGAAGACGAACAGCGCCATGTACGCGAAGTAGCGGCGCTCTTCGTCGTCGCCGTCCATGTAGCCGATCGAGTACCAGACGATCAGGAACCCGACCCCGGCGACCACGAGCATCATGAACACCGACAGCGGGTCGACGGTGATGCGCAGGCCGAAGTCGTACGGGCCGGCGGTCAGCCAGCGCCAGAGCGTCGACGGGTGGTAGCGCTGAGACGGCTGGTCGCCGAGCAGGCCCGCGAAGCTCACCAGCGCGGCGACGAACGAGATTGCGACCGACGTCGTCGCGACGTAGCCCGCTCCGCGGCGCGAGAGCCGCTGCCCCGCGAGCGTGATCGCGATCGCCGCGCCCAGCGGCGCGAACAGGCAGATCCAGCCGGCGGCGATCAACCGCGGAGGGTCCTGAGCTTGTCCACGTCGAGGTCGAGCCGGCGCCTTGCCATCGCGACGATCAACCCGAGCCCGACCACGACCTCGGAGGCCGCCACGGCCATCACCGCCAGCGCGAAGATCTGGCCGTCCTCACGCCCGTGCTGGCGCGCGAACGCGATCAGGGCGAGGTTTGCGCCGTTGAGCATGATCTCGAGGGAGAGCAGCACGATCAGCGGGCTGCGGCGGATGAGCACGCCCAGCGCTCCCGTGAAGAACAGGAAGGCGGCGACGCAGAGGTACCAGACCGCGTCCGGCCCGTTCACTCGGCCGCCTCGCGCGAGTGGCTGCCGAGGATCACGCCGCCGACCGCCGCGATCAGCAGCACGATCGAGGTGATCTCGAACGCGAGCAGATGGTCGGTCAGGAAGAGCCGTCCGATCTCGTAAGGCCTTCCGTAGAAGCCGTCGACATGCGCCGAATGCGAGAGCCGGCCGCTCGACTTGAGCCCGATGACGACGATCACCTCGACGAGCAGCGCGGCCGAAGCGCCCACCGCTCCGAGGGCTTGCCAGCTCGGCCCTCCGGCCCAGGGTGCGTCGGCGCGACCGCCGAGGTAGGCGATGACGAACAGGAACATGACCATGACCGCGCCTGCGTAGACGAGCACCTGCGCCGCGGCGACGAACTCCGCCGAGAGCAGCAGGTACAGCACCGCGAGCGAAGCGAGGTTCCCGATCAGCGAGAGCGCCGAGTAGAAGGGGTTCGAGAAGGAGATAACCGCGATCCCGGTGCCGAGGCAGGCAAACGCGGCGAGCACCCAGACGATCCAGACGAGGGCGTTCCCCGCCGAGAACGCCGCAAGGATCACGAGTGGTCCTTGTAGTACGGGATCGGGGTGTCGAAGAGGTCGCGGTCGGCGACGGGCACCTTCTTGATCGGCTCCGCGAGCAACATGTCCTTCGTGTAGATCAGGTCGTCGCGCGAGTACTCCGAGATCTCGTACTCGTTGCCGAGCGTGATCGCGTCGAACGGGCACGCGAGCTCGCAGTAGCCGCAGAAGATGCAGCGGCTCATGTTGATCTCGTAGATCCGCGCATAGCGCTCGCCTGCCGAGACCCGGTTGTCGGCGGTGTTCTCGGCCGCGACGACGCGGATGCAGTCGGCGGGGCAGGCCGCGGCGCACAGAGAGCAGCCGACGCACTTCTCGAGCCCGTTCTCGTGCGTGTGGAGCCGGTGGCGCCCGCGGAAGCGCGGGTACACCGGGCGCTTGTACTCCGGGTACTGCTGCGTGATCGGCTTCTTGAAGATCTGCTTGAAGGTGACCCCGAAGCCTTTGACGCTGTCGAGTGGGTTCCCTCTGGCCATTAGAGCGCCACCACAAGTGCCGCGGTCACGACCGCGTTGATCGTCGCCACGGGCAGGAGCACCTTCCAGCCGAGCCGCATCAGCTGGTCGTAGCGGAGTCGCGGCAGCGTCGCGCGCAGCCAGAGGAACAGGAAGAGGATCGCGAGGAGCTTCAAGATGAACCAGAGCGGCCCGAGTGGCGACCACGGCCCGTACCACCCGCCGAAGAACAGCGTCACGGCGAGCGCCGAGAGCGTGATCATGTTCACGTACTCGCCCATCTGGAAGAGGCCGAAGCGCATGCCGCTGTACTCGGTGTGGTAGCCGGCGACGAGCTCGGTGTCGGCCTCCGGAAGGTCGAAGGGCGGCCGGTTCGTCTCGGCCACTCCGGCGATGAAGAACACCACGAGCCCCACGAACTGCGGCCCGAAGAACCAGAAGGTCGCCGCTTGCTTGTGGACGATGTCCACGAGTGAGAGCGACTGCCCCATCAGCACGACGCCGAGCACGGCGAAGGTGAGCGACACCTCGTACGAGACCATCTGCGCGCAGGTCCGCATCGAGCCGAGCAGCGAATACTTGGAGTCTGACGCCCAGCCCCCGACGATGAAGCCGTAGATCCCGAGCGAGCCGAGCGCGAAGATCACGACGAGCGAAATCGAAAGGTTCGCGATCTCGCCGTTGACCTGCCAGCCGTTGATCACCCAGCCGGGCCCGAACGGGATCACGCTGAAGGCGGCGAGCGCCGTGAACGCCGAGAGCACGGGCGCCGAGATGTAGAGCACGTCGACGGCGGACTGCGGGAAGAACGACTCCTTGCGGATCAGCTTGACCAGGTCGGCGATCGGCTGGAGGAGTCCCTTCGGCCCGACCCGGTTCGGCCCGTAGCGAAGCTGCATCCGCGCCAGCACCTTTCGCTCGACCCAGGTCATGTAGGCGAACAGCCCCAGGAGGAGGTTGATGATCAGGAGGCCCTTGATCACTGAGATCCACCAGGGCTCGCTCATTTGCTGACCTCCACCCTGCCGCCGAGCTCGCCTGCGTGCTCTGTGGGGATGCGGACGACGCCTTCGCGCAGGCTCTTCGTGACGCGGGCGCGGAGCTGAACCGACGTGCCGTTGTGCGCGACGGTGACCGCGTCGCCGCTGGCGATCTTGCGGGCCTGGGCGTCCTGGGGCGAGAGCTCGATCTCGGCGCCGGGGCGCTGGAACTGCAGCTCGGGGACGCGGTCGACCGCGGGGCCCGAGAAGAGCGGCCGGTAGCGGACGAGGCGGAGGCCCTTGCCTTCCGCGCTGGGCTCCTCGGGGAGATCCGGGCTGGGCGCATCGCTGCGCGTGCGGAGCAGCGCCTGCTCGCCGACGTCGCCGAAGGGCAGGCCGTCGTAGATCCGCTCCGAGACCTCGGCGAAGACCGCGGAGGCGTGCGGCGAGACGTTCACGTCGAAGCGCTCGGCCAGCCGCGAGATCCAGGCGAGCTCGTCGGGCGCGGGCGGGATCACAGCCCGGCGCAGGCGCTGCAGGCGGCCCTCGAGGTTGACGTAGGTGCCGTCGCGCTCGAGGTAGCTCGTCCCGGGCAGCACCAGGTCGGCCCAGCCGACCGCGAGGCCGTGGAACATCGCGGTGACGATCACGCGCTCGGCGCGCTCGGCGAGGGCGCGGACGTTCGGGTCGGCCGCCGCTTCGTCGCCGGAGACGAACAGCAGGCCGATCGGCTCGGGGTTCGGGCCCTCGGCGTCGGAGGCCGCTGCCCAGGCGTCGGCGATCCCGCGGCCGTTCGGCGTGCACGGCAGGTGGAAGGCGCCGCTCCCGGGCTTGCCGGCGAACCCGAGCTCGCGGGCCAGCGCGGCGAGATGTGCCCCGCCTGCCCCTTCCTCGCCCGACCAGATCAGGATCGCGCGCTCGCTCTCGCGGAGCCGCTTGCCGAGCGCGTTGCTCTTGTCGGCGAGCGCGCTGCAGGTCTCTCCGGAGCGTTGGACGCCGGCTCCCTGGCGGCGCGCTGCCTTGATCCAGAGGTCGACGATGGGGGCTCGCTCGGCGACCGGCTCGTCGCCCAGGACGACGACGAGCTCCGCGTCGCGGATCGCAGCGAGCGGTAGCCGGAACGCATCGAGCGCGGGGCTGGTCTCTTCCGGGAGCACGGCCGTGTGCGCGCCGAGGCCCGCGCGCATCAGCCGGCCGAGGGCGTAGGCCTGCTCCACGGTCTCCGAGCCGGAGAGCGCGGTCACGATCCGGCCCTGCGCCTGCTCGAGGAGCTCCGCGGCCTCGTCGAGAGCGTCGTCCCAGGAGAGGACGTCGAAGCCGCGGCGGCGAACGCGCTTCAGCGGGTCGCTGATTCGATCGCGGGCGCGCAGGTGGGTGAAGGCGAAGCGGCCCTTGTCGCAGAGCCAGCCCTCGTCGACCTCCGGGTGGTTGCGCGAGAGGATTCTCTTGACCTTGCCCTCGCGCGTCGTCGCCTGGATGTTGCAGCCGACCGGGCACATCCCGCAGACCGTCGGGACATTCTGGATCTCCCACGGCCGCGCCTCGAACCGGTACTGGGTCGAGGTGAGCGCGCCGACCGGGCAGAGCTCGATCACGTTCCCGGAGAATGGCGCGCGGTAGGGCTCGTCCTCGAACGTCGCGATGACGGACTGGGCGCCCCGGTTGAGCGCCACGAGCTGGCCGTCCTCGGCGACGCTCTCGGAGAAGCGCGTGCAGCGGTAGCAGAGGATGCAGCGCTCGCGGTCGAGGGCGATCGCCGGCGAGATCGGAATCGGCTTCTCGAGGGTGCGCTTCGGAAAGGTCATGCGCGTGTTGCCGGGGCCCCAGCGGAACGTGAGGTCCTGGAGCGGGCACTCGCCGCCCTTGTCGCAGACCGGGCAGTCGAGCGGGTGGTTGACGAGGATGAACTCGAGCGTTGCTTCCTGGCCCTCGGCGGCGCGCTCGGAGGTCTGCGCCGTGCGGACGATCATCCCGTCGGTCGCGGTCAGCGTGCAGGCGGCCTGAAGTTTCGGCATGCCCTCGATCTCGCAGAGGCACATGCGGCAGGCGCCGATCGCCGGGCCGAGCCGGGGCTCGTAGCAGAACACGGGAATCTCGATCCCGGCCGCGAGGGCCGCCTCGACGAGCCCGGTGCCCGTGGGAACCCGAACCTCCCGCCCGTCGACGGTGACGGTGACCATCACGGGCGTGCTCATCTCATACCTCTATGAAGTGTCTGGCACGG
>DATDFL010000061.1:0-11151 GCA_036522595.1 Gaiellaceae bacterium
GGTGAGGAAGACGATCGTCGACCGCGCGGCGGACTTCGTCCTCGCCGTCGAGCGCGTGTTCGGCCAGCGTCCGCGGGTGCTCGACGGCTCCCGCGCGGTGCAGCTCGGCGACGTGCGCCTGTCGCTCGAAGCGGGTGAGCGCGAGCTCTGCGTCATCCGCATGCACGGCGCACTCGAGGAGTACCTCGCGGTGATCGAGGTGCGCGGCGACATCGAGGTGCCGCTGCTGAAGGCGAAGGAGCTGCTCGACCATGCGTGACTGGGAGCCCGTCATCGGCCTCGAGATCCACGTCCAGCTGAAGACGAAGACGAAGATGTTCTGTCGCTGCGAGAACACGTTCGGCGGCGAGCCGAACACGCGCACGTGTCCCGTCTGTCTCGCGCATCCCGGTGCGCTGCCGGTGCCGAACGAGCGCGCGATCGACTGGACGATCAAGCTCGGGCTCGCGCTCGGATGCACGATCGCCGAGCGCGCGATCTTCCACCGCAAGAACTACTTCTACCCGGACAACCCGAAGGGCTACCAGATCTCGCAGTACGACGAGCCGCTCTGCGTGGACGGCCGCGTGGTCGTTCCCGGGCCGGACGGCGACAGCGAGGTCGGGATCGTCCGCGCGCATCTGGAGGAGGACGCGGCGAAGACCGTCCACGTCGGGGGTGCCGAGGGACGGATCCACGGCGCCGAAAGCTCGCTGGTCGACTTCAACCGGGCGGGGACGCCGCTGGTCGAGATCGTGACCGCGCCGGACCTCCGCTCCGCCGAGCAGGCGAAGCGCTTCCTGCAGCTCCTGCGGCAGACCGTGGTCGAGCTGGGGATCTCCGACGCGGAGATGGAGAAGGGGTCGATGCGCTTCGACGTGAACGTCTCGGTCCGCGAGGCGGGGGAGACCGCGTTTCGGACTCGCACCGAGCTGAAGAACATGAACTCCTTCAATTTCGCCGCGAAGGGGATCGAGCGGGAGATCCGGCGCCAGGTCGAGATCTACGAGTCGGGCGGCACGGTCGACCAGGAGACACTGCATTTCGACCCCGGCAACGAGGCGGCGCCGCCGTTGCGCTCGAAGGAGGAGGCCCAGGACTACCGGTACTTCCCGGAGCCGGATCTCGTGCCCCTCGAGCCCGACCGCGAGCTGGTCAAGCGGCTGCGCGGCGAGCTGCCCGAGTCTCCAGCGGAGCGGATCCGGCGCCTCGAGGCGGAGGTCGGCTTCACGCTGGCCGAAGGTCTCGTGACGAGTGGGCGCGACGAGCTCTACTCGCGGATCCCGGGCGAGCGCGAGCCGGTCGCGAACGTCGTGATGAACGAGCTCGCGGCGACCGGGATCGACCCGGCTGCCGTCAACGCGGAGGAGCTCGGCAAGGTGATCGCGGCGCGGGGCGACATTCCGCGCGCGGCCTTCACCGAGGCGCTCGCGGCGAGCGGGTCGAAGGGGTTCTCGGCGGAGCGGTACCTGGCGGAGGCGGCGATTGCGGACGTGAGCGAGCTCGACCCGGTGATCGACCGGATCCTCGGTGAGAACCAGCCGCAGGTCGATGCATACCGCGGGGGCAAGGAAGGGCTGCTCGGATTCTTCGTCGGGCAGGTGATGAAGGAGACGGGCGGCAAGGCGAACCCGAAAGTCGTCAACGACCGGGTGCGCGAGAAGCTGAACGCCTGAGGTCCGCGCCGAGGGCGGGACCCATCCCAAACCCCCTCCCACCCGGGGGAAAATCGAGGTTAGCGGCCAAACCCGCACGCGTTTGTGACGCGTTCGCGCCGGCTTTGTGAATCTTCCTCCACAGGCCGCGCCGGCTGCGAACGGGAACCGATCCGTCGCCCGTACTGACTCATTGCCGTGCATGAGCGTCTAAGTTCAAGTCAATACGACTTCCATCCGAAAACAGGATTGGTATGCGTGCCTGCCGCCTCAGGTTTGCTGCTCTTTTGCTCGTCGTCGCTGCGCTTGTCTTCGCGCCCGCAGCGGCGGCCTCCGGTAACGCCGGAATCGCCGCTCTGCAGGTCGCCCTTCGCGCACGCGGGCTCTACGCCGGCACGATTGACGGGGTCACCGGCCCGGCAACCGCGGCCGCGGTCAAGCGCTTCCAGCACCGCACGGGGCTCGCCGAAACCGGAATCTCGGACGCCCGCACCCGCCGCGCGCTCGGCCGCTACGGCAGCCACCTGCTCGGCAGCCGCCCACTGACCCGAGGCGCAGCCGGCTGGGACGTTGCCGCCCTCCAGTTCCTGCTCGCGTGGCACGGCTTTCCGTCGTCGACGATCGACGGCGGCCTCGGCATGCACACGGAGAAAGCGCTCAGAGGCTTCCAGCGGTGGGCCGGCCTCTCGGTGGACGGCGTCGCCGGCGTCACGACGATCGCCGCGCTCCGCAGGCCCCCGGCGACGTGCCCGATCTCCCTGGCCTGGCCGCTCCAGGCGCCGATCGGGGATTCGTTCGGCCCCCGCGGGAACCGGTTCCACGCCGGCCTCGACCTGATCGCGCCCCGGGGCACGCCGATCCAGGCAGCGGCGTCGGGCCGCGTCGTTTCCGCCGGCTTCGCGAGCGGCGGCTGGGGCAAGCTCGTCGTCGTCCTCCACAGCGACGGCGTCCGCACGCTCTACGCCCACCTCTCGAAGATCGAGGTCCGGCGCGGCATGCTGGTCGACACTGGCACTCGCCTTGGTCTCGTCGGCTCGACGGGTGACGCCACCGGCCCGCACCTCCACTTCGAGGTCCGGCTCCGCGGCGCGGCGGTCGACCCAACCAGCGCGCTGCCCTAACCGGTCCCGGTAGTACTCTCGGGAGCGTGTTGGAGAAGCGCTACCTGATGACGCCCGGCCCGACCCCGGCACCGCCCGAGGTGCTCGCGGCAATCGCGCAGCCCGTGATCCACCACCGAGGGCCCGACTACAAGAAGCTTTACGCCGAATGCCTCGGACGCCTGCGCGAGGTCTTCCGCACCGATGCCGAGGTGCTCCTCTTCGGCGCTTCCGGCACCGGCGCGATGGAGTCTGCCGTCGCGAACCTCTGCTCACCCGATGAGCCCGTGCTCGTCGTCTCCGCTGGCTACTTCGGCGAGCGTTGGACGAAGCTGGCGCGGGCCTACGGCGCCGAAGTCGACCACCTCCGGTATGCCTGGGGCGAGATCCCATCTCCCGACGATGTCGCCGAGCGTCTGAGCGAGCGCTCCGCCACGACGGTCTTCCTGACGCAATCCGAGACGTCGACCGGTGTCGTCGCCGATCTCCAGCCGCTGGCAGCGGCCGCCCACGACGCCGGCGCGCTCAGCGTCGTCGACGCGATCTCGAGCCTCGGCGCCGTTCCGCTCGAGACCGAGGCATGGGGAATCGACGTGGTCGCCGCGGGCGCGCAGAAGGCGCTGATGACGCCGCCCGGCCTGGCTATGGTCTCCGCTTCCGAGGCGGCCTGGCAGAAGAGCGCAACCGCGACCTCCCCGAGCTTCTACTTCGACTGGGAGATCACGCGGAAGGGCCAGTCGACCCTCGACGCCCCGGTCACGCCGCCCGTCTCGCTCGTCGCCGGACTGAACGTCGCGCTCGGGCTGATCCTCGACCAGGGCCTCGACGCGGCCTTCGAGCGCCACGTCCGCCTCGGCCGCGCCTGCCGCGAAGGCGTCAAGGCGATGGGCCTCGAGCTCTTCTCGCCCGACGACGACAGCTCGGCGGTCGTCACCGCCGTTCGCGCTCCCGAGGGGATCGACTCCGACGAGCTCGTGCTGCTCCTCCGCGATCGCCACGGCGTCACGCTCGCGCCGGGCCAGGGCGAGCTGAAGGGGAGGATCTTCCGCATCGGCCACATCGGCTACTACGACGTCTTCGACATCACCACCGCGCTGGCAGCGGTCGAGCTGGCGCTTGTCGAGCTCGGCGCCGACGTCGAGCGCGGCGTCGCCGTCACCCGCGCGCTCGAGGCGTTCGAGCACACACCCGTTTGAACCGGCCGCGAGTCCTCGTTCGAGAATCGATCGCGGAGGCGGGAATCGACTTTCTCCGCGAGCGCTTCGACGTCGACGTCGACGCGAACGGCGATCTCGACGCGAAGATCGGCGGCTACGACGCGATCGTGATCCGCTCGGCGACGAAGCTGACCGCGGACGTGCTCGAGCGCGCCGAGCGCCTCAAGGTGATCGGCCGTGCGGGAGTGGGGGTGGACAATGTCGACGTCGACGCGGCTACGCGCCGCGGGATCGTCGTCGCGAATGCGCCCGAGTCGACGGTCACCTCGGCGGCGGAGCACACGATCGGCCTCCTGGTCGCGCTGGCGCGCAACATCCCGCAGGCCCACGCTGCGCTCAAGCAGGGCCGGTGGGAGCGCTCGACCTGGGGCGGGATCGAGCTCGAAGGCAAGACGCTGGGCGTCCTCGGCTTCGGCCGCATCGGCCAGCAGGTCGCCCGCCGCGCGCTCGGCCTCGGGATGCGCGTCGTGGCCTTCGACCCGTTCGTCGCGAAGGAGCGCTTCCGCGAGCTCGGCGTCGAGCGCGGCGAGACTCCGGACGGCGTCCTGCGCGCCGCCGAGTTCCTGACGCTCCACCTCCCGCTGACCGGCGAGACCCGCGGCTTCCTCGACCGCAACGCGATCGACAAGCTTCCCGAGGGCGCGCGCGTGATCAACGCCGCCCGCGGCGAGCTCGTCGACGAGGATGCGCTCGCCGAGGCGCTCCGCTCGGGCCGCATCGCCGCCGCCGCGCTCGACGTCTACTGCGAGGAGCCGTACTCGGGCCCGCTGCTGGAGCTGGACAACGTCGTTGCGACCCCGCACCTCGCCGCCTCGACCGAGGAGGCCCAGGATCGGGCCGGCGTGATCGTCGCGGAGCAGGTCGCCGCCGCCCTCGAGGGAGCCGTGGTCACGAACGCCGTCAACATCCCCGCGATCCGCGCCGAGGACCTCGAGCTGCTCGGGCCGTACATCCCGCTCGCTGCGAAGCTCGGCCGGCTCGCGCTGGACCTGGCCGAAGGCCGCGCCGAGCGAATCACGCTTTCGTACTACGGCGCGCTCGCCGGCTACGACACGCGCCTCCTGACCGTCGCCGCGCTGAACGGCGCCTTTCAGGGCCGCTCCGAGCAACCGGTCAACTACGTCAACGCCCCGGTGATCGCCGCGGAGCGCGGGATCGAGGTGCTCGAGGAGAGCCGCCGGGCGAGCCGCGACTTCACGAACCTCGTCCGCGTCGAGGTGCGCTCGAACGGCGACCAGGTGCGAGTCGCCGGCACGACCATCGGCAACGACAACCGCCAGTGGCTCGTCAGCGCGCTCGGGTTCGAGCTCGAGATGGAGCTCGCGCCGCTGATGGTCTTCTTCCGCTACGACGACGTCCCGGGCGTGATCGGCCGCGTGGGGACGCTCTTCGGCGAAGCAGGCGTGAACATCGCGAACATGGCCGTTTCCCGCACGAACCGCGGCGGCAAGGCGCTGATGGCGCTCTCGATCGACAACGACCCGCCGCGCGACCTCGTCGAGACCGCGCGCGCGCAGGGCTTCGACGATGCGTTCGTGATCTCGCTCAGGGCGTAAGGCGACTCCGGTCACGCGGGAAGAGCGTCGTCTCGCGCACGTTCTTGGCGCCGACAAGCCGCGCCGTCCAGCGCTCGAGCCCTAACGCGAAACCGCCGTGCGGCGGCATCCCGTACCTGAACGCCTGCAGGTAGCCCTCGTACGGCTCGGTGTCGCCGCCGAGGGCGGCCACGTAATCCTCGTAGCGGTGCAGCCGCTGGCCGCCGGTGACGATCTCCATCCCGCGAAAGAGCAGGTCGAACGAGTTCGTGAACTCCGGCCGCCCCGGCTCAGGGTGCGTGTAGAAGGGCCGCTTCGATGCCGGGAAGCCGGTGACGAACAGCCACTCGCCGTGCTCCTCACAGAGCCGCCGCTCGTCCGCGGGCGCCAGGTCGACGTCGTCGACGCCGGTGTCCTCGAAGTGCACCCACGGGATGTCGGCGGGCACTTCGGGCACGGCTGCGCCTGTTCGTTCGCGCACCGACTCCGCCATCCCTGACACCGCCTCGCGGACGAAGGCCATCACGTCGAAGTGATCGCTGATGAACCCGACCTCCGCGTCGAGCGAGGTGTACTCGGCGAGGTGGCGGCCGGTCTCGTGCGGCTCGGCCCGAAACACGGGCCCGACCTCGTAGACCCGTTCGAAGACACCGACCATCGTCTGCTTGTAGAGCTGTGGGCTCTGCGCCAGGAACGCAGACCGGCCGAAGTAGTCGAGCGTGAAGAGATTCGCGCCGGTCTCCGTGGCGGAGCCGACGATCTTGGGTGTCGAGATCTCCACGAAGCCGAGCCCGTCGAGGGCCCGCCGAAAGCCGGCCAGCGACGCCGCCGCGATCTGGAACTTCGCTCGTTCGCTCGGGTGGCGGAGCGCCACGGGAGCGTTGTCGAGGATCGTCGGCAGCGTCTCCTTCAGCACCGGGCGGCGAAGCTCCACGGGCGGCGGCTCCGAGGGCTCCGAGATCACGCGGAAGCTCGGTTCCTGGAGCTCGACGCCGCCCGGGGCCTGCTCGGCCGCCACTGCAAGCCCGTCCACCTCGACCACGGTCTCGGACTGCAGGTCGAGCGAGCCGTCGACGACGGCCTGAGCGAGACCGGCGCGGTCGCGAAGGAGCACGAACGAGACGGCGCCGAGCTCGCGCTTCGCATGCAGCCAGCCGGCCAGAGTGACGCGCTCACCCACGTGGGCGGCAAGCTCCGTCGAGAGAACACGCATCGGGATCACCTCCTTCACACAGTCGCCCTACCTGTGCGGGCGGGAGGCGTCCCCGCGGTGCCACCGCACTTCGCCGCCGAGGCGGCCTCGTTACGACCCGGTCACGGTGGTCGGCCGGACGGCTCGGCGGACGTCACCCCGCGTCGTCGCCGTCAGCTCAGAGGATAGGTCAGGTCGCCTGGGGCCGGGGGTTCAGTCGCCTGGCGATCCGCGCCACGACGCGATCGAGCTTCTCGATCACGGTGTAGTGCTGCTCCTGCTCGACGACGCGCTCGATCGGCCCCTTCACATGGCCCGGGCGGACGACGAAGTGCGTCGCGTGCTCGCGCACGCGCTCGTAGTCCTCGAGCGAGACCCGCACGTGCTCGGTGCAGGTCGAGTCGCCGCACTCGCAGATGAATTCGGTCACGTCCGCCTCGAGGCGCTGCGATGCCTCTCGAATGCCTTCGTTGACGTTCCGGAAAAGTGATTCGGTCTTGGCGATTCGCTCTCGGGTTCGCTTCACAGGGGAGTCAACGCGCGAGGCGCCGATTTGGTTGCGCTGGATACGCTGATCGCATGCCAACGAATTGGCCGCAATCGGTGGAGCGGGTGACGGAATTCCTCCGCAGCGCCGGTGCCGAGGTGCGCGTCGAGGAGTTCGCGAAGGGCACGCCAACGGCGCAGGCAGCCGCCAAGGCCGTGGGCTGCGAGCTGGCGCAGATCGTCAAGTCGCTCGTCTTCGACTGCGACGGAAAGCCGGTCGTAGCCATGGTTCCGGGCGACCGGCGCGCGGACTCGGACAAGATCGCAGCCGCGGTCGGGAGCCGCGTCGCACGAATCGCCGGTGTGGAGGAAGTCCAGGACGCGACGGGTTTCGAGCCGGGCGCGGTGGCGCCGTTCCCGTTGCCGCGGATCGAGCGCGTCTTCATCGACCGGACCCTGCTCAGCCACCGAGTCGTGTGGATCGGCGCCGGCTCCGACCGGCACATGGCGTCGCTGTCACCGGCGGAACTCGTGCGACTCTCGCGCGCCCGACCCGTGGACCTTGTCGCAGCCCTCTAAGTGTCCGGCTTCCGGCGGCGCTACTTCAGTCGAACTCGCCTTACACCGGTCTCCAGGAGCAGCTTGGCCATAAGCTGCTGTCCCTTCGCGCTTGGGTAACAGCACTCGACCTTGTTCATCAGACCCTTGGCGTAGGCGTTCTCCGTTCCGCTTGCGCCGTTGAAGGCTGTCAAGACATCGATGCACCGTCCCCTGTGCCCGCTCATCGTGCTGCAGATCTTCTGGCGGAGAGTCTCCGCCTGCCACAACCCGATCTTGACCGTCAGGAACGGCGGAACGACGTCTCGAGCTCCAGGGACCACGTTGGGCAGCGTGATCGCCCGCAGAAGGGTCCCCTGTCGGCCTCGCAACTTGGCTATGACCGCAACCGTCCTTTCGAGGTTGTGGCCAAAGGCCTCGAGATCCGCCGCATAGCACGCGCGGCCGCGGCACTTGCCGGCCTCCCAGCGCGCGTCGCCTGCATTCAGGTCGGCTCCGCCAATCCCGAGCAGGACGATGTTCGCCTTCCGGACGGCGTTGCGCATACTGGAGTCCTTTCGGACCTCCGTGAGCAGGACTCGACTCGTCTTGTCGTCCACCGCGAGGTTCCGGACGGCAACACCCACCCCAAGCTTGCGGTGAAGCAGCCTCGCATAGCGGCCGACCCAGCCAACGCGCGTTGGGTCACCGCTTCCGGTCGTGTCCGAGTCTCCGAGCGCCAGGATGTGCAACGTCGTCGAGGCGTTCGTATTTGACTTCCCGGCAACGCTTGAAGCCGCCTTCGCGAATGGCTCCTGAGACGCAGTCGCGCCGAGGAAAGCCACCGATACGAGTAAGGACGCTGGCATGAGCGCTCTTCGCATCTTCCTTCCCTTCCTTCGTGAGGTGGCCAGCCGCTGCCTGCCGGCAGACCTGACTTTCGCTGCCCGAGAGTGCCTGCCTCCTCGAAGAAGTAACCGGAACAAGCCTTCTACGAACGGCCTGGGAATTCAACCCGATCGCCACCCGGACGCCTAGACTTCGTAGAGCCGCGCGGTAAAGGGCGAGTTCCCGTCTGACGTTGGTACCCACATAACATCTGTTCAAAAGGAGGCGTGCGGCATGCGTGAGACCGAGAAGATCTGGATGAACGGAGACCTCGTCGACTGGAACGACGCGCGCGTCCACGTCGGCACCCACGGGCTGCACTACGGCTCGGGCATCTTCGAGGGGATCCGGGCCTACGAGACCCCGAAGGGCTCTGCCGTCTTCCGGCTCACGGACCACATGAAGCGGTTCGACAACTCGGCCCGCCTGCTCGGGATGGACCTCGGCTACTCGGTCGACGAGCTGCGCAAGGCTTGCCATGACGTGATCGCCGCCAACGGGCTGCCGGAGTGCTACCTGCGGCCGATTGCGTTTTACGGGTACGGCGAGCTCGGCGTCTCCGCGGTCGGCAACCCGGTCGACGTCGTGATCATGAGCTGGCCGTGGGGCGCCTACCTCGGCGAGGAGGGGCTCAAGAGCGGCATCCGGGCCAAGATTTCGAGCTGGCAGCGCATCGGCCCCAACGTGATCCCGCACGTCGCCAAGGCAACCGGCGTCTACCTCAACTCGATGCTTGCGGTGATGGAGGCGAACCGCTCCGGCTACGACGAGGCGATTCTGCTCACGGCCGAGGGCTACGTGGCCGACGGCTCCGGCGAGAACGTCTTCATCGTCAAGGACGGCGAGCTCTTCACGCCCGACCTGTCGACGTCGATCCTGCCGGGTATCACGCGCGACACCGTGATCCAGATCGCGCAGGATCTCGGCTACGCGGTGCACGAGAAGTCGCTGATTCGCTCCGACCTGTACCTCGCCGACGAGGCGTTCATGACCGGCACCGCGGCGGAGGTGACGCCGCTGCGCGCTGTCGACGACGTCGAGATCGGCGTCGGTGCAATCACGCTGGAGATCCAGGAGGCGTATCTGGACACCGCGCGCGGCCGCAGCGAGCGCTGGGCTCAGTGGCTCGAGTACGCCACGCCCACGCCGGCCGAGGCTTGACGACCGGCGTCCGCGAGATCCCTCTCGCCCGCCCGCTGCTGGGCGAGCGGGAGGAGGAGCTGGTGATCGAAGTGCTGCGGTCCGGGCGCCTTTCGCTCGGGCCGACGATCGACCGCTTCGAGGAGCTGATCGCCGAGCGGATCGGCGCGCCGTACGTGGCGGCGGTGTCGAGCGGCACCGCGGGGCTTCACCTGCTTGCCGAGATCGCGGGGCTCGGGCCCGGGGACGAGGCGATCACCTCGCCGATTTCGTTCGCGTCGTCGGCGAACTGCTTCATCTTCGGTGGCGCAACGCCTGTCTTTGCGGACGTCGACCCGCGGACGTTGAACCTCGACCCGGCTGCGGTAGAGGCCGCGATCACGCCACGCACGAAGGCGGTCGTCGCGGTGGACATGTTCGGCTACCCGTGCGAGCTGGACGAGATCCGCGCGATCTGCGAGCAGCACGGGCTCGCGCTGATCGAGGACGCGGCGGAGGCGCTCGGCGCCGAGTACAAGGGGCGTCCTGTCGGGTCGCAGGGCGCGTCGGGTGTGTTCGGCTTCTATCCGAACAAGCAGCTCGCGACCGGCGAGGGCGGCGTGGTTTTCACCTCGTCGGAGAAGGAGTGGCAGCTCGTGCGCAGCATGCGCAACCAGGGGCGCGACTACGAGGGCGGTGCCTGGTTCCATCACGTGCGGCTCGGATGGAACTACCGCTGGACCGACGTTCAAGCCGCGATCGGCATCGCGCAGCTCGAGAAGCTCGACCAGCTGCTGTCTCTGCGGGCCGAGGCGGCGGCACGGTACGGACGGCTGCTGGAAGGGGTCGACGTCGAGCCCCTCTGCGCCGATGACGCCGACCATCGCCGCTCGTGGTTCGTCTATGTGATCGCGTTGCCCCGTGGAGCCGACCGGGCGCGGGTTATGACGGAGCTGCGTGCGCAGGGAATCGGCACCGCGGAGTACGTGCCGTGCGTGCACCTGCAGCCGTACATGCGCGAGACGTACGGGTTCTCCGAGGGCGTGTGCCCCGTGGCGGAGGACATTGGGTCGCGGACGATGGCCCTGCCGTTTTTCCCGCAGCTCGAGGCCGAAGACCAGGAGCGCGTGGTCGAGGCGCTCCGCGCCGCGCTGTAACTTCCGCGCGCCCTCTGGGCGAACCGGCGCAGTACCGGCGCGAAGTCGTTACAGACGTGTGCGGATTTCTCGGGTAACGTCGCCCGTGAGGGCGGCGGGTCAGTCATCCCCACCCTGGGTGGGGGAATGGGTTCACGCGCGCGCGCATGAACATAAAAGGGGCCGCAGCCCCGCCGCGCCCGGTTGCCGCGCGATAATCACCACATGGCAGACGGCAACCGGATGGTCTTCCTCGGCTTCGGCAAGTACGCGCGCGCCGACAAGATCTACGCGATCGAGCCGATTC
>DATDFL010000062.1:0-7290 GCA_036522595.1 Gaiellaceae bacterium
CCGCCGTGAGGACGAAGACGAGATCCCACCACCCGGGCACCAGGACCAAGCCGATGCCTGCCGCGGCCGGCCCGATCCCGAGTGCCAGCGACGGCCAGAAGTTACGCCGGTACAGGTTGACCGACTCGGCGACGAGCTGGCCGATCGTGCGCGTCTCCGGGGGTAGCGGCGGCGGCAGCGGCTCGCGCGCCCCGGTTGTCCCCTTCCTCGCCACCGGAATAGCATCGCAGCCGTGGCCCCGGGCCGATGTTCTCTGCCCGGCGGCGCCGCGACGCCGACAAAGACACACCGAACCCGAACAGATAGCTCACAGATCTGGTGCAGTCTGTGACGAGGCATGTGGAGATGGTTCGCAGTCGCAGTGCTCGTCGTCTCGGCCGCCGTCGCCGCCTCGACCGCTCGCACGGCTGAGCGTTCGGCCACCGCGTTCTCACGCTGCTCCGAGGTCCTCAGCGGGGGTCAGGCGACGACGGCCCCGGACGGCAGCCTCGTCTATGCGTACGGCTACCACATCAACTCGGTCCTTCCCGACGGGACGCACGACCGGACGCTCTACACGGCCGACGAGCCCTTGCGCTTTCCCGCGGTCTCCCCGGACGGGAGGCTGATCGCGTTCGACAAGGGCGACACGTTGCAAGAGGTCTGGGTGATGAACAGCGACGGGTCGGGAGCGCACTTCGTCGCCTCGGGGACGAGCCCAGCGTTCTCTCCGGACGGGAGCCACCTAGCGATCGGAGGCGCGCCGACTCCGTATTACCACGTCGATCTCGATGTGATCGGGGTGGATGGGTCCGGACGCCGGACGCTTGCGACCGATGCATTGTCCGATCCCAGGCCCGCGTGGTCTCCGGACGGGAGGACGATCGTCTTCAACGGCGTCCAGTTCGCGACCTATCTGGCGCTCAAGGCAATCAACCCGGACGGGACGGGCGAGCGAGTGTTCGCCGGCGGACAGGCCGCCAGCTGGTCGACCGACGGACGCGAAGTCGTCTACTCCCAACCCGGCTACGACGAGATCGGCGCGGAGGTGGACGTCATCAACGCCGACGGAAGTGGATTCCGCCACCTCGTCCGTCCGGTCCGCGGGTTCGACGCGAACTCGCCGACCTGGTCCCGAGACGGCAAGAAGGTGACGTACGACGTGAGCCCCATTGACGCCTATCCCTACACGGAGGGCGTTTTCTGGCAGGTCGACGCGACCGGGCGCGGGCGGCATCCGCTCGCATCCGATTGCCGCTTCGGCACCGGCGGGGCCGACCGGATTCACGGGACGCCCCGCCGGGACACGATCTACGCGCTCGAGGGGAACGACACGATCGACGTCCGCCGCGGTGGCCGCGACTTCGTGGACTGCGGCCGGGGCCGCGACGTCGTCCGCGCAGACCGGCGCGACGTGATCGCCGGCGACTGCGAGCGGCGGCTGCGCTAGTAGGCGGCGGCGGGCTCGGCGGCTCGGGCCTTCTTGAAGACCAGCTCGCCGTTCTTTTCGTCCACGCGGACGGTGTCGCCTTCCGCGAACTCGTTCTCGAGCAAGCGCAGCGCGAGCGGGTTCTCGACCAGGCGCTGGATCGCGCGCTTCAGCGGGCGCGCGCCGTAGGTCGGGTCCCAGCCTGCCTCGGCTAGGACTTCCTTCGCGGTGTCCGTGAGCTCGATGCCCAGGCCCCGCTCGGCCAGGCGCTCCCGCACCCGACGAAGCTGCAGCTCGACGATCTCCGCGATCTGCTCCTTCGAGAGCGGCCGGAACTCGACGATCTCGTCGATCCGGTTCAGGAACTCGGGCCGGAAGTGCTCGCGCATCTCCTCGGCGGAGCGCACGTTCGAGGTCATGATCAGAACGGTGTTGCGGAAGTCGACGGTGCGGCCCTGGCCGTCGGTCAGCCGGCCGTCCTCGAGGATCTGCAGCAGGATGTTGAAGACGTCCGGGTGGGCCTTCTCGATCTCGTCGAGGAGCACGACCGAGTAGGGCCGGCGCCGCACCGCTTCGGTCAGCTGGCCGCCCTCGTCGTAGCCGACGTAGCCGGGCGGCGCGCCGACGAGCCGCGACACCGAGTGCTTCTCCATGTACTCGCTCATGTCCAGCCGAACGAGCGCGCGCTCGTCGTCGAACATGAACTCCGCGAGCGCGCGGGCGAGCTCGGTCTTGCCGACCCCGGTCGGGCCGAGGAAGACGAACGAGCCGATCGGCCGGTTGGGGTCCTGCAGGCCCGAGCGGGCGCGGCGCAGGGCGTTCGCGACGGCCTCGACCGCCTCGTCCTGCCCGACGAGGCGCTCGTGGAGCCGCTCCTCCATGTGGATCAGCTTCTCCGTCTCGCCCTCGAGCAGCCGGTCGACCGGGATGCCGGTCCAGCGCCCGACCACCGAGGCGACGTCGTCCTCGTCGACTTCTTCCTTCACCATCGGGTTCTCCGGCACGTCGCGCGCCTCGAGCTCACGCTCGAGCTCGGGCAGCTCGCCGTAGCGGATCTCGGCGACGCGCTCGAGCTCGCCGGTGCGCTCGGCGCGCTCGGCCTCGCCGCGCAGCTCGTCGATCCGCCGCGTAATCTCCTTGACGCGCTCGAGCTGCTCCCGCTCCTGCGACCACCGCGCGGCCAGCTCGTTGCGGAGCTCCTGCGCCTCGGCGAGGTCGCGCTCCAGCGGCTCGCGCACCTCCTTCGACTCCTTGCCCATCGCGGCGAGCTCGATCTCGAGCTGGCGCACCCGGCGCTCGGCCTCGTCGAGCTCCAGCGGCGAGGAGTCGATCTCCATCCGCAGCCGCGAGGCGGCTTCGTCGACGAGATCGATCGCCTTGTCGGGCAGGAAGCGGTCGGCGATGTAGCGGTCGGACAGAACAGCCGCAGCAACGAGAGCCGCGTCGCGGATCCGCACGCCGTGGTGTGCCTCGTAGCGCTCCTTGAGGCCGCGCAGGATCGCGATCGTGTCCGAGACGGACGGCTCGCCGACGAAGATCGGCTGGAAGCGCCGCTCGAGCGCCGCGTCCTTCTCGATGTGCTTGCGGTACTCGTCGAGCGTCGTCGCGCCGATCGCGCGCAGCTCCCCGCGCGCCAGCATCGGCTTCATCATGTTCCCCGCGTCGACGGCGCCCTCGGCGGCGCCCGCGCCGACGATCGTGTGCAGCTCGTCGATGAAGAGGATCAGGTCGCCCTCGGCGTTGCGCACCTCGGTGAGGACTGCTCTGAGCCGCTCCTCGAACTCGCCGCGGTACTTCGAGCCGGCCAGCATCGCGCCGATGTCGAGCCCCCAGACGCGCTTGCCCTTCAGGCCCTCGGGGACGTCGCCGGCAACGATGCGCTGCGCGAGCCCCTCGACGATCGCGGTCTTGCCGACACCGGGGTCGCCGATCAGGACAGGGTTGTTCTTCGTGCGGCGCGACAGCACCTGGATGACGCGCCGGATCTCCTCGTCGCGGCCGATGACCGGATCGAGCTTTCCGCTCTCGGCGAGCTCGGTGAGGTCGCGGCCGAACTTCTCGAGCGCCTGGTAGGTGCCTTCCGGGTCCTGCGAGGTGACGCGTTGGCCGCCGCGGACGGCCTTGATCTTGGCCTCGAGCTGGTCGCGCGGAACGACGTCCAGAGCGAGCAGGAGGTGCTCGGTCGAGACGTACTCGTCCTCCATGCGCCGCGCTTCGTCGGACGCCTGGTCGAGCACGCGCGAGACCGCGGCGCTGACCTGCGGCTGCTGCTGCGCGCCCTGCGTCGAAGGCTTCGTGCGCAGCGTCGCCTCGGCCTGGGCGCGGAGCTCGGCCGCGTCAGGAACCAGCTGCTGCGGCAGCTCCTGATCGAGGAGCGCGAGCAGCAGGTGCTCCGGGTACAGCTCGGGATTGCCCATGCGGCGCGCCAGCTCCTGGGCGGCCGCGACCGCTTCCTGGGATTTCAGGGTCAGCTTGTTGAAGTCCACTTCTTCTCCGGTAGGGGAGTCGAGTCGTAGAGCACGAGGTCGCGGCGGTACTGCTTGTGCACCTGCTGGATCGCCTCGCGCATCTCGCGCTCGAGGCGCTCCATCCGCGCCCGCATCCGCTGCAGCTGCTCCTCGAGGCCGAGCACCGCCTCGACGCCTGCCAGGTTGAGCCCGAGCTGAGTCGTCAGCTTCTGGATCAGCCGCAGCCGCTCGAGGTCGGCCTCCGAGTAGAGGCGCGTGTTCCCGGCGGTGCGCTGCGGCTGGACGAGGCCCTTCTGCTCGTACATGCGCAGCGTCTGCGGGTGCATGCCGACGAGCTCGGCCGCGATGGAGATCATGTAGCGCGGGCGGTCGTCGATCACGGCTGGTCGCCCTCCTCGCGCGTGGGCCAGAGCCGCTCGAAGACGGCATCCGCAACCTGCGTCGCGGTCAGCCCCTTGCGGCGTTGCGCGATGTAAGCGCTGATGTCGTAGAACGCGATGACGCCGAGGAAGATCGCGAGGGGAAGCCAGAACCTGGTGCTGGTTGGGTCGATGCCCGCGATCAGCAACGTCGTGGCGAGCATGCCGGTGTAGAGCAGCGCTCCGAGCGGAGACAGCGCCCACTTGAGCAGCAGCTTGAAAAACGTCCTCACGAGGCCCTCCGGGCGCGGACGACGAGGTACGTCGCCACCACCGCGGCAGCGACGGCGACCGCGATCCAGCCGCCGATGCGCCAGAGGTCGGCGGCCCCGTTCCAGGCGACGAACCAGAGGATGAACTTGCCGAGGAAGCCGACCTTCGCCAGAGCCACGCCGCCTGCTGCAACGCCGCCGGCGGCCGTGCGCGCGCCGAGCCGCTTGCTGCGCTGCTCGGCCGTCTCCGGCTCGGGCGCCTCGCGCGGGCCTTGCTGCAGGAGCTCGTCGTGCTTGGCCATCAGGAGCCCGCCTTCTTCAGCTCTTCCAGCAGCTCGCGCTGCTTCTTGTTCAGCTTCTTCGGAACCGTCAGCTTCACGCGCGCGAGGAGGTCGCCTCTTCCGGAGCCCTTCAGCTTCGGGGC
The DNA here is from genome assembly GCA_036522595.1 of Gaiellaceae bacterium. Classification (GTDB taxonomy): domain Bacteria; phylum Actinomycetota; class Thermoleophilia; order Gaiellales; family Gaiellaceae; genus AC-32. The sequence continues at coordinate 4,932 of DATDFL010000062.1, forward strand.
GCCCTTGCCCTTGACGCGCAACAGCGTGCCGTCCGTCGTGCCGGGCTTGACCTTCACCGTCACCGGGCCGTCCGGCGTCGGCACCTCGGCCTTCGCACCAAGGGCCGCGTCCGAGAACAGCACCGGGACGTCGACGACCAGATCGTCGCCGCGCCGCGTGTACGTCTTCGACGGAGCGACCCGCGTGACCACGAACAGGTCGCCCGCCTCGGCGCCGCCGTAACCGGCCTCGCCCTTGCCGCGGAGGCGGATCTTCGAGCCGTCCTTGACCCCGGCCGGGATCTTGACCGTGTAGCGCTTCGTGCGCCGCTCGCGGCCGGTGCCGCGGCAGTTCGGGCACGGATCTTCGATCACCGTGCCGTTCCCGCGGCAGCGCGGGCACGGCTGCGACAACGCGAAGAGCCCCTGGCTCTGTGAGACGACCCCGCGGCCCTGGCACTCCGGGCACAACGAAGGTGTCGTCCCGGGCTTCGCGCCCGAGCCGCTGCACTCGCGGCAGGCGGTCTCGAGCTCGACCGGGATCGTCGTCTCGACACCGCGCAGTGAATCCTCGAACGAGAGGTTGACCTCGACCTCGAGGTCGCGGCCGCGCTGGCCGCGCTGCTGCTGCTGAGCCCGGCCACGGCCGCCGAGATTCGAGAACAGCCCGCCGAAGATGTCGCTCAGGTCGCCGAGATCGTTGATGTCGAAGCCCTCGCCGAAACTGAAGCCGCCGCCCGGGCCGGGCCGGCCGTTCTGGGTGCCCAAGCGGTCGTACTGCTTGCGCTTCTCCGAGTCGGAGAGCACGTCGTAGGCGGTCTGCACCTCCTTGAAGCGCTCCTCCGCGGCCGCATCGCCCGGATTCGCGTCGGGATGGTGCCGCCGAGCGAGCTTGCGATAGGCCTTCTTGATCTCGTCCTGGCTCGCCCCGCGCGAGACCCCGAGGGTCTCGTAGAGGTCCTTAACGGTCGCCATCGGCCTCCTGCGGCGCCGCAACCACGACGCGCGCTGGACGCACCACCCGGTCGCCGAGCTTGTAGCCCTTCTGGACGACCTCGAGCACCGACCCTTCCTCCTCGGAGGACGGCTGCGAGAGCAGCGCCTCGTGGACGTGCGGGTCGAAGCGCCCGTTCGTCTCGATCTCCGCGAGGCCCTCGCGCTTCAGCGCGGCCTCAAGCTCCTGGTGGACGAGCCGGACACCTTCCTCCAGCTTCTGGCTATCGCCTCCAGAGTGACGTGACGCAGACTCCAAGGCGCGGTCCAGTCCGTCGAGCACGGGCAGCAGCTCCTTGACGAGCCGCTCGTGGGCGCGCGCGACCAGGCTCTCCTGGTCACGCGCTACCCGTTTGCGGTAGTTCTCGAAGTCCGCCGCGACCCGCTTGAGGTCGTTGAGGTGCTCGTCGCGCTCGGCTTCGAGCGCGGCCAGCTTCTCCTCGACCGATGGCACGCTCGGAGGCGGGGGAACCTCCCGGTTCCCCCGGGCCCCCTCCACATGTCCGCTATCGCGGACGAGGGGCTGCGTCGGCGATTCGTCGTGACGGCGTCGATCGCTTGTCACGACTTCGCCCCTGCCTCCTCATCGACGACCTCGGCGTCCTCGATAACCTCGTCGTCGGAGTCGGCCGCTTCGCCGTTGCCGGACGCCTGCGCCTGCTGTGCCTGGGCCTGCGAGTAAACCGCCTCGGCGAGCTTCTGCGAGGCCTCCTGGAGCGCTTCCGTCTTAGAGCGGATCTCGCTCAGGTCGTCGGTCTCGAGCGCCTGCTTGAGCTCCATGACGCGGCCCTCGATCGTCGAGGCCTCGGACTCGTCGAGCTTGTCGCGGTGGTCCTTGAGGCTCTTCTCGGTCGCGTAGGCGAGCGACTCGGCCTGGTTCTTGGCGTCCGCGAGCTCGCGGAGCCGCCGGGCCTCGTCGGCGTGCGCCTCGGCGTCCTTGATCATCTGGTCGACCTCGTCCGGCTTCAGGCCCGAGCCGCCCTCGATCTTGATCTGCTGCTCGTTCCCGGTGCCGAGATCCTTGGCCGAGACGTTGATGATGCCGTTCGCGTCGATGTCGAACGTGACCTCGATCTGCGGCGTGCCCCGCATCGCCGGCGGGATGCCGACGAGCTGGAACTTGCCGAGCGTCTTGTTGTAGAGCGCCATCTCCGACTCGCCCTGGAGGACGTGCACCTCGACGGAGGGCTGGTTGTCCTCGGCGGTCGTGAAGACCTCCGACTTCTTCGTCGGGATGGTCGTGTTCCGCTCGATCAGGCGCGTGAAGACGCCGCCCTTCGTCTCGATGCCGAGCGACAGCGGCGTGACGTCGAGGAGCAGGATGTCCTTGACCTCGCCCTTGAGCACGCCGCCCTGAATGGCCGCGCCGACGGCGACGACCTCGTCC
>DATDFL010000063.1:0-18620 GCA_036522595.1 Gaiellaceae bacterium
ACCGCCTCCGCCTCCGCCCTCGGGGATCACGCTCGCCGCCACGGTCTCGGCCCCGTGGGTGCGGCTGACCTGGAGTGGGATGAACTCGACGCGCGCGGACGTCTTCCGCGAAGGCCAGCGCCTCGCAACCGTCCGCAACACCGGCTCCTACAGCGACCGGCTCAACCGGCACGCACAGGGGACGTACACGTATCGAGTGTGCGCAGCAGGGACGTCGACCTGCTCACCCGACGTGTCGGTGGCCTTGGGTGGCGGGGCGTCGCGGAGCGCCGGAAAGACTTCTCGCGTCGCGACGCACGTCATGCTGCTCCGCAGGGTGCACTCGGCGGCTAAGCGAGCATCCGCTCGTAGAGCTCGACGAGTGGCGCGGTAGCCGGGCCCGGCGCGTAGCTCCGCTCGAAGTCGGCTCTCGCCGCGGCGCCTCGCTCGCGCCTGGCCGATTCGTCGGTGAGGAGCTCGCTCGCGGCCGCTGCCAGCCGCTCCGGCTCGGTCTCGACGATCACGCCGTCGGAGGGCGCGATCCCCTCGGCGCCTGCGGGAGTCGTGACAACCGGGACGCCGCTGGCCATCGCCTCGAGCGTCTTCACCTTCATCCCGCTGCCGCGCGGGAGCGGAAAGAGCAGGAGCGAGAACCGCTGGAAGAGCTCCCGCGCGGAGTCGACCTCGCCGATCCCGCCGAAGCGGTCCGTGCCCCGCCCGGCGATGACCAGCTCTGCCTCCGGTGCGCGCACCCGCGGCCAGACGTCGTACAGCAGGACCCGCAACGCAGCGGCCGTCGGCGGCCAGGCGGCGGTGCCGATCAGGCCGGCCGTGGGAGGGCCGTCCAGCGGCGCGGGCCGGTAGAGGGCCGGGTCGAGCGAGAGCGGCGCGACCACGACCTCGCCGCGCAGCTGCGCTGCGACGACCGGCGAGCTCGCGACGACGTGGCGGTGCCTCCGCACCGCGGCGCGCTCGGCGCGGGTCGCGTCGAGCACCTCGCGGAACTGCTTCGACCACGGCGCACCGAAGCCGCGGTCGAGGCGCGCGAGGTAGTGGAGATGCACGAGCGACGGCTTGTCGATGCCCTCGTCGCACCAGAGCGTCTCGGTCTCCTCCAGGTGGACGAGGTCGGCGTCGGCCGCAGCGACCTGCACGCGCTCCGCGAACGCGCCGCTGAGCTCGCCGAGCGGCTTCGTCACCCGCTGCAGGCGCGCTCGGAAGGGCCCGGGCGGCTCCACGTCGACGACCTCGACAGGCAGGTCGGCCGGCACCTCGCCGGGCACGGAGAACCCTCGGCGCGCGGCGATCGCCCGCACCTCGACGCCGTGGCCCATGAGGCCGCGCAGCAGCCCGATCGCCGTGCGGCCCGGAGCACCGCCTTCAGGCAAAGGGGGCTGCGTCAGGACGACGAGCGCTTTCACCTGGCCCAGCGCGACCAGCCGGAGCCGAGCCCCGGGTGTCGCAGCCAGCGCTCGGTCAAGCCGCGGAGCTGGCCCACGGCGACGTGCGCGGCCGGCCGTGGATCCTGCGCGTCCTCGGCTCGTCCCCGGCCCCCGATGCCGTGGTGGAGCCAACACAGCGTTGCGATCCGGCCCACGGCTTCCGGCTGCAGCTCGAGCGCATCGACCATCGTCCGCGTCCAGCCGAAGAGCAGCTCGGAAGATGGTGCCTCACCCAGGAAGAGTTGCTCGAAATGCTCTTCGGGGTCGGGGGCAGAGTCGAGATGCGCCGCGGCGTCGGCCAGGAAGTAGAAGAGATCCCAGAGCGGCAGCCCGTGGCGTACGGCGTCCTCCCAGTCGAGGACGGTGAATGCATCCTCCTTTGCGACGACGTTCCACGAGCCGACGTCGTTGTGCTGCAGAACGGCAGGCACGGGGGGCAGGTCGTCGACGAGCGCGCGGTCGACGCCCCAGCCCGGCAGCACGTCGTCGGCAAGGCGCCGCCGTTCGTCGTCGAGCGCCTCGGGCGCGGCGCGCGTCTCGCGCGCGAGCTCGAGCAGCCAGCGGCAGACGCGCTCTACGGCCCGCTCGCTCTCCACCCGGTCCGGGGAGGAGCGCAGCAGGGCCACCAGCGGCTTCCCGCAGGCCGCGGTCTCGAGAGTGCACTGCAGCCCCTCGGTCCCGAACGAGCCGAGCCAGCGCGGCGCCCGCGCGGCGACCACGCCTCCGGCCTCCTGGGCGAGCTGCAGTCCGCGCTTCTCGCTCTCGAACGCGCTCAGTCGAACGGGCAGCCGTGCAAACTTCAGCGCCCACGACGGCTCATCGGCGCCCGGCTCGAAGAGCAGGAAGGCCGCGCGCGAGTAGTCGTCGCCCTGCCCGGCGAGCAGGAGTGGCCGTACGTCCTGCGGAAGGCCGACCTCGAACGCGGCGCGCACGACGAACGGGAGGTCGCCGCTCGGCGCTGCGACGACGACCTCGGGCCGGACCGGGGGGAGAAGCCCGGTGCCGGCAAGCGTCGCGAGAATCCGATTGCGCACCCGCTTCGGGCGGCTGTCGGCGTAAGCCCAATGTTCGACCGCGTAGCGCGCGGGAGCCGAATCGCCGAGCGGGACGAAAACGAGCGGATCCGAGTGCCGCGGAAGCGGGAGGTAGGCACAGCGCTGGAAGCCGGCTCGCGCGAGCCCGCGTCCGCCGCGGCCCTCCACGATCACCGCACGTGGTCGCATGGCCGCGGCCTCCTTCGCTCGCTCCGCAGGTCCGACAACGAGGTCGAGTGGCTCCGAGCCGTTGGGCCCGACCGCGACATTCGCCCGTTCGAGCTCCTCGCCCCAGCCGTCGATCCCTGGCAGAACGACCGCCCGGCGCACCGGGTCCGGAAGGAGAAACCGCGAGTCGATGCGGCGAAGCGTCATCCGAGGATCTCCCCTTCGCCTTCCAACACCGCCTCCCCGCTACTGGCCGCCAGCCGGAGCGAGTGAAAAGTACCGGACGAACCGTCCGACCCGGGTGCCGAAAGACTGCTCGGCCCAGCTGGCGTCGTCCGCCGGGATGATCCGGAGCGTCGTCGCGAGTGCTGCGAACGCGATCACCGAGACAGCGAGCCCGGCTGCCAGGCCCGGGAAGCCGTCGAGCCAGCTGATCGTCGCCCAGCCGGCGAGCCCGACGCCCGCCGAGGTGAGCGCGGACCGGACCACCATCCCCGGCCTCCAGTCGACGGGCCGCACGAGCCTGCCGGCGAACACCAGCATGAGGAACGCGAAGGTTCCCTGGCCCGCAGCGTTCGCAATCGCTGCGCCACGCGCGTCCACGAACGGGACGAGGCCCGCGGCAAGGCCGACGTCGACGACCGCCGCGACCGCGTTCGCCACGATCGGCAGCCTGATCTTCCCGTAGCCCGAGAGCAGCGACATCGCGAGCGTCGAGAGCGCGATCACGGGAAACGCCAGCAGGAGGATCCGGACAGGCCCTCCGGCGCCGGCGTAATTGCGGCCGTAGACCTCTTCGATCAGCTCGGGGCCGAGCGCGAGCGCAACCGCGGTCAGCGGCAGCGTCACGAGCAGCAGCAGCCGCAGCGAGCGCGAGTAGCCGGAGCGGATCCGGTCGAACGCCTCGGCGCCGTAGAGCGTCGCGAAGGCGGGAGCCGTCGAGCCCGCGAGCGCCTTCGGGATCAGGCGCAGCGCGGCGACCGCGGAATACGCGATCGAGTAGAACGCGATCTCCGCGTTGCCCGAGAAGTGCGCGAGGAAGAAGAACTCCGAGCGCGTGGCCACGATCAGCTCGAGGAAGAGCCCGATCGAGTACAGCAGCGCGTAACGGCCGACGCTGCGGCGCAGGCCGTGCAGCTCGGCCCGGTCGGGCTCCCGCTCCTCGCCGCGCTCGACTGCGGCAAAGCTTCGGCGAGCGAGCGTCCCGGTCCACAGCAGGTTGAGGAGCCCGACGACCGCCTCTGTGGCGAACATCCCTGTGATCCCGCCGCCCTGCCAGAGCACGATCGTGACGGCGGCCGTGCCGACGAGCCCGGTTACGAGCCCGACCACCGCCGCGCGCCGAAACTGCTGCAGGCCGATCAGCACCGCAGTCGGAACGGAGTGGAGCGTGCCGGCGAACGTCACGACTGCGGCGAATGCCCACGCGCTGCGCGGCCCGGCTCCGAGCAGCGCCGCGACGCCCAGCGTCCCTCCGCCGACGAGCGCCGCGAGCCCCTCGATCCGCCACGCCCACCAGAGCAGCCCCGGGAGGAGATCGTTGCGCCCACGGCCGCGGGTCTCGCCGATGAACCGCATCACCGCGACGTACATCGAGCCGGCGAGGACGCTCGTGGTCGTGATGGAGACGAAGGCGATGAAGCTTTGCCGGCCCATCCCGTCGGGCCCGAGGAAGCGGGCCGCGACGATCGAGACGATCAGCGTGTAGCCCTGCGGAATCGCGTAGCTGGCGACGTACCAGAGGCCGCCCGAAAGAACCGAGCGCCCCGTCGTCGTGCGGGCCGCTTCGGAGGGCGGCACTAGGCGCGCTCGAGCTGGGCGGAGCGTTTGTGCTCGATCACGTCCGCCAGGATCGCGTCGAGGTCGCGCTCCGGTGACCAGCCGATCGCGTCTCGGATCTTCCCGATCGCAGGCTCGCGGTGCAGCGTGTCCTCGATCCCCTGCCCGTAGACCTCGTTGTACGGCACGAAGGCCAGCTCCGACTCGCTTCCGGTCGCCTCCTGCACGCGCGCGGCGAGGTCGAGGATGCTGACCCGCTCGGAGGAGCCGACGTTGAAGATCTCGCCGGAGATCTGCTCGGCGCTCATCAAGCCGTAGAGGCCCCTCACGGTGTCGAGGACATGGCAGAAGGAGCGCGTCTGCGTGCCGTCGCCGTGCACTTCGAGCGGCTCGCCCGCGAGAGCCTTGTCGACGAAGCGCGGGATCACCATCCCGTATTGCCCGCTCTGCCGCGGGCCTACCGTGTTGAAGAGCCGGACGACGACCGAGTCGAGGCCGCGCTCGAGGTGGTACGAGAGCGCGAGGTGCTCGTCCATCGCCTTCGAGTCGGCGTACAGCCAGCGCTTCTCGGTGGTCGGGCCGTAGACGCGGCGGTCGTTCTCGGCGAGCGGCCGCTCCTCGCGGTGGTCGCCGTAGACCTCGGAGCTCGACGCGATCAGGACGCGCTTGCCGAACTTGCTGCAGTACTCGAGCACGGTCTCGGTGCCCTGGACGTTCGTGACCATCGTGTGCACCGGCTGCTCCACGATCAGGCGGACGCCCACCGCGGCGGCCAGGTGGTAGACGACGTCGCACTTGTGGACGACCTCGCTGACCACCGACGGCGAGAGCACCGAGTCGACGACGAGGTGGAAGTCCGGCCGGTCTCGCAAGTGGGCGACGTTTTCGAGCGAGCCGGTCGAGACGTCGTCGAGGGCGAAGACCTCCCAGCCCTCCGCGAGCAGCAGCTCGGACAGGTGCGAGCCGATGAAGCCCGCCCCGCCGGTGACGAGGGCTCTCCGCGACATCACGAAGAGCGTATCGGCCGCTTCGGCAGGTTCCTGAGCGCCTCTTGGATTCGTGGATCCGCCGGGTCGAGGCGGCGAGCGTGCTCCAGCTCCGCTCGTGCCTTTTTCAGCTCGCGCGCGCGCTGGTAGGCCTGGGCGAGGTCGAAGCGCCACTCGACGACCCGGGGCTCCTTGCGCACCGCCGCTTGGAGCGCTGAGATCGAGCTCTGCGTGACGTACGGGTCGACCGAGAGCGGATCGAAGCGCTTGGCCCAGCGGTACTGGCCTCGGTCGGTAAGCCGCGCGGAGAGCCAGGGCGGTACAAACGCTACGACGGCGAGAACGACCGCGACCGCCGCGGCCGGCACCGCGGCTTTCATCGCCAGCGGCCGCCGGTCTCCGCCGGAGGCACCGGCGCCGAGCAGCAGCCAGAACGGCAGGCCACAGGCCGGCACAGTCCAGATCCAGTCGCCTGACGCATGGACGAGCCAGTACGCGCCACCTGCGAACGCAGCAGTCGCCGCGGGGTCCCGCGCGCGCATGCGCGAGAGGATCGGCGGCCAGGGCAGTACGAGCACCCCGAGCAGCAGCGCGAAGCCGACCATCCCGAGCTCGCTGAGCGCGTCGAGCTCGACGGAGTGCGCGCGCACCGGCGTGTCGGGGCTGTTGCGCTTCTCGAGGTAGGCGGGCCCGAACCCACGAGAGCCGATTCCGGCCAGCGGGTGGTCGGCGAACTCGTCGAGCGCCACCCGCCAGATGTCGTAGCGGTACGACCCGAGCGCCAGCAGATGGCTCGAGACGTTGGACGACGGCGCGTGTTTGAAGGAGCGCCACTGGTCGCCGAACCAGCCTTGGTGGTAGACGCGGCCGAAGAAGATCGCGAGCACCACCGCCAGGCCGGCGACGAACAGGGCGACGGCGGCCACCCCCGCGGCGCGCACCCCGCGCGGCCCGAGGTGGAGCCGCCGGTCGGCGAGCGCGTAGACGAGCCCGATCGCCGCGCCCATGACCGTCAGGATCAGGATCGCGGAGCCCGCGCCCTTGACGTCCGAGACGCTGTTCGTCCGGAAGGGCGCGGTCAGCGGGCTGTACGCGGCAGCGGTCATGCCCGCGGCGAGCAGCACGGGCGGCAGCAGCCGCAGCCGCAACGGGGAGAGCGCGAAGACCAGCACCGCCGAGGCCGCGATCGCGATCACGCCGCCCTTGCTCTGAGCGGTGAGCCAGCCCGCCGAGATCGCCGTCGCCGCGGCGAGCGCCAACGCCCGCGCCACGAGGCCCCGCCCGCGCTGCGAGGCAAGCACGACCGCCGGCCAGAACCCGATCAGGAAGACAGCCGCCTGCGCGTTCGGGTACGAGATCGGATACGAGAGCCGCCCCGAGTAGAAGTGGTCAGACTGGTCGGAACCGAACCGCAGGACGATCCCGACGCCCACGGCGAGGATCCCCGATGAAGCCGCGACGGCGGCGGAGGCGAAGAGCCGGTCGCCCGCCGACCGCAGGGTCAGCAGCGGGACGAGGAACGCGAGCCCGTAGAAGAGCGTCAGGAGCGCCTCGTCCCGCGCCAGGTCGGGCACGGCCGACCATGAGATCGAAACCGCCGCCCAGCCCGCGAGCGCGAAGAAGGCCGCGATCGCGCAGAGCTCCCGCGCAGACGGCCGAACCGCCGTTCCGCTGAAGAGCACGACGGCCAGGAGCAGTGTCCCGAGGAACGCGTAGGGCAGCCAGTCCGGCGAGGCGATGCTTCCAGTGGCAAGCCACGCGAGGCCCCAGGCGGCAGCGGCGAGCGCGGCCGTGGGGAGGACGCGCGCCGCCGTTCCCGCGTCGAAAGTCATCCTCTTAAAGAATTACTTACCGAAAAATCGAATCCGTTGTGCCGCAATTTCCGTTCTTCCTGCACATGGCCCTTGCGCCGGAGGGAAACCGTAACTACGTTGGTGTAGGCGGAAGGTGATTGAAATCTCGATTGACTGGGGAGTCAGTCGGGGGAGAGATAGGCCAATCTGCGCGGCTCGCTCGGGGCGGCTACGAGGAGGAAGGGAGAACGTCATGCGTCGTCGGTTCTTTTTTGGGGCGGTGAGCGCCTGCGCGGCCGCTGCGCTGTGCGGGGCACCAGCTGCACTCAGTGCGACCCCGCAGCAGATTTTCAGGGATTACCGCCAGCACGGTCAGTTCACGCACCACTACTCGCGTGCGGACCTGCAGCGCGCAGCACGGGATGCGGCGCTCCAGGGCTATTCGCACGTCGGCGTACAGGGCGCGGTTCAGCAGGCCCTGGGGGCACGTGCCGTCAAGAGTGGCGGCCTGCCTTTCACGGGTCTCGATCTCGCGCTGATGTCGGCCGGTGGTGCGCTGTTGCTGGCCGCGGGCACGGGGCTGCGGCGGCTCGGCCGGGCGAAGCAGTAAGCGACTAGGCCGAAACCAACGACTGTCACCAGCGCGGCATGGCGACGCGACCCCTGACGAACGCCGACGTCCCGGCCCTCGAGCCAATCGCGCTCGAGCCGCAGCCGCTTGCACTGCGGCGGCTTCGCAGCGCCGGCTCGTGGACGTGGGGAGCGCTCGGGCTCGATATCGCCATGCTGTTGGCCGCGGCAGGCGCCGCGGAGCTCGGGTCGCGCGGCGCGGGCATCGTCCACACCGCGCCGGTGTGGCTCGCCGTCTACCTGGCCATGGTCCTGCTCCTGATGCAGGTGCGCGGCCTGTACTCGTGGCACGTCCGGCTGCAGGCGCTCGACGACGTTCGCGCCGTCCTGGCCGCAACCGGGCTCGCAGCGATGGGGCTGCTCACGCTGCGGCTCCTGCTGCCGGGAGACGTCGACAACCTCGCGGGCCAGTCGATCCGCCTCTGGGCCTTCAGCGCGGTCTACCTGAGCGCGGGCCGGATCGCGCTCGGCTGGGCGCAGGTTAAGGCGCGTCGCCAGGGCGAGACCGCCAAGCCGACGCTGATCCTCGGCGCCGGCCGCGTCGGCCGGCTCACCGCGCGGCGTTTGCTCGAGCATCCGGAGTTCGGCCTCCAGCCGATCGGCTTCCTCGACAAGGAGCCGCTCGAGGAGCCCGGCCTGCCGGTGCCGGTCCTCGGCGCGAGCTGGGACCTCGAGCGCCTCGTCGAGCAGCACGGGATCGAGCACGTCGTCGTCACGTTCTCGACGGCGCCTAGCGAGGTCCTGCTGAGGCAGGTCAAGCGCTGCGAGGAGCTCGGCGTCGCCGTCTCCCTCGTGCCGCGCCTCTTCGAGAGCGTCACCGAGCGGCTTTCCGTCGAGCACATCGGCGGCCTGCCGCTGCTTTCCGCCCGCCGGCCCGACCCGAAGGGCTGGCACTTCGCGCTCAAGTACATCGTCGACAGGATCGTCGCGGCGCTCATCCTCCTCCTCGCGTCGCCGGTCCTGGCGCTGCTCGCGCTCGGGACGCTGATCTCGGTCGGCCGCCCGATCTTCTTCCGCCAGCCACGGGTCGGGCTCGACGGCCGCCGCTTCGAGATGCTCAAGCTCCGCTCGATGCGCGGCTCGGTCGAGCCCATCGTGCTGCCCGACCTGCCGCACGACACCGCGCCGGGCGGCGTCGAGGGCGACGACCGGCGCACACGCTTCGGCACCTTCCTCCGCCGAACCTCGCTGGACGAGCTGCCACAGCTGCTCAACGTCCTCAAGGGCGACATGAGCCTCATCGGCCCGCGCCCAGAGCGGCCCGACTTCGTGGAGCTCTTCGAGCGGAACGTGCACCGCTACGGCGACCGCCACCGGGTCAAGTCGGGCATCACCGGCTGGGCGCAGGTGAACGGCCTCCGCGGCAAGACGTCACTGAGCGATCGCGTCGAGTGGGACAACTACTACATCGAGAACTGGTCGCTCTGGCTGGACTTCAAGATCCTGCTGCTGACGATCTGGGCCGTCCGCCGCTACTTCGCGCTCGCTGAGTAACCCCGAGCTCGACACTCTCGCTCAGGAGACCGGGTTCTCCGGTGTCGTCCGGATCGATCGAGGCGACCGCATCGAGCTGGAGAGGGCCCACGGCCTCGCGCATCGCGGCTACGGGATCCCGAACGAGGTCGACACGCGCTTCGCGCTCGCGAGTGGGGCGAAGGCCTTCACGGCGCTCGCCGTCGTCAGCCTGATCGAGGAAGGCTTGCTCGAGCTCTCGACGCCCGCTCGTTCCCTGCTGGGCCGCGATCTGCCCCTGATCGACGACGGCGTGACGGTCGAAGAGCTCCTCGCGCACCGCTCGGGCATCGGCGACTACCTGGACGAGGAGGCCGGCTTCGACGTGGCCGAGTACGTCATGCCGGTTCAGGTCCAGGAGCTCGCGACCACCGAGGACTACCTCCCGGTGCTGGACGGCCACGCGACCAAGTTCCCGCACGGCGAGCGCTTCGCCTATTGCAACGGCGGCTACGTCGTGCTGGCGCTCATTGCCGAACGGTCGAGCGGCGTGCAGTTCCACGAGTTGGTCGAGCAGCGCGTCTGCCGGCCGGCCGGAATGACCGACACGGAGTTCCTGCGCTCCGATGAGCTACCGGGCCGGACCGCACTCGGCTACCTCGAAGTCGACGGCGAGTGGCGGACGAACGTCTTCCATCTCCCCGTGCGGGGCAGTGGGGACGGCGGGATCTACTCGACCGCGGCCGACATCAGCTCTCTGTGGCGGGCGTTCTTCGCCGGTCGGATCGTCTCTGCCGAGTGGGTCGCCGAGATGGTGCGCCCCCGCAGCGACGCGCCGGCGCACTCGAAGCGCTACGGGCTCGGCTTCTGGCTCCACGCGTCGAGCGACGCCGTCATCCTGGAAGGCTGCGACGCGGGAGTCTCCTTCCGTTCCTACCACGACCCCGGCGCGCAGCTGACTCTCACGGTGATCTCGAATACCGCTGAGGGTGCATGGCCGATCGCTCGGCACCTCGAAGGCGCTGCCGCCGAGTAACTAGTAGTTCGCGCTACGGCCGGGGTTGACAACGCTGCGGGGATATTCATCCCTCGATTGTGGTGGCTCGCGGGAGGGAGTTTCCGCAAGTTCTGGCGCGTTCCGCCGATGTAGGACGCGAGCAGGAGTGCGGTCGCCGCCCGATCGCCGTACGCAAGTACACCCGTCGAGCCGGCCGGCAGACAGAGCCTCTACCGGCCGGCTTTTCGGTCGAGAAGGAGGCACACCGCAATGAAAGGAGCCCTGCTGTTCGTCGCTGCTGCGATAGCCGCGCTGGCGTTCGCGCTGCCGGCCACAGCCGGGACGACGACGTTCCGCGGTGTGGTGATCGCCAAGGATGCCGCGCGGAAGTCGATCGTCACGGTCTCCCGCAACGGGAGCGTCCGCACGATCCGCACCGCCGGCAAGCTCAAGAAGATTCAGATCGGGAGGATCGTCGCGGTCCAGGCGGCCGCGCTGCCGGACGGCACGTTCGCGGCGTCGAAGGTCCGACCCCTCGGCCGGGCCACCGGCGCGCGCTTCCGCGCGACGCTCGTGTCGGCAAGGGGCGCCACGCTGGCCCTGTCCGCCGGCGGAAGCGTCTTCGCGCTGCGCGTGCGCAAGGGCAAGGGCAAGACCGGCTCGGCGACGGGCACCGGCTTCCACCCGGGCGACCGGATCCAGGCAAAGGCGCTCGTCAAGCGCGGGTCGCTCCAGGCTCGCCGCGAGGCGCTGAAGCTGATCGGCCACGACGACCAGCTCGAGCTCGAGGGCATCTACCTCGACACGACCGACGCCGGAGCGATCGAGATGGCGGTCCTCCACAAGGGCCGCGTGTCCATCAACGTCCCGGACGACGTCGTGGTTCCCGACTTCCAGGCCGGCGACGAGATGGTCGCGGTGGTCAAGGTCGCCGCGGACGGCACCTTCACGCTGGTCAGCGCCGAGAACGAGAGCTCAGACGGCGACGACGGCAGCGGCGGCGGCGTCAACGGCGACGGCACCTTCACCGTCACTGGCTCGATCACGTCGCTGTCGGTCGACCGGATCTTCGTCCAGGCCGAGCATCACGACCCCGTGAGCTGCTCCGTCCCGCAGGACTTCGACACCGGGGGCTTCGCGGTCGGCGACGCAGTTCAGATGACCTGCGACTACGCCGACGGAAACCCGGTCCTCGTCGACCTCGAGCCCGCCGGCTCGGACGACCCGCCTCCGGGTGACGACGTGGTGGCGGACGGCCCGATCCTGACGCTGACGGCGAACGGGATCAGCGTCGACGACGCAGACGGGCCGGTTACGTGCGCCGTCCCGGAGGGCGCCGACCTCAGCGCGTTCCACGTCGGCGACGAGGTCGACATGGAGTGCGCTCACACGGACGCCGGGCTGGTGCTGACGAGCCTGGACTCCGACGACGCCTCCTGGGGCGGATGACGCCGCCTCAGAGGCTGCTAGCGGTCGCGAGCGGGCGCTACCTCGGCTTCTGGCTCGCGGATCAGCACGAACACGCCCGCGAAGAAGCTCAGCAAGGCCGGCACGAGCGCCGTCATCGGCGCAAGCGAGGCCATCGTCAGGTAGCCGACGACAAACAGCGATAGCGATAGGAACCGTCTTTTCACAGGGCTCTCCCCTTCCCCGCTTACGCACTCATTGAACCCCAATCGGGGTCAAAAGAAAACCTCTTGTAAAGGCAGCCGTGGAGGAAGGCGGCACCCCCCGAGGCCTTCGCTACGATAGCCCTCAGCTGTTCTGAGGACCCTGCCGAAAGAAGGAACGTGTTCGAACGATTCACCGAGAGGGCCCGCCAGGTCGTCGTTCTCGCTCAGGACGAAGCCCGGGCGCTGAAACACAACTACATCGGCACCGAGCACATCCTGCTCGGCCTGCTGCGCGAGGAGGAGGGCCTTGCCGCCCGCGTCCTCGAGTCGCTCGACATCACCGTCGAGGAAGTTCGCGCGCAGGTGGCCCGGATCGTCGGCCAGGGCGACGAGGTCACCACCGGCCAGATCCCGTTCACGCCGCGCGCGAAGAAGGTCCTCGAGCTCGCGTTGCGCGAGGCGCTTTCGCTGGGTCACAACTACATCGGCACCGAGCACATCCTGCTCGGCCTCGTGCGCGAGAACGAAGGGGTCGCGGCGCGCATCCTGCTCGACTTCGACGCCGACGCCGAGAAGATCCGCAACGAGATCATCCGCATGCTCTCCGGTCCCGGCCGCAGGCAGCAGGGTGGCGGCGGCGCTCCGGGCGAGAAGTCCAAGAGCTCGAAGCTCCTCGACCAGTTCGGCCGCAACCTGACGCGTCAGTCGTCCGAAGGCAAGCTCGACCCGGTCGTCGGGCGCCAGACCGAGATCGAGCGCGTGATGCAGATCCTCTCGCGGCGCACGAAGAACAATCCCGTGCTGATCGGCGAGCCAGGCGTCGGCAAGACTGCCGTGGTCGAGGGCCTCGCCGCCCGCATCGCCGGGAACCAGGTGCCCGAGCTCCTGAAGGGCAAGCAGATCTACACGCTCGACCTGGCTGCCCTCGTCGCCGGCTCGAAGTACCGCGGCGAGTTCGAGGAGCGCCTCAAGAAGGTCATGAAAGAGATCATGCAGCGGGGCGACATCATCCTGTTCATCGACGAGCTGCATAACCTCGTCGGCGCGGGCGCGGCAGAGGGCGCGATCGACGCGGCCTCGATCCTCAAGCCGGCCCTGGCGCGCGGCGAGCTGCAGACGATCGGCGCGACGACCCTCGACGAGTACCGCAAGTACCTCGAGCGCGACGCGGCGCTGGAGCGGCGCTTCCAGCAGATTCGCGTCGACGAGCCGACCGTCGACGACACCGTCCAGATCCTGCGCGGCCTGCGCGACCGCTACGAGGCCCACCACCGCTGCAAGATCTCCGACGAGGCCCTCGGCGCCGCGGCGGTGCTGTCCGACCGCTACATCCAGGACCGGCACCTGCCCGACAAGGCGATCGACCTGATCGACGAGGCAGCCTCGCGCATGCGCATCAAGACGATGAGCGCGCCGCCGCGCTACCGCGAGCTCGAGGACGAGATCGAGAAGGTGCGCAAGGACAAGGAAGCCTCGATCGAGGCCCAGGAGTTCGAGAAGGCCGCCTCGCTGCGCGACAAGGAGCGCAAGCTCTCGCAGAAGAAGCGCGAGCTCGAGGAGAACTGGCGCGCCGAGGAGGGCACGCAGGAGCAGCCCGAGATCGGCGAGGAGGAGATCGCGGACATCGTCTCGATGTGGACGGGCATCCCGGTCTTCAAGCTCACCGAGGCCGAGTCACAGAAGCTCATCCGCATGGAGGACGAGCTCCACAAGCGCGTCATCGGCCAGGAGGAGGCGATCGTCGCCGTCTCCAAGTCGATCCGCCGCGCGCGCGCCGGGATCAAAGACCCGAAGCGCCCGACCGGCTCGTTCATCTTCCTCGGCCCCTCGGGCGTCGGCAAGACCGAGCTGGCGCGCACGCTCGCCGAGTTCCTGTTCGGCGATGAGGACGCGATGATCCAGGTGGACATGTCGGAGTACATGGAGAAGCACTCCGTGTCCCGGCTCGTCGGCTCGCCTCCGGGCTACATCGGCTACGACGAAGGCGGCCAGCTCACCGAGGCCGTTCGCCGCAAGCCGTACTCGGTCGTCCTGCTCGACGAGATCGAGAAGGCCCACCCGGACGTCTTCAACATCCTCCTGCAGATCCTCGAGGACGGGAAGCTGACCGACGCGCAGGGCCGCAAGGTCGACTTCCGCAACACGATCGTGATCATGACCTCCAACATCGGCGCCTCGACGATCTCGAAGAACCAGACCCTCGGCTTCTCGGTCGGCGACGACTCCGGCCTCTCGTACGACGAGATGAAGGACCGGATCATGGGCGAGCTGAAGAAGGTCTTCCGGCCCGAGCTCCTGAACCGGATCGACGAAGTGATCGTCTTCCACAAGCTGACGAAGGAAGAGATCATGCTGATCGTCGACCTGATGATGAAGCGGCTGCGCGACCAGATGGGCGAGCACGAGGCCGCGATCGAGCTGACCGAGGACGCGAAGGAGCTGCTCGTCGAGAAGGGCTACGACCCGACGATGGGCGCCCGGCCGCTGCGCCGCGCGATCCAGCGCTTCATCGAGGATCCGCTGGCCGACTTCGTGCTCGGCCGCAACCTCGAGCCAGGCTCGACGATCCTCGTCGACCGGAAGAACGAGGACGAGGTCGACATCACGATCATCCCGGGCGAGATCACGCCCGAGAAGGTCACCGTCCCGCCGGACGAGCCACAGGACTCGGCGGACGACGATTCAGACGACTCGGACGAGTAGCGCGGCTTCCGGCGCCCTCAGCCTCACGCGGGTGCCCCGCGGGAGGCGTGACCGGCTGCGTGCGTACTCGGTGCGCGTCGACTCGCAGGAGAGCGGCAGCATCCGTCCTGGAGAAACTCTGCAACTTGACGTCGCGGCCGGGCCGCATTCAGTGCAGATCGCGATCGACTGGGCGCGCTCACCCACACTCGACGTCGAAGTGAGAAGTGGAGAGACCGTCTTGCTCCGCTGTGCGCCGAACACCGCGCAATCGATCTTGGTGGGAGCGACCCTGGGCCGCGGGACATACGTCAGCCTCTGGCGCGCCGAGGGGCCGGATGCAGATCAACAGAAGGACGTGATGCCCTTCCCCTGGGTTCGTTCCGCTCTGCTGGTGGCGCTTCTCGTCGCGGCCGGCCTCTCGTTCGCACATCACCGGCCCGTTGCGGGCGTGGCTCTCGCGTTGTTCGCCGTCGTGCCCGCGGTGGTGGTCGTGGCATGGGTCTACCTCCGCTCCCGGCGCATGCTTTAGAGACGCCTACTTGGGTACGAGCGGATCGTGAACGTGAAAGAACTCGGTAACGCAGCGCTAGTCGGTTGGCGCGAAAAGGCTGCCGAGCCTGTGGCTCGCAAGGCGCCGCTGAAGGACGAGTACGTGCGCGCCGCAATCGGGCTGCTCTTCCTCGGGCTGACGATTCGCCATCTGGCCGAGACGGTTCGTCGCCTCCGTAGCCGCTAGACGCAGAGCCCGCTCCCCACGGCGCCCGGATAGCCTGAGCCCGTGCCTCACAAGCTTCACGACCGGCCGATCCTGGCCACGCTCATCGGCGCCGTCGCGATCGCGTTCTCCGGGATCCTCTTCCGGGTCGCGCACGTCTCGCCGACGACCGGCGCGTTCTTCCGCTGCCTCTATGCGCTGCCCGCGCTGGCGCCGCTCGCCTGGCTCGAGGACCGTCGCTACGGCCCGCGGCCGATCAAGCAGCGCGCGCTCGCGTGGACCGCCGGAATCCTGTTCGCGGTCGACCTCGTCGCCTGGCACCAGGGCATCGAGGAGGTCGGCGCCGGGCTCGCAACGGTGCTCGGCAACCTGCAGGTCGTGCTCGTCGGCCTGCTCGCGTGGGCGATCCTGCGGGAGAAGCCGCCCGGCCGCTCGCTGGCCGCGATCCCGGTTGCGCTCGTCGGCGTGATCTTCATCTCCGGCGCGTTCGAGCACGGCGCGTACGGGCGCAATCCGGGGCTCGGCGTCGCCTACGGAGTCCTCACCGCGCTCGCCTACTCCGGGTTCCTGCTCGTCCTGCGCCAGGGCAACCGCGACCTGCGGCGGCCCGCGGGGCCGCTCTTCGACGCGACGTGGGTCTGCGCGCTCGCGATCATCCCGATCGGGCTCGTCTGGGGGAACCTCGACTGGACGCCAGGCTGGACTGCGCAGGGCTACCTGTTGCTGCTGGCCCTGAGCTCGCAGGCGCTCGGCTGGCTGCTCATCTCGATCACGCTCCCGCGCTTGCCGGCCGCGCTGACCTCGGTGCTGCTGACCTTCCAGCCCGTGCTGTCGGTGCTCCTCGCGTGGGCGATCCTGGACGAGTCGCCGTCGGCCCTGCAGCTCGGCGGGGTCGCGCTTGTGCTCAGCGGGCTCCTGATCGTCTCGGCCGGACGCCGCCAGGAGCGGCGACCCGAACCGGGCTACGTGCCGGCATCGGGACCCCAGGAGTCGCTCGGCTCGTAGTACGCAGCATGGATCGGCGAGCCTTCATCGCCGGAGCCGCATCCCTGGTGCTGGCGCCTCGTGCGCTCGCTGCGGGTCACGACGTGGCGCTCGTCACGGCCGACGAGGAGGGACGCCTGGTCGCCGTCGACCTGCCCAGCGGCCAGGTGCGCCGTTACGTCCGCACCCTGGCCAAGCCCCGCAGCATCCAGACGGTCGGCTCGACGGCGGTCGTCGCGCACTCCGAGCTCGGGGCGGTCACGCTCGTCCGCGGATCCACGCTCACCGTCCAGCACGTGCTGCGCGGGTTCGGCGAGCCCCGGTACACGGCGGGCCACCCGGACGGCCGCCACGCGTACGTGACGGACGCCAGGCGCGGCGAGATCGTCGCCCTCGATGTCGTCCGGGGGCGCGTGGTCGGGAGGACCTCGGTCGGCGCGCTGGCCCGGCACGTGACGATCGATCCTCGCGGGCGCACGCTGTGGATCGCTCTCGGCGCAAAGGCGGAGCGGATCGCGGTCGTCGACATCACGCAGCGAGCCCGCCCGAGGCTCGTCCGTCAGATCCGGCCGCCGTTCCTCGCCCACGACGTCGGCTGGGCTCCCGGCGGCAACCGCGTCTGGGTCAGCTCGGGAGACCGGCATGAAGTCGCGATCTATGCAGCCCGTAGCGGACGCCTGCTACGCCGGCTTGCGGCCGACGAGCCGCCGCAGCACTTCACGTTCCGAGACCAGCTGGTCTTCGTGGCCAGCGGCGAGAGCGGCACGATGCGCGTCCACCGCGTCGACGGGGCTCACCTCCGCACGGCGCGGATTCCCGACGACTCGTACAACGTGCAGCAAGCGGGTGGATGGGTCGTGACACCGGGTCTCGGAACCGGGACCCTGTGCCTGCTCGACGGCGAAGGCCGGCCGCGCTGGCACAAGACCGTCGCGCGCTCGTCGCACGACGCCTGCATCGTCACGGTTTCCTGACATTCCCGTCCGCGGCCGTTCCTAGGATGGTCGGGTGGCGAAGACTGCTACCCAATTCGCGTGCACCGATTGCGGCTACTCGGCGGGGCGGTGGTTCGGCAAGTGCCCGTCGTGCGGCGCGTTCGGAACTCTCGTCGAGGAGGCTGAGGCCGGCGGCGCGGCTGCTCCGCGCGCGACGCTTCGGCTCGTCGAGGTCGAGGCCAACGACGCCAAGCGGATCCCGACCGGAGTCGCGGAGCTCGACCGAGTCCTCGGCGGCGGGCTCGTCCCTGCCTCGCTGGTGCTCGTCGGCGGCGAGCCGGGAGTCGGCAAGTCGACGCTGCTCCTGAGCGCGCTGCGCTCGATCAGCGAATCGCGCTCGACGCTGCTCATCACCGGCGAAGAGTCGGCAGCGCAGGTCAAGCTGCGCGCCGAGCGGCTCGGCGGCGCCGAGAACATCGAGATCCTCCCCGAGACCGAGCTCGAGGGAGTTTGCGCGACGATCGAGCTCGTCAAGCCGGATGTCTGCGTCATCGACTCGGTGCAGACGCTGTACTCGGCGGAGCTCGGCTCGGCGCCCGGATCGGTCGCGCAGGTACGCGAAGCTGCGTCGCGGCTCCTGCGGGTTGCCAAGGAGGCCGGCGTCGCGATCTTCCTCGTCGGTCACGTGACGAAGGACGGCGCGGTTGCAGGCCCCCGCGTCCTCGAGCACCTCGTCGATTGCGTGCTCCAGTTCGAGGGCGACCGGTACCACGAGCATCGAGTCCTGCGCGCGACGAAGAACCGCTTCGGCTCGACGAACGAGCTCGCGGTCTTCGAGATGACGGGCACCGGCCTCGTCGGGGTGCCCGAGCCCTCCGAGCTGTTCGGCCGCACCGTCGAGGGCGAGATTGGCTCGGCCGTTGCCTGCGCAATCGAGGGCTCGCGGCCGCTGCTGCTCGAGATCCAGGCCCTCGTCGCGCCGACAGACCTGGCCATGCCGCGGCGGGTCGCAACCGGAGTCGACCCGAAGCGGCTCGCGATGATCGTCGCGGTGCTCTCGCGGCACGCAGGCGTTTCGCTCGGGCAGGCGGACGTGTTCGTGAACGTCGCCGGCGGGGTGCGCATCGACGAGCCGGGCGCCGACCTCGCGATCGCGCTCGCGATCGTCTCGGCCGCTAAAGGCTCCCCCATGAAGCCGAAGCTCGCCGCGTTCGGCGAGATCGGCCTCACCGGACGGCTGCGTCCTGCCGCCCAGGCCGAGCGCCGGCTGGAAGAGTGCGCGAAGCTGGGGGTCGCCGGAGTGGTCGCCCCGAAAGGCACCGCTGCTAGTGTCAAAATACGCATAGTCGAAGCCGAGACGCTCAGGCAGGCCGCACGAGCAGCGATCGATGCAGAACAAGCCGAATGACGACAGAGGCGCGCGGATAC
>DATDFL010000064.1:0-4739 GCA_036522595.1 Gaiellaceae bacterium
CTCGTTCGAGGGAGCGGAGCCCGCCGTAGCGGCAGTGTTCGGCTCCGGCTACTTGAAGATGCAGAGCGGACGCAGGAACGCCAGTGGTCCGTCCCACTTACTCAAGTCGTCAAGCACGCCCAGGCTTTGGCCGAAGTCGAGAGACCCATCGGCGCTGAAGAACGCCGACTCGCCGTCACCAAGGATCCTGTCGATCTGGGCCACTACGGTGGCCCCGCGCTCAAGCTCGTCTGGCTCGGCTACGAGCCACTCCTCCTCGAGCCGCATCACGAGGCGACTCGGGTCGCAATCCCCGTCAGCGAGCGCGACGATCCAGCGTTCGGGCGCCGGCTCGTCGGGCTCCTGTTGGAAGAGTTGTTGGAAGAAGCCTGGTCTAGGCCTGGGCCGCGGGCGTGTGCCCTCGTGAACCACCTTCAGAAACGCGTCGACGCGCAGCACCATGTTTTCTTCAAGGCGATCCCACTCCGCACCGCTACATCGACGGCGCAGGAAGCCCATTCCGCCTTCCTGGTCCAGTTCCGCGAGAAACGCCTCGACGGCCGAATGGCCGGTCCGTTTCAGACGCACTTCTCGCTGGAGCGCCGATTTCTTGCCAGCGCCAATCTGGACTCCCGCCCATTCCTTGATGGCGAGGCCGGCGTTCAGATTCCGCTCATCGCTGGTCTGCTGAATGACCTCGTCGGCGGCGCCCCCCTCAAGGGCGGCAAGCGTGTTCAACACTTCGGAGCCGTCAATGTAGAGGAAGCGCTTGTAGACCTGGAACTTGGGCTGTACGAGCCCGATTTCATCGCCATCGGTCCCGGCGTCCCGGGGAGGTCGGAAGCGGCGAACCGCGGGCCTTGTGCGTCCCGTGCTCGATCGGCGACCGCGAATCCGCTCTCTCAGGCCCATGGCGCTCTCCTTCGACGGCGCCTGGAGTGTCCCGCTCTGCGGCAGATTCGTCAAGTGAAGCGGACCGTCGCGCTGACCCGGAGGCCCGCGCTCGGGCGGGCCTCCGGGTCATGCACTCGACCGTAGTAATTGCCGAGCCTGGCGCGACACGAAGCCCCGCCGAAGCGGGGCTTTCGCTGTTTTACGCTGCTAGTTACGCCCCGCTCGACGGAAGGGCATATGGCCCGTTCCAGCCTTGGCGAGGCCGCGGCTGACGATGTACGCCGCGCCGATGATCGTGGCGAGCGTCCAGGCGCGTCGGTCCCCGAGTGTGTCGGACACTGCGGCCGCGATCAAGACGGCGATGATCAGGATCGTCATCGCCCAGAACTCCGTGGTGAGCGGAGCCCACTTGCTCTCGTCGTGCGTGCTTGCGAAGCGCTCCCCGGCCTGCTCGACGCGAGGGCCGGGATCGGTTGCCGTTGCCATAATCTGTCCTCCTCTTTTGATGTGTTCGACCTAGGCTGCGCTGACCGCAGCCGCCTCGTGCCTCAGTGCCTCGTCGACCTGCGTCTGGTCGACGCCGCGTCCGCGCAGCACCTGCTGTGCCGGCGAGGCCTCGAGGTCCTGCATCACCTTCCCGAGCAAGAAGAACGTCGGCGGCCAGAGGCCTACGAAGATGGCGAGCCTCTCCGCGCGGGCCTTGTCCTTCCAGCTGTCGGCGCCCGCGGAGCGGCCCCAGAGCGAGATTGCGGCCAGCACGGACGCGAAGCCGAGACTGTGGAGCACGTCGCTGTTTACGCCCAGGCGACGAAGGGCGAGTGCGATTCTCATCGGTTTTGACCCCTTCCGAGATGGACTGACGAAAGCCCCTCGTTGCCAGGGCGCCAGAGGGATAAACGTCGAAGGCCCGCACGCGGGCGGGCCTTCGAGTCGAGGTTCTGTTTTGGTGCGCTACCGATCCATGCCGTGCATCGGGCCGCGGCTGTAGTAGCTGCCGAGCTCGTCGCGATACGCCTGGTCGTGGTACCGCGTCTCGTCGAACTCGGGCGCGTCCTTGATCTCGTCCTTCGTCCGGTTGACGAAGACCGTCTCCGCGTCCGGATCGATGTCCCGAATCAGGCCGGCGGGCACCATGACCTTCTTGCCGAAGATCCACGGGCCGGTGTCGACGATCAGGAAGCTGCCGCCGATCTCCCTGGTGGCCTCATCGACCTTGCCGATGTCACCGTCCATCGACTCCACCTTGAAGCCGGTGAGGTCGAGGGTCGGCGTGGTTTCAGTTGGGAACGTCCACATATCAACGGTGGTCATTACTCCACCTCCTCGAGGCTTGCTCACCTCGTTGTTTGCATCCTCCCTTGCACTACCTCGCGTACCCCTAGCCCTCCGCTCCAAACGACCTAAAAAGGCTGCATTTGCAGGGGAGTTACAAGAAGCGCAGAGGCGCCCTGGGGCCCCTCCGGCTAGGCACAAATGTGTCGAGTGGCTCCATCGCCTCTGCCGTCAGAGGCGCTATCGGCGCGGGCCGTGCTGCCAAACACCGACGACGTTGCCGCTCGGGTCGCGGATCACCGCGACCCACAGATCGCCTTCGGGGTACGGCTCTTCCACGAGATCTGCGCCCGCAGCCGCGGCCTTTTCAAGCGTTTCGTCGAGTTTTTCGACGAAGACGTACGGCCGCACCCCACGCTCGCCGGCCACGGCGTGATCGGCCCGGAAGTGGCCGATCACGTGGCCTGTGCCGTCCTCGAAGGCCGGGTCCTCGCGGTCTCGGCGAACCGTCCACCCGAAGACGGCTTCGTAGAACGCGGCCGCGGCCTGAGGGTCGGGGGCCGGGATCCGCAGGTACGAGATCCCGCCGGGCCTGAAGACCGGGTGGCTCCTCACGAGGCCATTGTGCCCGGGAAGCACGTCACAGGATCGGCGCCGCGGAGGGATCCCCTAAACCGAGGGCCGGGTGTCTTCTCGGGACTGACGGGTCCCCTGTCAGGGGAGAGGGGGAGCGCCCGGCGCCTCGCTCAGCACGAGTAGGCGCGGGCGCCCCGACCCTGCTAGGCGAGTGCGATGAAGATGGACGTGCGGAGTAAGAGTCCGCGCCGCATTGCCTGCCTCCCCTTTCGTGACGGCCGCTCTCCGCGACCGTGCAGCGTGACCATCATCCTCTGTGTCGACTAAGTCAAACGGAGCCTCGCGCCATTATTCAGCTGTGCCCGCCGCGATTCCCCAGACGCGCTACGCGAAGTCCGGAGACGTCAACATCGCGTACCAAGTCTTCGGCGACGGCCCCGTCGACCTCGTCTACGTGCCCGGTTGGGTCTCGCACGTCGAGCTCGCCTGGGAGCTGCCCGACCTCGCGGCCGGCTTCGAGCGGCTCGCGTCCTTCTCGCGCGTGATCCTGTTCGACAAGCGCGGCACGGGGATGTCCGACCCGGTGCCACCCGACGAGCTGCCCACGCTCGAGCAGCGGATGGACGACGTCCGCGCGGTGATGGACGCCGTCGACTCCGAGCGCGCCGCGATCTTCGGCGCCTCCGAGGGAGGCAACATGAGCATGCTCTTCGCCGCGACCTACCCGGAGCGCACCATCGCGCTCGCCACGTTCGGTTGCACTGCGAAGCGCGTCTGGAGCCCGGATTACCCGTGGGCTCCGACGCCGGAGCAGCGGCAGGAGACGTTCGATCACGTCGAGCGGCAATGGACGACCGGAATCGACTGGGAGGACATCGCTCCCAGCCTCGACTCACCCGGGCTCGCCGAGCTCTCGCGTTACTACCGGCGCTGTGCGAGCCCAGGTGCCGCACTCGCCCTGCTGCAGATGAACACGTACGTGGACGTACGCCCCGCGTTGCCTACGATCAGCGCGCCCACAGTCGTCATGCACCGGACCGACGACCGCGACGCCCACGTCGAGGAGGGCCGCTACATCGCGTCGGAGATTCCAGGCGCGCGCTACGTCGAGTTCCCCGGCGCCGACCACTCCTGGTGGACGCAGGACGGGGACGCCATCCTGGACGAGATCGAGGAGCTCGTGACGGGAGTCAGGCCGGCGCCGCAGCCGACCCGCGTGCTCGCAACCGTCCTCTTCACCGACCTCGTCAAGTCGACCGAGCGGGTGCGCGAGCTCGGGGACCAGGGCTGGGCGGAACTGCTCGGGCGGCACCACTCTGCGGTGCGGCGCGAGCTCCAGCGCTTCCGCGGACGCGAGATCGACACCGCCGGCGACGGCTTCCTTGCGAGCTTCGACGGGCCCGCGCGCGCGATCCGCTGCGCGGTCGCGATCCGTGACGTCGTCGAAGAGCTCGGGCTCGAACTTCGGGCCGGCCTGCACACCGGCGAGTGCGAGCTGCTCGGCGACAAGGTCGCCGGGATCGCCGTCCACACGGGCGCGCGCGTCTCGGCGCTCGCCGGCTCCGGTGAAGTGCTTGTCTCCGAGACGGTGCGCGACCTCGTCTCCGGCTCCGGGATCGAGTTCGCGGACCACGGCGAGCACGAGCTCAAGGGCGTAGGCAGCCGCCGGATCTATGCGGTCGCGGGCGTGTGACGCGCGAGCTCGACACGCCGCACGGCCTCGCTCGAGCGCACATCCACCCGGCGGACGCGCCGCATGCCGCGCTCGTGCTCGGGCACGGGGCGGGCGGCGGGGTCGAGGCGCCGGACCTCGTTGGGGCGACCAAGGCTGCCAATGAGGCCGGGCTCAGTGTCGCGCTCGTGGAGCAGCCCTACCGCGTCGCTGGGCGGCGGAGCCCCGCGCCGGCCAGGCAGCTCGACGCGGCCTGGCTCGCGGTCGTGCCTCAGCTCTTCCCGGGAGTGCCGCTGATCGTTGGCGGGCGCTCGGCCGGCGCGCGCGTCGCTTGCCGCACCGCTGC
>DATDFL010000065.1:0-5063 GCA_036522595.1 Gaiellaceae bacterium
GTGGAGGTGGTGGCGGTGGCGGTGGAGGCGGAGGTGGTGGTGGCGGTGGTGGAGGTGGCGGTGGTGGAGGTGGTGGCGGTGGTGGCGGCCCGCCGGCAGGCGTGTAGGTGAGCTGCGTCCCGTCGGAGAGCGTCCCGCCCGCACCGCTGCAGCCGTACTGGTCGTAGATCGGGACGCCGACGTCCTGGACGCCCTCGGTCGAGCTCGAGGTGCCGTTCGTCAAGCTCCCGTAGATCACCTGGATGTTCGGGCTGTCCTCGCGAAGGACCACCTCGAAGTGCGCCGACCCCGTGCCCGGGTAGTACTGGGCACGCCACTCCAGATAGAAGATCCGGTGCGGCGCGCTGCCGGTGGTGAGCGAGTAGATGCCGAAGCCGGAGTTCAGCGTGTACAGGTCGTCCCAGTACGCCATGAAAGCCGCACCGTGGTCGGCGGCCGGCAGGCAGGTGTTCGAATAGTCCGGCTGCGAGTCGGTGTTGAACTGGATGTCCCCGTTCGAGCTGGCCTGCACGGTCGTGGCCGGCTGCATCGGCCTGAACGGGCTCCCGTAGATGAACACCGGGAACGGCAGGGCGACGCCCGTGTCGCAGTCGTCGCAGTGGCTGCCGATGTCGGTCGTGCCCGGGATGATCGAGACGCCCGTCTGCGCCGTGATGACGTAGTGCTGCTGGACGACGATCGTGGCCGAGTCGCTACCGGAGCCGCCGTTGTCGGACGTGAAGGAGGCGGTGTTGTTGTACGTGCCGCCCGAGTTCGTAGTAGTGGAGCTGACGACGTGCGCCGTGGTGCTGCTGTTGCCGTCGACCGTCGAAGGGCCGACCAGGTCCTGCTCCGGCGGGTCGCCCACGATCGACCAGCCCGGATCGCTGTCGCCGGCGAGCGTCCAGTTGACGTCGGCTCCCGCGGGAAGGAGATCCGTCACGCCGACGCCGGTCGCCTGCGGGCTGCCGGCGTTGCTGAGCGTCACGGTGTAGCCGATCTGGTCGCCGGTGTTCACGTTTTCGGCGTCGGCGTCCTTCGTGATCGATAGATCCGCGGTCGGGGTCAGCGCCTCGTCGACCGTGGTCGTCTGGCCGTCCTGGATGTTGATGTTGTTGACGGTCTCCTGCGCGTAGCCCGGGTCGGAGTACGTCGCGCTGTAGGTGCCGGGCGAGAGCGTGATCTCGTAGTGCCCGGCGGCGTTGGTCGTGCCGCTGGCGCCGTTGGAGACGTTGACGTGTGCACCCTGGATCGGATCGCCCGTCGAGTCGTCGGTGACGGTGCCGGCGAGCGTCCCGCCGGTCGTCACGCAGTTCGGGAACTTGAAGTTGCCGATTCGCGTGTTCCAGTCGAACGCCTGAGTGACGGCGTAGTACTCCGTCGTGTACCAGAACGTGCAGTCGTCAACCGGGTCGACGGTGATGTCGCTGTAGTCGCCCCAGCGGTTGAACGTACCGGCGCCCTGGCTGCCGGTTCCGTCGAAGAGGTGGGCCTCGCCCTGAGCAAGCGTGTTGATCGGGTCGGCGGCCAGTCGGCCCGCATACCGGATCTGCGGGTGCATCGCCGCCGAAGAGGCGTTGAAGCCGATCGCCAGGTCACCGGAATGATCCATGGCCGCGCTGCCCATCCAGCGCCAGGTTGTGTCGGGCTGGTAGGTGCTCTGCTGGACGAACCCCGCGGTTCCGGAGGTGACGTTGTTGATCTCGAACCACCGGATCCCGGCCACGCTGTTCGAGCTCACCGTCATGTTTCCGACGAGCGCCTCGTGGCCGTCGTCGAAGTGGCGGTAGGTCAGTCGGAACATCAGCCGGTCGCCGAGCGCGTCCACGTTCTCGCCGCCCTGCTCCGGCACGCAGCTGCGGTTGAAGCCCGGGCAGAGAACGTTGTACGCCGCCGGCGAGAGCGTCGTGCCCGCGGTGAAGGTCGAGTTCGCCGGGGTCGCGAAGTCCACGTGGAAGTTCCACAGGTGCCAGTGCGTCGTGTCGGTGCTGCCGGCCTGGAGGAACGGGGCCGCTGCGCCGACCGGCGGCGGGTTCGTTCCTTCGAGATCGCCCGGGAGCATGTAGTCGCAGGTCCCGCAGTAGTACGCGCTGTTGTTCGTGAACGTGACGAAGGTCGCCGCGTTGCCGGCGAGCATCGCCGAGCGGTCGAACGCGAACGGCTCGACGCCGATCTTCGCGCTGCCCGACGGGGTGAACACGTTGTCGGCCATGTAGTACGCGTCGGGCCAGACCGCGAGGTGCGGGTAGTCGAAGAAGTTGCTGCCGAGGTGGAAGTCGTAGCGGTGGTACGAGCCTGCTGCGTCCGAGGTCGTCGAGACCGCGATGCACTCCTCGGTCACGCTCGAGGTCGATGCGAACTCGCTGATCAGCCAGCGGTTTGCGAGCTGGTCGTAAAGGACGATCGGGTCGCCGGAGCCGCCGGTCTGGCACGCGCCGCCGAAGCCCTGCCAGATCGTCTCGATCGAGACCGGGCCGTAGACCGAGGCGCCCGTGGACTTGTTGAAGACCTGGACGCCCTCGTTGACCATCTGCACGTACTGGGAAAGGCCGACCTCGCCGTCAGTGTCGGGAGGCGCGCAGTTGCAGGCCACGCCGGGGAAGTCGATCCCCTCGAAGTTGAGGATCGGGCTGGGCATGGAGTTCGGGAACTGCTTCGTCTGCAGTGCGAGGTCCGCCCTGAACGGGGACTTGTGGACCGGGAGCTGCGGGTTCCGGACCTCCTGGTGCTCAGGGCTCGGGGTGATGGGAATGGGCACCATGGAGCGAAGGGGCGCGGTGGTGTCGTTCTTGACCGAATGGCCGACCATCACCTTGCTTCCAGGGGTCGCGTGCGCGGCGGCGATCGCAACCGGGTTCGACGCCGTGCTGCGCGCGGAAGCCTTGGAGTGATGGAGCGGAGATCCTCCTGCGAGGACGACGCTCGATTCGACTGCGAGAACCAGGAATGCCGCGCCGAGGAAAACCGCGGTCTTTCGGCGCCGCGTCGCTGCCCGCGCAAGCACGCGCAAGGCGTTCGCCAGCTCTTTCACTGTGAACCCTCCCCTTTTTAAGTGACCCTTCCCTGGGGCGACCCTAACATCGCCTAGCGACCGCTACAAGACCGCGCCCGGGTCACTTGCCCACTGTCAGCGCGACCTTGAACGCGTTGCGGCGCTTTCGGCGACTCGCCTTCGGGCTCTGCTCGAGCACGCGGCCCCGGTTCGCGCGGGTCGAGTGCTTGCGCGTGATCTTGCCGGCGCGGCAGTGCCGCCTGATGAGCCGCGTTCGCGCCTTCGCCAGCTTCATGTGCAGCACGTTCGGCACGACACATTTCGGCGGTGTGTACGGAGGCGGTGCTGGAGGTGGCGGCGGCAGCGGAGGTGGTGGTGGCGGCGGAGGTGGTGGTGGAGGAGGAGGAGGCGGTGCCGGAGGTGGTGGCGGAGGTGGTGGCGGGCAACCGCCGGCCGCTCGCGGCCCCGGCGGACAGCAGACGGAAACGTCGATCGAGGCGGATGCGGATGCGGAGCCGTCGTTGTCCGTCGTGAAGCTCGCCGTGTTGTTGTACGGCTCGCATGCATTCGCGACGCTGACCACGTGCGCTTGCGTGGTGAGGCCCGCGCCGAGGGTCGTCTCGCCGTACACGAGCGATTGCTCGGGTGGGTCGCCGGCGACCGACCAGCCGGGGTCGGTGTTCTCGGCGTCGATCGACCAGCTGTTTCCGCCCGGCGACGGCAGCAGGTCGGTCACGGTGAGGCCGGTCGCCGTGCCCGTGCCGTAGTTCGTGAGCTCGACGACGTAGCCGATCGGGAAGCCCAGGCCCACGCCCGCCGAGTCGGCGGTCTTGAAGATCTGGACCGACGGGCACGTGACCGAGGTCGAATCGAAGGCCGAGCCCTCTCCCGCGTCCGAGCTCGTGAACGAGGCCGAGTTCAGGTAGGTGCCGCAGCTCTGGCGGGTGGTCGTGCTGACGACGTGGACGTGGGTGGTCTCCCCGGCGCCGAGCGTCGTCTCGCTGTAGGCGAGGTGCTGCATGGGCGGCGAGCCCTCGACCGACCAGCCCGGGTCGGTGTTGGCCGCGTCGATGGTCCAGTCGACGTCATTCCCGCCCGGCAGGTCGTCGCTGACCGCGAGGTCGTGCGCGGTTCCGCTGCCAGAGTTGCTGACCGTGACGCTGAAGCCGATCTGGCTGCCCCCGTCGACCGCCGGCGCGTCAGCGGTCTTCTGGATCGAGACGTCGGGGGCGCAGGTGACCTCGACCGAGGCCGAGGCTTCCCCGGAGCCGCCGTTGTCGCTCGTGACCGTCGCGTGGTTCTCGTAGGTGCCGCAGGAGGCGTTCGTCGTCTGGCTGACCACGTGCACGGAGCTATGCGTGTCGGACAGGAGCGAGTCCGCCGCATAGGCGAGGTGCTGATCGGGCGGGGAGCCGACGAGCGTCCAGCCCGGATCCGAGTTCCCCTCGTCGATGCTCCAGTCGATCCCGGGGCCGGGAGGCAGGTCGTCGCTGCCCGACACGCCGAGCGCCGTTCCGGCGCCGGTGTTGTTGATGTCGACGAGGAAGGCGATCTGGCCGCCCGCCGCGACGGTCGCGTTGTCGGCGGACTTGCTGATGCCGACTCTCGCGGTCGGGCAAGGGTGGTCGGTGAGGTTGACGTTGTCGACGCGCCACCCGTCGCGGGAGCCGCTGGTGTCGCTGCCCATCCGCCAGCGGAGCACGATGTCGTGGCCCGCCGCGGCGGTGGGGAGGTTCACGGTCGACGTGACGAAGCCGCCGGAGTTGCCGCTCCAGGCCTGGCGGCCGGCGAGCGGGTTCGAGAACACGGAGGAGATCATTCCGACGTAGCCGCCGGTGACGAAGCTGCCGCCCGCGTCGAGGATGTCCGTGAACGCGCCGCCGTCGATCGAGATCTCGAGCACGCCGCCGTCGAAGTAGCTCGTGCCGCTGCTCTCGAGGTTGTAGTTCTGACGGAAGCTGAGCTGCGCGCCGGCCGCGGCGATGTGGATGGGCGGCGAGTCGAGCCGCTTGTCGCTGACGGTGGCCGGGTCGTCCACGAAAACCGCATTCGGCGCGGAATCGGCGGGCGGCGCCGGAAGGCCGGAGTCGGA
>DATDFL010000066.1:0-4583 GCA_036522595.1 Gaiellaceae bacterium
TCAGAACGTTGTGGCCCGAACGCCAACGAGAGCGATTCTTGGTATCGCCAGACGATTCGCAGTAATTTTGGTCGCGCATGAAGGGCATTTCTTTGGGATCCCTCACCATCGCGGTCTGCGCACTCACTGGTCTTACCGGCCTCGGCTCGACGACCGCGCTGGCGATCACACCAGGCGTGCACGTCTTCGAGGCACACCTGCAGGACGCCCCCTGCGGCAAGAACACGTTCTGCGGGTCGGGCAAGCTGACCGGATTCGGCACGGTCAAGACCCGGCTTGCGCTTCGGCGCTTCGTCGCTCCTCCGGCTGCAGGCTGTCTCGGCGTGGTCGGAACGCGCAGGCTCACACTCGCGAGTGACCGGAAGAACGCCCTTCGGCTCGCCGTCAAGGGCGCTCTCTGCGGATCGCGCAGCTGGGGGACCTTCAAGGTTTCCTCCGGAAGCGGAGTCTTCGCGGGCGCCACGGGAAGTGGCGTCATCCTCGGCAGCTTGACCAAGACTAACCACGAGCACCTTCGTTACTCCGGCGTCCTCACGCTCGTCCGCAAGTAGACAAGCGGGGAGCCTGCGCGGACGACTCGATGAGCCGCCCGCTCAGGGGACATTCCCGCACGCTGGCCCAGCGAAGTTTGCTCAGCTCCGGCGCGCGTGGGCGACAACGCCAGCCACAACGAACGCGGCGCCGACGACGAGCCAGGGGAGCGGGTTGAGGTGCTGGTCGCAACCGCTTCCGGTGGCCGTGTGCCAGCAAGTCGTCCCTGGGCCCTCGCGCTGCACCCATGCGATGTATAGAAGAAGTCCGCCCGCGCCAGCGAGCACACCGAAAGCAGAACGACGAACTCGCGGCCGATTCCAGAGAAACGCGCCCGCTGCGAGGACGGGCACGAGTAGAAGTGGCCCAAGCGAGACCGAGCCGAGAGCGGCCGCCGCTCCGAGGAACGCCCAGACCACGAACCAGCCCCACCCGTTCAGCTGTAGCCGAGGTGCGTGCGTCTTCGACCTCCCAGGTCTCGCGCCCCACTCTAGTGTCCCCCGCCTATGCGCTGGTTCGCTCTCGGGACATTCCCGCACGCTGGCCAAGGCGGCCGTTGCCTATCCTCGACGCATGGATGTCGAGAGAGGCCAGCTTTCCGCCATCCTCGAGCTCGGGCGACTCCTCGACGACGGGGGATTCGACTACTGGTTGTTCGGCGGTTGGGCGGTCGACTTTCACGTCGGGAAGGTGACTCGTGCGCATAGCGATATTGACCTGGCAGTCTGGGCCCGCGACGTCGACGCGATTGAAGAGCTGTTGGCATTCCGTGGCTGGAGCCACGCGGCAACTACGGACGAGGGCGGCGGCGCCGCCTACGAACGCGACGGCATTCGCACCGAACTCACGTTTCTAATCGAGGGTGATCACGGCGAGGTGATGCTCGCGTTCAGGCATGGAACCACGGTGTGGTCGCCGCAGCCGTTCGGCGACGAGACCCGCGAATTGCGAGGCGCGAAGGCGCGGGTCATCCCACTCGAAGTGCTGAGAGCCGGGAAAGCAATTCCACGGGAAGATCCCGAGGAAGCGCTGGTTGACCGTGCCGACCTCCAAACGCTGTCGAGCCTCGGACATCCCACTCCGAGACCGTGACACCCTGCGTCTGAAGACTCGTCAGTCCAGCACCCGCCGCACGCAGGATCGACTCCGACTCATGCTGTCGAGCGCCAAGCTCAGGTAGCACCTCGGCAGCGTCGCGGTTCCGCAACTCGAGGAGACCAGGGTAGCCCGCGAGCCCGCTGTCCCAAGTTCAGGGGACATTCCGGAACACGGCCCAGCCGACGGCGGCGAGGTTCTCTAACCCTTGTTTCCGCCGCTCTCTAGGCGTCGTGCTGGCGGAGGAACTCCGCCGACTTGGGCGGACCTTGCGTAAATCCGGCTTCCTGAAAGATCGCCGGAACCTCGGGGTCCGAAGTGAAGCTTTGCCAGCCTGCCTCGTCCCAGTCGAAGATCGCCCAAACCCGGTCGCTCTCATTTGGATCCCGAAAGACGTGCGACCCCTTGCACCCGTGCTGCTTTCGCTTCTCAGCGCCCTTGGTTGAGAAGGTGTTCCAGAAGCGGTCGAAATCCCCGATCTTCGCCGTTGCCAAGACCATTGTCTCCTCCTATTCGGCGCCTTGTCGTGCCGTCCACCCTACGCCATTCATCACGACATGAGGCGGCTGGCCACTGGCCCACGCGAGCATCAGGTAGGCCTCAGAGACCTGTCGACCAAGCGAGCCGCGTCACGCCCAGCCCAACTGCTGAAGACTAATGCCGTCGTTCCAGATCTTCGTCATGTGACGGATCCGATCGCCGTCGAATTCCATGACGTAGACATAGTCGGCCTCCACGTTCTTCCCCGTTGGGGGTACCGGTCCACCGTCGCCGGAGTGCGTACCGCGGAAAACGGCGTACGCGGCAACGTTATTGCGCTCATCATCGACGGCGAACGAACGCAGCTCATAGCGCCCATCCGGGACCGGGGTCAAGAGACCCTTCATCCAGTCGGTGTACCCCTCGAGCGTGTCGATGCCGTCGAGAGCTGCAGACTGAGCCGAGAAGGTCGCCTCCGGGCGGCAATAAGCCTGGCATCCGTCCCAGCCTTTGCCGGTTTCGCAGGCATCGAAGAACTTCTGCGCAGTATCTCTGATCGAACTCATCCTTCCTCCTCTACCGCGACGCTCCTCCGGGACTAGTGACCCGAGCCTGTCACGGGTACCGTGTCGCGTCAATTCTCTACGTGTGACCCCTTGGATGGGCCACCGGAGCCGCTGCGCCGAGGGCTACGCCCGGGTGTATCTGATGTGAGTTACCCCGGGACCCTCGACGGACTCGACCTGTTCGAGCTTTGCATCGCCCGCGTTTTCGAACAGCCGCGTGCCGCCGCCGAGAAGGATCGGGACGACTGAGACGACGATCTCGTCTAGAAGACCTGCTGCGAGGTACTGCTGCGCGACGGACGCCCCGCCCCCGAGAGACACTTCCTTCCCTCCGGCTGCAGTCCGCGCCTGTTCGAGAGCGGACTCGATTCCGTCCGTGACGAAGTGGAACGTCGTGCCGCCCTGCATCTCCAGTGGCCGGCGCGGATGGTGGGTGAGGACGAAGACGGGATGGTGGTAGGGCGGATCTTCTCCCCACCAGCCCTTCCATGACTCGTCCCATGGCCCCGGGCCGCCGCCGAACATGTTCCGGCCCATGACGGTCGCGCCTGCGCCGCCGAGGATCTCCTCGGCAAACGGCGTGCTCGCGTTGGTTTCGCCGCCAGTCTCGCCGTGGCTCTCGCGGAACGCCTCGAGCGCGACCAGCCAGCCGTGGAGCTCCTCACCTCCAATTCCGAGCGGGTGCTCTGGAGACTGATCCGGTCCCGCGATGAAGCCGTCGATCGACATCGTGATGTTCAGCTTCAGCTTGCTCATCGATCCTCCCTTGGTGAGACTCATCGGTCGATCGTTGCGAACCGCAAGAATGGCCGCGTGGCGCTTCAGCGGATGGACAACGTCGGCATCGTCGTGGAATCGCTCGATGCCGCCATCTCCTTTTTCACCGAGCTGGGCCTCGAGCTCGAAGGGCGATTCACGATCGACGAGGAGTGGGCAGGGCGCGTCACCGGAGTGCGCGACCAGCGCGTCGAGGTCGCGATGATGCGTATGCCGGACGGCCACGGCCGGATCGAGCTCTCGCGATTTCTCGCGCCGGCTGTGGTCGCCGATCACCGGACCGCCCCGGTGAACGCGCTGGGCTACCTGCGTGTCATGTTCGCTGTGGACGATCTCGACGACACGCTCGCCCGCCTCCGAAAGCACGGGGCGCAGGTCGTCGACGAAGTGGTCCAGTACGAAGACGTGTATCGGCTCTGCTACGTCCGAGGCCCCGAGGGGATTCTCATCGGTCTCGCCGAGCAGATCGGCTGACAGGGACGAGATCATCGACGGCCCTCGCTCGCCGGTGAGCGGTTGCCGCCGCTTGTACGAATTCTGTATGGAACCTAACTTGTCGGCGGTAGCCGCCGTCCGGATCTGTGTCGAAAGGGATTCGTGATGACCGGCGACGAGATAGTAAGAGTCGAGGAGTCCAAGATCGAGCGGTTCATGGCGCTCGGCCTCGGCCGCTACGAGGCGATCAGGGCGGTCGAAGACGCGATCGACTGGCACACCGTCGAGGCGCTGCTACAGACGGGCTGCGCGCTCACCGTCGCGCTCGAAGTCTCGCGCTGAGTCTCGGAGGCAGCGCCTAAACGCGCACTCGCCCCACTGCATTTGGCATCGGCCAGACGGCATCGGCCGCGTGTTCCTGTTCGTCGACGGCTGGCGTGACGACCCAGACCGCGTTGTATGCGGTCATCGTCGAGACCTCGGGGAGAATCTCCACGATCCGGAACATCTGCTCATTGAGGGTGAACGTGTCGCCCGCGAGCCAGCCCGCATCGTTCGAGTCGAAGCGTCCGACGCGCCGGCCATCCCCGTCGATGACCATGAAGCGAAACAGCGGCATCAGGACCCGATCCTATCGGGCCGAGGGATGACCGTACTGACCTCACCGTCGCGCCCGATCTACGCTGACGACATATGACA
>DATDFL010000067.1:0-19401 GCA_036522595.1 Gaiellaceae bacterium
CGACGGCACGCTCGACATCCCGCGCGAGCGCAAGCTGGAGCTGATCGAGGAGTTCGCTCGCGACTTCACCGTCCTTTCCGAGGTCGGCTCGAAGGACGAGACCGTGGTCTACGCGCCGTACCAGTGGGTCGAGTGGATCAAAGAGGAGCTCGATGCGGGCGCCTGGAAGGTCATCACCGAGGGCCGCGAGGGCGGCACCGCCGGGATCTACCGGTCGGACGGCGAGATGCGCACCGGCCTCGTCGACGAGATCGTCCACGAGGTCGATGTCTCCAACCTCGTCTTCGAAGCGCCGCAGAAGTCCTCGCAGGCCTGGTTCGTCAAACAGTTCGGCCCGAACGTGAACCTCGGGAACATTCCGCCCGAGGAGGTCATTCCGCTGGAAACGCTGCGGCTCGGCCTGCGTGGCGACACCTTGAAGGAGGTCCTGCTCGATGGCGAGCGCACCCCAGCTCCCTGAGCTCGACTTCGAGGCCATGTCCGCGGAGGACATTCTCCGTTGGGCGTACTCCGAGTTCGGCGACCGGCTCTGCCTGACGTGCTCGTGGCAGAAGCAGTCATCGGTGCTCGTCCACATGGTCGCCGAGCTCGGCCTCGACATCCCGGTGATCGAGCTCGACACGCACCTCTTCTTCCGCGAGAGCTACGAGACGCGCGACAGGCTGATCGAGCGCTACGGCCTACGGCTGCTGCCGCCTCCGCCGCTGATCACCGTCGCCGAGCAGCACCGCCAGGAAGGCCCGAACCTCTGGGAGGCCGACCCGGACCGCTGCTGCCACATCCGCAAGGTCGAGCCGCTGCTGAAGGCGCTCGAGCCCTATGACTCGTGGATCTCGGGCATCCGCCGCGACCAGTCGCCGAGCCGCGCCACGACCTCGAAGCTGCAGTGGTCGGAGCGCTACGACGTCTGGAAGCTCCACCCGCTCGCGGACTGGGACGAGAAGCGCGTCTGGGCCTACATCACCGTCAATGAGATCCCGTACAACCCGCTCCACGACGTCGGCTTCCGGTCGATCGGGTGCATCCCGTGCACGAGGCCGATCGCGCCGGACGAAGAGGAGCGCGCCGGCCGCTGGGCCGGTTCCGACAAGCTGGAATGCGGCATTCACCTGGACACCCCCGTAGGAGGACGATGACCGACAACATCTACGCCGCCGACCATCCGGAGACGACGCACGTCCGGCCCGGCGGCTTCACGCTCTGGTTCACCGGGCTCTCCGGAGCCGGCAAGACCACCATCGCGCACCTCGTCGGGCCCGAGCTCGACCGGCGCGGCCTCGTCGTCGAGTACCTCGACGGCGACAACGTACGCATGCATCTGTCGAAGGGGCTCGGGTTCTCGAAGGAGGACCGCGACACGCACATCGAGCGCGTCGGCTGGGTCGCCTCGCGCCTGACCCGCCAGGGCGGCGCGGTGATCACGGCCGCGATCTCGCCGTACTCGGCGACTCGTCAGCTTGCGCGCGACTGGGTGGAGCCGGTCGGGACGTTCGTGGAGGTCTACGTCAAGGCCTCGGTGGACGAGTGCGCCCGTCGCGACGTGAAGGGCCTCTACGAGAAGGCGTTCAAGGGCGAGATCACCGAGTTCACCGGCGTGAGCGATCCGTACGAGGAGCCGCTCGACCCGGAGCTCGTGGTCGACACCGAGGAGCACAGCGCGGAGGAGTGCGCGGCGCTCGTCGTGACGAAGCTCGAGGAGCTGGGGCTCGTGCCGGCCGAGGTGGCGGCGTGAGCGTCACCGAGACACGGGAGCTGATCGCGCCGCACGGCGGCAAGCTGATCGACCGGGTCGCGCCGCGGCCGGACGGTGTCGAGCGGCTCGAGCAGATCGAGCTCACGTCGCGCGAGCTCTCCGACCTGGACATGCTCGCCTCGGGGGCGCTCTCGCCGCTCGAGGGCTTCATGGGCCGGAACGACTACGAGCGCGTCGTCGAGGAGATGCGCCTCGAGCGCGGGCTGCCGTGGGCGCTGCCGGTCTGCCTCGCGGTCGACAACCCGCCGCGCGGCGAGGAGGTCGCGCTGACGGACGAGCGCGGCGAGGCGCTCGCCGTGCTCGAGGTCGACGAGGTCTTCGACTACGACCGGGAGCGCGAGGCCGAGCGGTGCTTCCGGACGACCGACGCGGAGCACCCGGGCGTCGCGCGGCTCTACGCGCAGAAGCCGCTCTATCTCGCGGGGCGCGTGACGGTGTTCGAGCGGCTGCCCACGATGTTCCCGAAGCTCGCTCTCGACCCGCTCGACACGCGGCGCACGTTCGACGAGCGCGGCTGGGCGCGCGTGGTCGGCTTCCAGACGCGCAACCCGATCCACCGCGCGCACGAGTACCTGACGAAGGGCGCTCTGGAGACCGTCGACGGGCTGCTGATCCACCCACTGGTCGGCGACACGAAGTCGGACGACGTGCCGGCCTCAACGCGCGTCGAGTGCTACCGCGTCCTGGTCGAGAACTACTACCCGGCCGATCGCGTCGTCGTGTCGGCGTTCCCGGCGGCGATGCGCTACGCGGGGCCGCGCGAGGCAATCTGGCACGCGATCTGCCGCAAGAACTACGGCTGCTCGCACTTCATCGTCGGCCGCGATCACGCCGGGGTCGGCGACTACTACGGCACCTACGACGCGCAGCTGATCTTCGACGAGTTCGAGCCGCACGAGCTGGAGATCGAGCCGATGTTCTTCGAGCACGCATTCTTCTGCCGCGTCTGCGGACAGATGGCGACGCCGAAGACGTGCCCGCATGGCGGCGACGACCACGTGTTCCTCTCGGGGACGAAGGTGCGCGAGCTGCTGGCCGCGGGGGAGCTGCCGCCGGCGGAGTTCTCGCGGCCCGAGGTCGCCCAGGTCTTGATCTCTGCGTATCGCTCGTAACCCGTGACCTGGCAGTTCACGCTCAGCGGCTTCTTGATCGGCGCTCTGGTCGGGATGACCGGGATGGGCGGGGGCTCGCTGCTGACGCCGATCCTGGTGATCTTCTTCGGCTTCAAGCCGACGCTGGCGGTCGGGACGGACATCCTCCACGGCGCGATTTTCAAGAGCTTTGGCGCCGTGCGGCACCGGCGGCTCGGGACCGTCCACGCGCGTCTGACCTTCTGGATGTTCCTCGGCTCGGGGCCGATGTCGCTCCTGGGCGTGGTGGTTGCGACGTGGCTCAAGCACCACTACGGCGGCACGGAGTCGATCGAGTCCTACGCGGTCGGGACGGCGCTCGTGATCGGCGGGATCGGCCTCGTCGCGAAGACCTTCATCAAGCGCGGCGTGCAGCCGGACGATGCGCCGTTCCTGCTGACGCGGCGTGACCGCTGGATCGCCTTCGCGTTGGGCGCGACGTGCGGCTTCGTCGTCGGCCTGACCTCGGTCGGCAGCGGCACGTTTTTCGGGCTCGTGATGGTGCTGGTCTTTCCGCTGACGATCCCGAAGATCGTCGGGACAGACATCTTCCACGCCGCGGCGCTGCTCTGGGTCGCCGGCTTCGGCCACCTGGTCGCGGGCAACGTCGACCTGCGCACGATGGGCTGGCTGCTGACCGGCTCGGTGCCGGGGATCCTGCTGACGAGCCAGTTCGCGCTGAAGATCCCCGAGCGAGCGCTCCGCCTGGCGCTGGCCTCAGTGTTGATGCTGAGCGGCATCAAGCTGATCGACTTCCCCGGCGCGGACTGGGTGATCGCGGCCGGCGCGATCGCCGCGGCCCTCGCGATCGGAACGTGGGCCTTCATCACCCGCACCGCCCGAAGGCCGCAGGCCGAGACGGTTTCCTAGAGACCGCTCTACCGGACGCTACTAGGATGGCCCGGCGATGCGGCTGGTCTGGGTCAGCTTCGACGTGATGGGCCGTGACTGCCTCGCGGCTGCCGCTGACGCTGGGGCAGAGGTCGCGGCTGTCGTCACGCTGCCGGGGCCGATCGACCCGGATCGCTCGGGCCAGTGCTCGTTCGACGAGATCGCGGCTGACCTCGGCGCGCGGCTGGTCGAGACCGCGGACGTCAACGCGCCGGACACGATTGCGGCGCTTCGCGAGGCCGATCCCGACCTGATCTTCGTCGTCGGCTGGTCGCAGCTCGTCATGGACGAGTTCATCGGGCTGCCGCGGCACGGCGTCTTCGGGATGCATCCCACGCTCTTGCCGCGCCACCGGGGCCGCGCGGCGATTCCGTGGGCGATCCTCAGCGGCCTTGCCAAGACCGGGGTCACGCTCTTCCAGATCGCGGACGGCACCGCCGACTCGGGCCCGGTCGTTGGCCAGGTCGAGGTGCCAATCGAGCACGACGAGACCGCGACGACGCTCTACGACAAGGTCACCGCCGCGCATCTCGAGCTCGTGCGCGAATACGTGCCCAGGCTGCTCGACGAAACCGCCGAGCGGGTGCCGCAGGACACGCGCCGTGCGAGCTCCTGGCCGAAGCGGACTCCCGCGGACGGGATCATCGACTGGGAGACGCGCGCGCCCTACCTCTACGACTGGGTGCGCGCGCAGACGAGGCCCTACCCGGGCGCGTTCACGTACCTCGGCGAGGACAAGCTCGTCGTCTGGCGGGCGCGGCACGTCCAGCTGGATGAGGCGGCTCCTGCGGGAACGGTCGTCGCGCTGGATGGCGGCCCGGTTGTCGCGTGCGGCGAGGGCGGTCTCGTGCTCGAAGAGGTCGAGGGCGTGGACGACGTCCCGGTGGGGGCGCGGCTCGGATGAAGGTTCTCGTCTTCGCGGCGCACCCGGACGACGAGGTGCTGGGCATGGGCGGCACGCTCTGCCTCCATGCGGCGGAGAACGGCGACGAGGTGCGCGTCGTCTGCGTGACCGACGGCAGCTCGTCGCAGTATCCGGGCGACGCGGAGGTGCGGGCACAGAAGAACGACGAGGCGCAGCGGGCGGCCCGGGTGCTCGGCGTCGAGGACTACGTGCACCTCGACCTGCCGGACATGCGGCTCGACACCCTCGCCCATGTCGACCTCAACAACGTGGTCGAGCAGCACGTGGGCGAGGTCGGCGCCGAGGTCGTCTACACGCCGCACCCCGACGTGAACCTCGACCACCGGGCGCTCTTCGACTCGGTCGCCGTCGCGACGCGCCCGACCCCGGGCCAGCCGGTGCGGCGCGTCCTCACCTACGCGCCGACCTCCTCGACGGAGTGGACTCCCGCCGCGACGAACTGGTTCGTGCCGAACTGGTTCGTCGACGTCACCGCGACGCTGGAGCGGAAGCTCGAGGCGTTCGCGTGCTTCGAGACCGAGCGGCGCGACTACCCGCATCCTCGGAACGAACGGGCCCTGAAGGCTCACGCGGAGTTCTACGGCGCGAGCGTCGGCTGCGAGTACGCGGAGCCCTTCGTCCTGATCCGGAATGTGGCCTGAGGCCAAGCGCGCGCAGGTCGCGGCGGCGGTCGTCGTCGTGGCGCTGCTGGGCGGAGCCGCGGCGGCGTTCGCGTTCACGGAGCACGTGAAGCTCGAGAAGAGCCCCGTCTTTGCGACGCATGTCGGCAAGCAGCTCGGGCCGAACTGCAGGTGTCAGCACCAGCACGTGAAGATCCAGTTCAGGCTCCGCAAGCCGGAGCGGCTCTCCGTAGCGATCGTCGACTCCGACGGCACCGTCGTGCGAAGGCTCCTGACGTCGGCGCCGGTGCGCGCGGGTGTGCGGCGGCTCAACTGGGACGGGCGCGACGACAGCGGTCAGGTCGTGCCGGCCGGGACCTACAAGCCGCGGTTGCATCTCGCGAACGAGCACCGGACGATCCTGATGCCGAACCCGATCAAGGTCGACCCGACCGCGCCGACGATCGCGCTGGTCTCACTGGTGCCGCGGGTGTTCTCGCCCGGCCGCGCGTTCCGGCGCGATCACGTGAGCATCCGCTGGCGGGCCAGTGAGCCTGTTCAGGCGCTCCTGTACGTGGACGGCGAGCTGCGAGTGCATTGGAAGCGGTTCATCGAGAAGGGAACGCTCCCGTTTCGCGGATCCGGGCTGCCGGCCGGGCGTTACCGCCTCGTGCTGCGTGCGGTGGACCTCACCGGGAACCTCTCTCGAGGAGTTCCGCTCGGGGTCGTGCGAATCCGCTTCGTCGAGGTTCGGCCGCACCTGCTCCGCCCGCTGGCCGGCGCGAAGATCGGCTTCCGCGTGATCGCGGACGCGCGGCGCATCCACTGGCGGTTCGGCAAGCGGCGCGGCACGACCCGCCCCGGCCTGCTCCTCCTCAAGGCGCCGAAGCCCGGCC
Organism: Gaiellaceae bacterium; assembly: GCA_036522595.1. Taxonomy (GTDB): domain Bacteria; phylum Actinomycetota; class Thermoleophilia; order Gaiellales; family Gaiellaceae; genus AC-32. Next base: position 6,195 of record DATDFL010000067.1, read on the forward strand.
GCTATCGCCTCACCGTGACCGTTGACGGCCATACCGCGGAGGCCGTCGTGATCGTGAGCCCGCGCGCGTGACGACCTGGGGACAAAAAGTCACGCTTTCGTTGCAGCTCAGCCGCGTCCGTTTCGGCCACGGCCGGGGACAGTCCCCCGTCGTGTCCCGAAGGGACACGTCCGGAGGAGACGCGTGACGGCGGAGCTCGCTCGCGCTGCCGGGCCGGTCGGCGCCGCCGGCCTCGGCGCGCTCTTCCTCGCCCCGGCCCGAACGCACCGGCTCGCTGGGCTCGTTGCCTGGGCGTTGGCCGGGCTGGCGCTCGCGATCTACCTCGCGCCGCACGGACACCACGCCGTCCTCGCGGCGGCGGCTGTCGCGGGGATCCTGGTCGCCGTCGCGGGAGCCGCGCTGCTTCTGCGCTGGCCCTGGGTGCTCGCCCTCGCCGCCCTCGCCTGCGTGCCTGCCCGGATCCCGGTGACCGTCGGCTCGACCGACGCGAACCTGCTGATCCCGCTTTACGCGGTCGTCGCCGCGGCGGCGGTCGCGCTTGCCTGGGAGCTCGTTCAGGGCGACAGCCGCGCGCGAGAGCTCGGGCCGGTCGCGCTGCCCCTTGCCGCATTCGTCGGCTGGACCGGCCTCTCGCTCGTCTGGACGCAAGATCTCCGCCAGGGCGCGATCGAGCTGCTCGCCTTCTACCTCCCGTTCGGCCTGCTGGCCGTCGCGCTCGCTCGCCTGGACTGGCGCCGGCAATGGCTCCTGCTGCTCGGCGGCGAGCTCGTCCTGATGGGCCTGATCTTCGCGGTCGTCGGCGTCGAGCAGTGGATCACGCGCGACATCTTCTGGAACCCGAAGGTGCTCGTCGGTAACACCTACGCGCCCTTCTTCCGCGTCAACTCGCTGTTCTGGGACCCATCGATCTACGGGCGCTTCCTCGTCGTCGCGATGCTTGCCTCGCTCGTCGTCGCGCTCTGGACGCGCACGCTGCGCACCGTCCTCGCCGCGGCCGGAGCGATTGCCGTGATGGCCATCGGCCTACTCTTCTCGTTCTCGCAGTCGAGCTTCGTCGCGCTCGCCGTGGGCGCCGTCGTTGCGGCGCTGTTCGCGTGGCGCCGCCGCGCGATCCCGCTCCTGGTGCTCGCCGCGGGCATCTTCGTGCTCGCGGTCGTCGGCTCACCCAACGTGCGACACGCGATCCTCCACGGCGGGCACTTGAATCGCGTCACGAGCGGCCGTTCGAAGCTCGTCTCCAACGGCGTGAAGCTGGCGGTCCATCACCCCGTGATCGGAGTCGGGGTCGGAGGCTTCAAGCACGCCTACGCGAAGCAGCAGCACCTCAAGAGCAAGGAGCCGAAAGCGGCCGCCTCGCACGACACGCCGATCACCGTCGCGGCCGAGACGGGCATCCCGGGGTTGGCCCTGCTGGCCTGGCTCTTCGTTGCCGGGCTCTTGCTCGCGTTCCGCCGCGCAGCCGCGGACGTCGCCGGCGAGGCAGCGGTCGTCTTCGGGCTCATCCTCACCGCAATCGGGGTCCACAGCCTCTTCTACAACGCGTTCTTCGAGGATCCGATGGTCTGGGGCGCGCTAGGCCTGTCAGCCCTAGCGAGCCGGCAGCACGAGGCCGCGGAGCCGCCGCAGCTCGACCGGCAGGTAGAACCCGAGCGGCAGCAGGATCAGCGGGTAGACGGCCACAAGCCCCAGCGCACCGGCGAGCGGGACATGGAGCGTCTTCCCGAGCACGGTTAGCCCGACCGCCGCGGCCGCGAGCAGCGCGATGCGCCGCCACTGGTACGGCACGGGGAAGACCTGCTGCGCCCGGACGGTCATCCCGAGGAACATCACGACGTACGCGACGAGCGTCGAGATCGCCGCGCCGATCATCCCGTAGGGCGGAATCAGCGCGAAGTTGAGCCCGACGTTGACCGCCGCGGCGACTCCGGTCACGACCCAGTTGAACTGCGTCTTCTTCGCGCGACCGATCCCGATCGACATGACGTTGAACGCGATGAACGCCGTCGCGCCGAAGGCGAGGATCGGCACGACGCGCGAGCCGGGGTAGAAGGTCGGCCTCGTCAGAACGTGCACGATCCACGGTGCGAGCAGCGAGAGGGCGAGCGAGGCCCAGCAGGAGAAGAAGAGCACGTACGTGAGCACGAAGCTGTACGTGCGCTTCGCCTCCCGGTCGTCCTTGATCGAGTACGCAAACGCGGGCCAGGCCGTGCGCAGCGCCAGAAGCAGGAGCAGGATCGCCGTCGTGACTCGTACTCCGACCGAGTAGAGGCCCACCTCGGCGGTGTTCTTCAGCTTCAGCAGCAGGAACCGGTCCGCCAGGTCGACGATCCAGAGCGCGAGCCCCGACGGCACGAGCGGCAGCCCGAAGCGCTGCATCTGCCTGAAGAGGTCGCGGTCGAACTCGAGCCCGAGCTGGAAGCGCCGGTAGGCCAGCAGAACGATGTAGACCGCGAGCGTGCCGGTGAAGTTGCCGACGATCACACCGAGCGCGCCCTTGTGCCAGACGACGACGAGCAGGATCGTCCCCCCGACGGTGATCAGCACGTTCGCAATCGTCGCCGCGACGTACGCGAGCGAACGCTCCTCGACGCGGAACAGGGACGTCAGCTGCTCGTAGTTCATCTGCGCCCAGAGCAGGACGAACGCGGCGCGGACGAGGCTCGCGCGGGAGTGCGTCGAGAAGAGCAGCTCGGAGATCTGCGGGGCAAGCAGCACACCGGCGAGAAGGCCCGCGGTGGCCGTCGTCATCGTGAACCAGAAAGACGTGCGCACGACGGTGACGCGACCCGCGTCGTCCTCCGCGTCAAAGTAGAAGCGGAAGAACGCCATCGAGATCCCGGCGCGCAGGACGATCACGAGCACGACCGAGAGGGCGATCAGGGTGTCGACGGCGCCGAGGTCGCTGCGCTTGAGGTAGTGCGTGACGACCGGGAGCAGGAAGACGCCGATCAGGCGGGAGACGACGGCGCCCAGGCCGTAGATCGCCGAGTGCTTCCCGAGCCGCCAGAGCTGCCTCCCGAGCATGGTCAGAAGTTTGGCCTAGACTCAGGCGTCATGGCGCTGAGCGGGAAAAAGGTGTTCATGACGGGCGGTGCCGGCTTCATCGGCACCTCGCTGGCGCGACGGCTGGTCGAGGACAACGAGATCGTGATCCTCGACAACCTCCACCGCGACTCGCTGACTGGCACCGACCTCGCCGAGCACCCGAACCTGCGGTTCGTCCAGGGCGACGTGCTCGACCTCCCGCGCGTTCAGGAGCTCGTCGCCGAATCGACGCACGTCATCCACATGGCCGCGATCGCCGGTGTCGACAAGGTCCTCGAGAGCCGTGTGCGGACGATGCGCGTCAACCTGATCGGCACCTACAACGTCCTGGAGGCAGCCGCGCAGGCAGGCGGGATCGAGCGGCTGATCGACTTTTCGACGAGCGAGGTCTTCGGCACGCACGCCTACAAGGTCGAGGAGACACACGTCACGACGCAGGGCTCGGTCGGCGAGGCGCGCTGGACCTACGCGGTCTCGAAGCTCGCGGGCGAGTACCTCGCGCACTCGTACTTCGACGAGTTCGGGCTCCCCGCGGTCTCGGTGCGGCCGTTCAACGTCTACGGCCCGGGGCAGGTCGGCAGCGGCGCGATCCATCACTTCACGGTGCGGGCGCTCGAGGGCGAGGAGCTCGTGATCCACGGCGACGGCTCGCAGATCCGCGCCTGGTGCTTCGTGGACGACATCGTCGAGGCGCTGCTCGCGATCCTCGAGAGCGACGAGGCCGTCGGCGAGGTGTTCAACATCGGCAACCCGCGCTCGGTCGTGACGGTGTTCGATCTCGCCTCGCGGATCCAGCGGCTCGCGGGCTCGGAGTCGGAGATCGTCTTCCGGCCGCTCCACTACACCGACGTCGAGATGCGGATCCCGAACGTCGACAAGGCGCGCAAGCTGCTCGGCTGGGAGCCTCGAGTCGACCTCGACGAGGGGCTCGCTCGAACGATCGCCTGGTATCGCGAGCATCGGCCCGTCCAGAGCCTGGCCTCTCAGACGTGAAGTTCGTGATCGTCGCGGCGGCGGTGGCCGTCGCGGCCGTTCCGGGCGCGTCCGCTCAATCCCGGGCGGCACCCCGGCTGCTCAAGTTCGGCCCCGCCGTGGTCAGCCCGAACGGCAACGGCATCAGCGACAGGTTGCAAGTTGTCACCAGCGCACCCGCGGACACGCACGTGTACACCTGGGGCGGGCGGCTTCACGGCTGGCGCCAGGTGGCATCGGGCGCCGTCGACTGGAACGGGCTACGCGACGGCACCTACCAGGTAACAGGTTGTTACAAGGATCTGGGGCGGCGGCTCGAGGCTGTCATCCCGCCGCGCTTGCAGCGGCCAGGGGCCGCCGAGGACACGGTCACCGACCCGCCCTGGCGCTGGACCGGTTGCGCCAAGGCTCGCGTCGTCCGGGTCGAGCGAATCGCGGCGTACGTCGACTCGGCCAAGAGCTACCTGCCGGGCTCGCGACCGCCGCTGGTCGTCTCCGCCGATCGCGGCCGGGCGACGGCGAAGCTCGTCCAGGACTGCTCTGGCCGCTCCTTCGCAGGGAGCACGCTCCCGAAAAGCCTCGCGTCCGGCCTCTACCACTACGACGTCGCCGACCCGTGGGGCGACCGGTTCCGCGCGCCGGTCGTCGTCCGCAGCGCAAGCTTCCCGCTCGACCACCCGCCGCCGCACACGGCGCTGCTCGTCTGGCCGTACCTGACCTGGCGCGCGTACAACGCGTACGACGCCGACCTGAACGGGATCCCGGACAGCTGGTACCAGTTCTGGCGTCAGCGGCGGGTCTCCCTCGTCGGGACGATCCTCCCGGGCGGCCAGGAGGACGATTACCAGGCGGCGGCGCCGTTCTCGAGCTGGCTCTGCGCCCGGAACCAGCGCGTCGAGAGCATCACGGACGTCGAGCTTCGCAGCGTTCCGCTCGCCAGCCTCCGCCGCTACGCCGCGATCGTCTTCCCGGGCCACAGCGAGTATTACGAGCCCGCGACCTACGACCTCCTGAAGCGCTACCGCGACGGCGGCGGCAACCTGGTGTTCCTGCAGGCGAACCCGTTCTACCGCCAGGTGCGCCTCGACCGCGCGCACAACGCGATGGTGCTCACCGACCTCGACGCCCGCGAGGGCCGTTCGGACTTCGCGCTCGCCGGCGTCGGCTACGACGGCTGCTGCTTCCCGCGCTCGCGCGCCCAGCCGTACGTCGCTGCGGCCGGCGGCGACTACTCGCGCGTCCGCTGGCTCTTCGACGGCACCGGGGTCGGCCCGGGCCAAAGCTTCGGCTTCGCCGGCTCCGAGAGCGACCGCATCGACCCGGACCTCACTCCTCGCGACCACGTTGTCGCCGCCCGCGCGATCGTCGCGGGCAAGCGGGGCGTGATCAACGCGGCGCTCGTCTGGTCGCACGCCGGCCGGGGGCAAGTTCTCGCGACGGGCAACTACGACTTCCTGCGCATGCGCAGATCGCTCACGTGGACGCTCCTCGACAACATCTGGCGCAAGCTCGTCGGTTAGCGGCAGTCTGCGCGGCCGCCGCGCTGCTGGCCGGCTGCGGCTCGTCGTCCGCGCCCAAGGGCGGCCCGACGCTGCGGCTTGCCCTACCGCTGATGCCGAGGACGCTCGACCCCGCGAGGGTCGCCGACCTGCCGTCGATGAACGTCTCGCACGAGCTCTACGCGGGGCTCACGCGCTTCACCCCGGACGGCGTCGCGCCCGACCTCGCGTCGTCGTGGTACGTCTCTCCCGGCGGCCTGGTCTGGACGTTCCGGCTGCGCCCGAACCTCCGCTGGAGCGACGACCGGCCGATCACCGCCAAGGATTTCGTCCGCTCGTGGATGCGCGCGCTCGAGCTCGGAAGCGAGGCGCCGCTCGTCGGTCCGGACCTCGGGATCCTGCGAGGCGCTCGCGCCTACCTCGAGGGGAACGGGAACGACGCCGTCGGGGTCAAGGCGATCGACCGGTACACGCTGCGGGTGACGCTGCAGCACCCCGTGCCGTGGCTCGACCAGCTCGTTGCCTACCCGGTCGCGGCGGCGGTTCCGCGCCACAAGACCGCCTTCAGCGGGCCGTTCCGGATCGTCGTGCGGCATCCAGGGCGGATCGTCCTGGAGCGCAACTTCCACTACTGGGACGGAGAGGCGGTGAAGCCGAACCGGCTCGTCCTCACGACCTCGACGGAGGGCGCGGACGCCGTCCTTCCGCACGGGCTCTCGCCTCCCGGACTGCCGTGGATCGACACCGCAGGTCCGACGCCGCAGGGATCGATCGAGGTGCCGACGTTCGCCACGGGACTGCTCTGGTTCGTCACGCGCGGAACGCCCCTTGCCGATCCCGCCACGCGGCTCTACGTGGCCTGGGCCCTGACGCACCTCGACCTCGGCTCTGCGCCGGCCTCGCTGATCCCGCCCGACGTTCCCGGCTCCTCGTACGTCAACTCGCACCGTCCGGTCCAGCTCGAGTCGACACCGGGCCCGCTGCGGCTGAGCGTCGCCTGGGCGCGGGAGGATCTCGGCGCCTCGCGCGTTGCCGAGCGCTTGCGCCGCAGCACAGTCCAGCTCGGCGCGGCGGGGATCCGGCTCGACTTCCGCCCCGTCGCGACCCGCGCGCAGCTACTCACGCTCGCGGGCCCGCCGGCGCGCCCGGGCGTCGACATGGTGATCCTTGGCTGGAGCTCGAAGGTCTTCGACGCCTACAACCTGCTCGACCTCTTCCCCTGCGGCAGCGCGTTCAACGTCGCCCGCTGGTGCGACCCGCACTACGACGCACTCATGCAGCGGGCCGTGCGCACACTCGACGACCGCGTTCGCTGGAAGATCGAGCGCCGGATCGTCGAGCGGCTCCACGACGCGGTGCCAGCGATCCCGGTCTACACGGCCACCGACTACTTCTCGCTGCGGCCTGGGGTGCACGGGCTCGCGTGGTCGCCCGTCGGCCTCTACGAGCTGATGGGCATGACGCGCTCGTAGATCTGGAGCACCTGCCGCGCGACCTCCGTATGCGCATGGACGCGCTCCACGTACTCGCGGCTGCGCTGCCCGAGCTCCGGGAGCGACTCGCGCACCTCGACGAGGCCGGCGAGCACGTCCTCGAGGTTCCCCTCGCTCGTGCGGACGAGCGGGAGCTCGAGCCCGAACGCCTCCTCGGTCTCGGCGGCGGCCTGCTCGTCGAGGTGGACGACGACCGGCTTCCCGAGGGCCATCGACTCGATCGCGAGCATCCCGTACCAGCCGATCCTGAGCTGGTCGATCACGACGTCTGCCGCGGCGTAGCGCAGGCGAGCTTCTCGGTTCGGGACGTCCTCGATCAGGTCGAGCTCGATCGGCGCGCCGCGCTTCCGCAGCGACTCGACGGCCGCGAGGACTGCGTCCGTGCCCTTCACGGCGCGCTTGCTCGGCGCGTGCGCGACGAGGAGAGTCTCTCCGGGCTCGGTCGGCGCGGGCTTCCAGTCGGTGAGATCGATCGCGGGATGGACGACGTCGTACTCGGGCCACGGCCCGCGCGGGGCGAGGCGCCTGGTGAGGTAGCTGCCGACGATCACGGCGTCTGCGGCGCGCAGGTAGCCGACGTCCGAGGCGGGCCGGCCGCGGAGATCGGAGCCCCACGACTGGAAGACGATCCCCTTCTTCAGCGCGCGCAGCGCCGGGAGATTGATGCGGCGCGGCAACATGGTCAGCCCGGCGTGGAAATGGAAGACGTCGAAGCGCCGCGCCGACCAGGCGAACGCGCGCAGCTGCTTCGGCAGGTTGAACGGAATGCTGCTCTTGCGGCTCGTGTCGCGCAGCTCGAGGTTGACGTCGAAGCCGCGCTCGAAGGGGCGCTCGTTGAAGACCAGGAGCGTGCTGTCGACGCCGAGCTCGCGGAGGCCCTGTGAGATCGCCCCCGGCCCGCCCGCGATGTTGATCGGCGAGTGGAGGACCCTCACGCCACGGGAGATTCGGCGGCGATGTCGATCACGAGTGACCGCAGCGCCTGCTCGGTGCGCTCGTCGAGCTCCGTCTGGTCCTCGGCGGTCACGACGAGGTAGCCGAGCCGTTCCGCGCCGGAGGTCATTGGAGGCAGCACCATGCCTTCGCCCCAGTAGAAGCCGGCCTCGTGAACGCCGTCGAGCTCGAGCGCCGGCCCGGCGTCGAGGCGCGCGATGCGGCCGGGAGGCGCGACGACGAACCTGACCTGCCCGCATGGCGCGATGGCGGCCCCGGGCACCAGGTCGCGAGGCGAGAGCTCGCCGAGCGCCCAGAGCGCGTTGGCCCGGATCGCGTCGAACCCCGTTACGAGCTTGGCGAGCTCCGCATCCTTGCCGCCGCCGAGCCTTGCTCCAACCTCGATCACCCAGGTGACACCGTCCTCGACGCGCACCTGCACGTACGAAGGCCCGCTTTCGATGCCGACCGCCCGGCTCGCGGCATGGGCAACGCCGAACAGGCCTTCTTCGGCCGCGGGCGGGAGCGCCGACGGGTAGCGGTGGGCGATGCAGACCCCGAGCGGCGGCGGCGGGTGGAGGCGCCGCTCGGTGACGCTCATCGGGAAGTAGTCGCCGTCGAGCAGAAAGCCGTTGACCGTGTACTCGTGGCCCTCGACGTAGCGCTCGAGGACGGCGGCGCCCGCACGGGAAGCGGCGAGGGCGCGCTCGACCGCCGCGGGGAACTCCTCGGCTGCGCGGATCTCCGTGACCCCGCGCTGGCCCGAGCCGTCGACCGGCTTCACGACCGCCGGCAGGCCGACCTCGTCGAGCGCTGCCTCGTCGGGCCCCGTGATGTCGCGGCCGCGCGGCGAGGCGACCCCGGCGGCGTCGAAAGCGGCGCGCATCTTGCGCTTGTCGGCGACGATCTCGGCGGTCCGCACCGGCAGGCCAGGCAGGCCAAGCCGGTCGGCGAGCCGCGCCGTGGGGAGGACGGCCTGATCGGAGCCCATCGTCGCCACCGCCGTCGCCACGATGCCGCGCTCCTCGAGCTCTGCGAGCACGCCGTCGACATCGGCGAAGCTGCGCACGATCCGGTGGTCGGCCTCCGCGAGCAGCGGTGCCGTCTCGGCCCCGTCGATCACACATACGGCGTGGCCGAGCGCGCGAGCCTGCTCGAGGAGCCCGAGCTGCGACCGCGAGCCGCCGGCGAGGACGAACGCGTTCGGCACTAGACCGCGGCCGTCGACCGCAACGACTCGAGCGTCAGGCGCAGGCCCTCTTCGAGCCCGACCTCCGGCCGCCAGCCGAGCGCGCGAAGCCGGTCGATCTCGACCCTCGGGACGACGCGGCCCGGCGGTGGATCGAGCTCCTCGACGAGCCCCGGCGAGGCGCCGGCTGCCTCGCAGGCCAGCCGTGCCGCCTCGGTCAGCGCGACCGGAGCCGAGTCTGAGGCGATGGTGAACACGCCTTCCTCGCCGCTTTCGAGCACGATGCGCATCGCGCGGGTCGCGTCGCCGATCCAGAGCCAGGAACGCGCCTCGCCGCGGAACGCGGGGACGGGCTCGCCCTCGGCCGCCTGCCGGAGCATCGTCGGCAGCGCGCCCCGGCTCCCCGGCCCGTACGGGTTCGTGAGGCGCAGAATCACGAGCCCTCGCGGCGCGTACTGCTCCGCGGCCTGCTCGCCCCAGAGCTTGGTCAGCGCGTACAGGTTCGCTGGCTCGCAGACGTCCGCGGTCGAGACGTACGCGAGACGGGCCCCGTGCCGCGCGGCGGCCTGGGCGACGAACGCCGTGGCGAGGACGTTCGACCGGAGCGCCAGGAGCGGCTCGCCCTCGCAGGGCGCGATCCCGATTCGGGCCGCCGAATGGACGACGAGATCCGGCTCGGTCTCTGCGATCGCCTGCTTGGCGACCCCCTCGTCTGCGAGATCGCCGTCGCGCCGCTCGAGCGGGTGAACCTCGTAAGCTCGCTGACCGTGACGCAGCTCCTCCACGAGCGCGCGCCCGACGAAGCCCGAGGCTCCCGTGACCAGGACTCTCATCGCGGCCGAGTCTACTGCCGCGTCTGCGTGCTTCTGGCGGCGGGGCTGGTGGCCGGCGGATGCAACGGCTCGCACCGCGCCGAGCCGCGGCCGAAGCCGAAGCCGCTGCCCAAGCTCTCGTTCCGGGCGCTCGACGCCGAGCAGCAGCGGCTCGTGGGTCACTACCAGCCGGTCAGCGAGGCGCTGACGGCCTACGAGACCGCGTACCGCGAGTGGCGTCTCGGCAGGATCGGCGCCGCGGCCCTCGCTCCACACGCCCGGTTCCTGGAGCACGTCATTGTGCGGTCGCTGGCCCGGGTGCGTCGCGACCACGCAACCGGCGCGGATGCGGGCGCGAAGGCGCTCCTGGTCGCGGCGCTCGAGGCGCGCCGCAGGGCGCTGAGCCTCCCGCCGGCGAGCGCGGCCTATCGCCGCGACTGGAACCGCTCCGTCGTCGACGCGCGGCGGGCGCTGACGCTGCTGCAAGACCTCCGCGACCAGGCGCGCCTCATCCCGCTGCCCGAGGACGCCGTCTCTTGACACGTGGTGTAAGTGAGTGATAACTTACAACGCGCAATGGCAGTAGCGACCAGAAAGACCGCCGACGAGCGGCGCGAGGAGATCCTCGCAGCGGCCCTCGAGGAGTTCGGCGAGCACGGGCTCCACGGCACGTCAACCGACGCGGTCGCGCACCGGGCCGGCGTCTCCCAGCCGTACCTGTTCCGCCTCTTCGGCACCAAGAAGGAGCTCTACGTCGAGGTCGTCCGCCGCTGCCTCCGCGACACGCTGACGCTGTTCCTCGATGCCTCGGCCGGCAAGCAGGGCGAAGAGGCGCTCGACGCGATCGGCAAGGCGTACGTCGGGCTGCTCAGGAACCGGACGCGTCTCAGCCTGCAGATGCAGGCCTACGCCGACTGCGACGACCCCGAAGTCCGCGCGGTCGTCCGCGAGGGCTATGGCTTGCTGGTCGAGCACGTCGAGCGCCTGACCGGCGGCGACGCCGAGCGCGTCCGCGACTTCTTCGCGTTCGGAATGCTCCTCAACGTCTTCGCCTCGATGGACCTGCTGAACCAGGACGCACCCTGGGCCAAGCGGCTCCTCGAAGCCTGTCTGCCGCCGCAATGAACGTGACTTTTTTTTCGACAGGAAGTAAGTGAGTGATCAATACCATCAGGAAGGAGGCGAGATGAGCTCTCGCACCGCAACCATCTGGACATTCGCGATCACGACGGTCGCGCTCTTCATGACGACCCTCGACAACCTCGTCGTGACGACGGCGCTGCCCGTGATCAGGCAAGACCTCCACGCAGGCCTCAGCGGCCTCGAGTGGACGGTCAACGCCTACACCCTGACCTTCGCGGTGCTGCTGATCACAGGCGCCGCGCTCGGCGATCGTTTCGGCCGGCGCCGCCTCTTCGTGATCGGCCTCGCGATCTTCACGGTCGGCTCCGCCGCCGCAGCGCTCGCGCCGTCGATCGACGTCCTGGTCGCCGCGCGCGCATTGCAGGGCCTGGGCGGCGCGATCGTCACTCCGCTGACGCTGACGATCCTCAGTGGGGCGGTTCCGTCCGAGCGCCGCGGCCTCGTGCTGGGAGCCTGGGGCGGCATCAGCGGCCTCGCCGTCGCGATCGGCCCGCTCGTCGGCGGCGCGGTCGTCGAGGGCATCTCCTGGCAGTGGATTTTCTGGCTGAACGTGCCGATCGGGCTCGCGCTGATCCCGCTCGCCGCCATGCGCCTCCGCGAGAGCCGCGGCCCGAACGACGCGCTCGACCTCCCCGGCCTCGGCCTGGCCAGCGCCGGCCTGCTCGGAATCGTCTGGGGCCTCGTCCGCGGCAACCAAATCGGCTGGGCGAGCACGGAGATCGTCGGCACGTTCGTCGGCGGCGCGGTCGTCCTGGCGCTGTTCGTCCTCTGGGAGCTCCGCGCCCCGGCGCCGATGCTGCCGTTGCGCTTCTTCCGCAACCGCACGTTCACCGCGGCCAACGTCGCGTCGCTGCTGATGTTCTTCGGGATGTTCGGCTCGATCTTCCTGCTCGCGCAGTTCTTCCAGACCGTGCAGGGCTACTCGCCGCTCGCCGCCGGCCTGCGGATCCTGCCGTGGACGATGATGCCGATCTTCGTCGCGCCGATCGCCGGTGCACTTTCCGACCGAATCGGCGGCCGCCCGCTGATGGCGCTCGGGTTGACCCTCCAGGCGGCCGGGCTCGCCTGGATCGCGGCCGTCGGCTCGGCGACCGCGGCCTACTCCGTGTTCGTCGCGCCGTTCATCCTCTCGGGAATCGGCATGGCGCTCTACTTCGCGCCGGTGGCGAACGTCGTGCTGTCCTCGGTTCGTCCCGAGGAAGAGGGCCAGGCCTCGGGAGCCAACAACGCGATCCGCGAGCTGGGCGGGGTCTTCGGCGTGGCGGTCCTCGCGTCGGTGTTCGCGCACTACGGCGGCTACGGGACCGGCCAGAGCTTCGTCCACGGCCTTCAGCCCGCCATCTATGTGGGAGCCGGCGTCGTCGCGGCCGGAGCGATCGCAGCGCTCGGGATCAAGCGCCGGCTAGCGCCGCAGGAGGCTGTAGCCCTCGCGTAGGAAGGGCGTTCGATCAACGAGGGCGCGGATCTCGTTCGCGGGATGCGTGCCCTCTTCGGTCACGACGCAGTCGAGCAGGTCGACCGGCGTCAACTCACAATCGCTCGTGCCGGAAGCGTCGTGCGGCGCGAGCTTGATCACCTCGCAGGCGACGAGCGTCGGGACGTGATTTTCGGCCGCGGCCTCTGCGAGGCGCCGTGTGCCGGCCTTGTTGCAGAGCGTCCCGTCGCGGAAGACGGTGTCGGCTCCGAGCAGCAGCAGCGACGCCCACTCGAGCTGTTTCGGCGCGTCCTCGTCCTCGACGAGCTCGACCTCGAGCCCCGCGTCGCGGAGATCTTCGGAGAACGCTCGCCCTTCGTCCTGCGGTGACGAAGCGGTGCAGATGACGCGCCCGGGCGGCGTATGCACGAGCGCCTCGCGTACGGTGGCCGACGCCGAGTGCGTGAGGACCACCGCGTCGGTCAGCCGCTCCGAGAGCTGAATCGCGATCGAGGCGCCTGCGCGCCGTCGTCCTTCGGTGAGCCCTTCGGCCTCCTCGCGAACGAGCTGCCGCAGCTGCTCCGGCTCGAGCTGCGCGTGGCGGCTCGCTGCGGCGAGCAATCGCCCGACCGTGCCCGCGACCGCGCCGACCCCGGGCCGGCTGGCGGCGAGCTCCCGGCCCGCCTCGAGAAGACGCGCAAGCAGTG
>DATDFL010000068.1:0-5006 GCA_036522595.1 Gaiellaceae bacterium
CTTGATCCACTCGACCCACTGGTACGGCGCGTAGACCACGGTCTCGTCCTTCGAGCCGACCTCGGAAAGGACGGTGAAGTCGCGAGCGAACTCCTCGATCAGCTCCAGCTTGCGCTCGCGCGGGATGTCGAGCGTGCCGTCCGAGACCTCGACGTGCGAGAAGCGCTGTTCGATCAGCCAGCGCTTGAACTCGTCCAGCTTGCCGCGTGCGTAGACGGCCTCGAAGAGCGTCCCGCCGCAGACGACCGGCGTCTCGAACGACCGGTAGAGCGCGATCTTCTTCTCGAGGTTGTTCGTGACATAGGACGTGCCCCAGCCGAGCTTGACGATGTCGACGTACTGGCCGGCCGTGTCGAACATGCCCTCGATCTCGCGCAGGTTGAGGCCCTTGTCGATGACGTGCGTGAGGCCCTCGGCGCGCGGCTTTCCGGGGCGCGGGGGCAGGTCGAGGAATCCGTTAGAGCTTGGCATAGATCTCCTCCAGCTTCTTGTGCGCTGCGGCCTGGACGTCGTGGTAGAGCGAGTTGCCGTGGGCGTCGATGCCGACGGTGAGCGGGCCGAAGTCCTTGACGCGGAACTTCCAGAGGCACTCGGGCATGAGCTCCTCCCAGGCGACCTCTTCGATCTCCTCGATCTGGGTCGTCTCGAGCGCGGCCGCGCCGCCGACGATCGCGAAATAGACCATGCCGTGCTTGCGCATGGGCTCGATCGCCTCGTCGGGGAAGCCGCCCTTGCCGCAGATCGCGCGGACGCCGTACTGCGCGCCGAGGGGCTCGGTGAAGCGGACCATCCGCGCGGAGGTCGTCGTTCCGATGCAGACCGGCTCGTACTTGTCGCCGACCTTGCGCACGCCGGGCGCGGTGTGCAGCAGGAATGCTCCCTTGAGATCCATCGGCGGCTCCTGGCCCTCGTCGAAGATCCGGATCTGCGTCCGGTCGCGGATGCCGATGATGTGACCCTGGACGACGACCTCGTCGCCCGCGCGGAGCTTGAGGAACTCGGCCTCGTCGGTGATCGGGAAGGTGACTTCATGCTTCGCCATGGCTTAAGCAGTCACCCCCGGTGGCAGCCACTCGCACGAAACTCGCACGGAACTGTCACGAATGTGTGTCAATTTCTCAGGCCTCGCGATCGAAGTCGGTGGAGCCGTCGGCCGCGATGTGCGCGGTCGCACGTCGCGCGGCCCAGCACTGGTAGTTGACGGCCACGGGGTTGAGCGTCATGTGCGTGTCGGCGTGCTCGATGTGGCAGCTCAGCACGGTGACGTCGCCGCCGAGCCCCATCGGGCCGATCCCGGTCTGGTTCAGCAGGTCGAACAGCTCCTCCTCGAGCTTGGCGACGAGCGGGTCCGGGTTGCGTGTCCCGACGGGTCGCGTGATCGCCTCCTTGGCGAGGTACATCGCGTAGTCGGCCGAGCCGCCGATGCCGATGCCGACGATCCCGGGCGGGCACGGCTTGCCGCCGGACTCGACGATCGACTCCAGCACGAACTTCTTGATCCCCTTCACGCCGTCGGCGGGGACGCACATCTTCAGGAAGCTCATGTTCTCGGAGCCGGAGCCCTTCGGCACGCACTTGACGTCGAGGCCGTCCCACTCCCGGATGAACTCCCAGTGCACGATCGGCAGCCGGTAGCCGATGTTCGGCCCCGTGTTCTCGCGCGTGATCGTGTGGACCGCGTTCGAACGCAGGGGGTGCTCGAGGGTCGCGCGCTCAGTACCGGCCTTCAGCGCCTCGTAGATGCGAGCGGGGTGCAGCGGGAAGTCCTCGCCGACCCGGCAGGTGTACACGGCGATCCCGGTGTCCTGGCAGACGAGGTTCTTCTGGTCGTCCGCGACGGCGACGTTCTTGGCGATCGTCTCGAGGACGCGTCTGCCCGGGATCGAGGTTTCGCGGTCCTTGGCCGCGGCGAGCGCGTCGCGAAGATCCTGCGGGATGTCCTTCAGCGCCCAGACGTAGAGGTACGCGGCTGCGTCCTCGACTGCCTGCTGAAGATCAACTGCCACCGTGCTCATGCGTTCACCAGTCCTTCGATCTCGCTCCAGCGCTCGGCAATGGTCTCCGGCCCGACGGGCTCGCGGCCGAAATCGACTCCGTCGCTTCCAGCCCACCACGCCACGTCGAACTCGCCGCCACCAGCCTCCAACACCTTGCCTGTCACGGCGCATTGGTTTGAGGCCAGGAAGACCACACCCGGCACGACCTGCTCCGGCTCGAGCTCGCCCGGCTCGACCTTCCAGGTTAGAACGCGCGTCGCCGCTGCCGGGGCAATCGCGTTCGCGAGGATTCCGTGCTGCTCCCCTTCGTTGGCGGTGACGAACATCAGCCCAGCGGCGGCCATCTTCGCGACGGCGTAAGCCGCAAGCCCTGGGCGTGTCCGGTCCTTCGACATCGCGCGCCCCGAGGTCGTGAACACGAAGCGCCCGTAGCCCTGTTCTCTCATCACCGGGAGCGCGGCCCGCGTGATCTCGAAAGGCGCGTCGATGCTGATCTTCCGCATCCGGTCCCAGCTCTGGTCGGCGACGTCGAGCTCCTCCCAGATGACGAGACCCGCGTTCTGAATCACGGCGTCGAGGCGGTCGAACCGCGCCAGCGTTTCTTCGACGAGGCGCGTGCCTGCCCCGGGCTCCTCGAGGTTCTCCGTCAACGCAAAGCCGCCGATCTCGTCTGCAACGGCCTGCGCGACGGACGGGTCGCCGCCGCTGCCGTCCTTCTCGACGCCCGCGTCGTGAACGACGACCGAGGCGCCGCGCTCGGCGAAAGCCCGCGCGTAGGCAGCGCCGAGGCCGCGACCGGCGCCGGTGACGAGCACGACCTGGTCGTCGAAGCGGATCACGCCGCCCGCTCCGCAGCGGCCGCTCCCGCGCGCCGGCCGAAGACCGTGCACTCGAGCAGCGAGTTGCCCATCATCCGGTTCCGCCCGTGCGTGCCGCCGGCAATCTCTCCGCACGCGAAGAGGCCCTCGATCGTGGTCTGCGAGTCCTCGTCGATCACGAGGCCGCCGTTCTGGTAGTGGAGCACCGGGTAGGTCAGGATCGGCTCGCGCAAAGGATCGATGCCGCCCGAGCGGTAGCGGCGCAGCATGTAGGGGAGGGAGATGTCGGCGTCGTGCTCGGAGATGCGCGTCGTGTCGAGCAGCACCGCAGGCCGCCCGTCGGGAGTCTCGACGCCGCGGCCGGCCGAGACTTCGTCGAAGATCGCCTGCGACACGGCGTCACGCGGGCCGAGGGGGTCGGTGAACTCCTCGCCGTCCACGTTGAGCAGCGTCGCGCCGTACGCGCGCGTCGTCTCTGGGATCGAGTAGCCCTGCATCGTCGGCGGCCAGGCGCCGCCGTTCGGGTGGTACTGCAGCGCGTCGAGATCGCGGCTCTCGGCGCCGAGCTCGAGCGCGATCTGCGTGACCTCGCCCGTCGCTCCGGGATGGTTGGTCGAAAGCTCACCGCGTTCCTCGGCCTCGCGATAGCAGCGTCCGCCCGCGGCGAGGACGACCGAGCCCGCGTCGATCGTCAGCTCCTCGCCGTTCTTGCGCCGGCACGTCGCGAGCCAGCCGTTCTCGGCCGGCTCGAGCGAGACGAGCGGACAGTTTGGAAGGGTCTCGGCGTCCGAGGCGACCAGAGACTCGCGCAGCGCAGTCGTGATCGCGTGGCCGGTGCGGTCGCCGACCTGCAACAGGCGCTTGCGGGTCGAGCCGCCGCAACGCGCGAGCCGGTAGCCACCGTTCTCGCGCGTGAACTCGACACCCTGCTCCTCGAGCCAATGAATTGCTGTCGGCGCCTCGCCGGTCAGGATCTCGACGAGGTTGCGGTTCGCCGTCTCATGCGAGCTCTGCCAGACGTCCTCCGCGTGCTGCTCGGGCGAGTCGTCGTTCCCGAAGGCCGCCTGGATCCCGCCCTGCGCCTTCGCCGAGTTGCACGACTGGAGCGCGCCTTTCGTGACGAGGGCGACCCTGACGCCCGCGCTCTCGGCGGTCACCGCGGCTGCGAGGCCGGATGCGCCGCTTCCGACCACGAGCACGTCAACTGAGAGCCGGTCGGGCATTCGGTGGATCGTACCTTAATCGCAGGCATTAGACTCACTTATCGAAGATGCGGTGGGTGGCAAAAGCGGCGCTGCAGCGCGGGCTCGGGGTTCTCCCCCACGGCGAGCGTCTGAACTACCTCTTCCAGCGGCACGTTGCGCGCAGCCTGCCCGGCGGCGAGCCGGTCGTCCGGCGCAAGCTCGCGCGAGCTCGGCAGCACCTGGAGGCGTTCGGCCGGCCGGCCGAGGACGCCGTCTTCTACGAGTTCGGCGCCGGCTGGGACCTCGCGATCCCGCTGTCGTATGCGGCGCTCGGGGTCGGTCGGCAAGTGCTCGTCGACATCCGGCCGAGCGCGCGAGTCGAGCTCGTGAACGAGACGCTCGCCCTCCTCGAGCGCGAGGTGGGTTCGCTCGGCGGGCCCGTCTCGTCGCTCGCCGAGCTCGAGGAGCGCTTCGGGATCACGTACCTGGCACCGCGTGACGCGCGCGCGACCGGCCTCGAGGCGCGCTCGATCGACTTCATCACGAGCACGGATGTCTGCGAGCACATCCCGGAGGCCGACCTTGCACAGATCTTCCGCGAGTGCAAGCGCCTGTTGAAGCCCGGCTGCACGATCAGCTGCCGGATCGACCTGCAGGACCACTACGCGTACTTCGATTCGAGCCTCTCGCGATACCACTTCCTGCGCTTCTCCGACCGCACGTGGAGCCTCGTCAACTCGCCGCTGCACTTCCAGAACCGGCTCCGGGAGCCCGACTACCGGCGGCTGGTGGAAGAAGCCGGCCTCGAGATCGTGTCGTGGACGCCGTCGGGGCCCTCGGACGAGGGACTCGCGGAGCTCGAGGCGACGGAGCTCGCCCCGCGGTTCCGCAACGGCTACACGCCAGAGCAGCTCGGCGTGACCGTGCTCTCGTTCGTCGCCCGCGCTTGAGTCAGCCACCGGAAATGCCGATCTCTAGGGAATGGCTCGCGGCGTGCCTCTCCTTTC
>DATDFL010000069.1:0-2329 GCA_036522595.1 Gaiellaceae bacterium
CCGGAGGCGATGACGCTCGCCACGGCCGACGCCTCCGGGCGGCCGTCGGCGCGGATGCTGCTGCTGAAGGGCGCGGACGAGCGCGGCTTCACGTTCTTCAGCGGCTACGAGAGCCGCAAGGGCCGCGAGCTGGACGAGAACCCGCGCGCGGCGCTCGTCTTCTACTGGCGGCCGCTCGGAAAGCAGGTACGGGTCGAGGGCACCGTGCGACGCCTGTCGCCGGAAGCGTCGGACGCGTACTGGGCCACGAGGCCGGTCCGCTCGCGCGCAGCTGCGGCAGCGTCCCGCCAGAGCGAGCCGCTCACCTCCCGGGACGAGCTCGAGAAGGAGTTCGAACGGCAGCTCGAGCTCGGCGAGCCGCCGAGGCCCGGCCGCTGGGGCGGCTATCTCCTCGAGCCCGAGGCGATCGAGCTCTGGCAGCACCGCGACGACCGCCTACACGAACGAGTTAGGTTCACGCGCACGCGCGAGGGCTGGCAGGCCCAACGGCTCGCGCCGTAGTTCCGCCACCTGATTAACGACGCGTTAACGCAGCGTCTCTGGACGATCCCGCGCGGCCGCCTCCTCCGTACTCGTGTACGCAAACACGAAGTCGAAGGAGAACACCATGAAGGCCACAGGCCTCATCCTCATCGTCGCAACCCTCTCGCTCGCGGGCCTCACCTCGGCGCTGGCCGCAAGCGGCTCGCGCCCGGCAACGGTCTCGACCGCGAAGACCCGCCTCGGCAAGGTCATCGTCAACGGCAGCGGCCGCACGCTCTACCTGTTCGAGAAGGACAAGCGCGGGATGAGCGCGTGCTCCGGCGCATGCGCCTCGTACTGGCCCCCGCTGATCACACACGGCAAGGCGAAGGCCCTCGGCGGTGCCAGGAAGTCGCTGCTCGGCACCATCAAGCGTGCCAACGGCGCGCGGCAGGTGACGTACGCCGGCCACCCGCTCTACACCTACATCCTGGACACGAAGCGCGGACAGACCAAGGGCGAGGGATCCAACCTCTTCGGCGCGGGCTGGGACGCACTGACGCCCGCCGGCAAGAAGATCGAAAGCGGCGGTAGCTAAAGCAGCCGCTTGCTCCACGGAAAATCGGGCATAGAGCCCTCATGGCCACTGTTCTGCGACATGAACTGGCGGGCTGTGAGGGCTTTCGCCTCGAATCTCCAGAAGGGCTCATCGGTTGGGTCGAGGAGACCTGGCTCGACGCGTCCGGCGAACCGGTCGCGCTTGCGATCCGGACCGTCGACGGCCGGGACGGCCTGCTTCTCGCCGAGGACGTCGATCACGTCGACCCCGACAGCGAGCAACTCGACATGCGCGCCGGCGCGAGCCTGCTCGAGCTCGAGGCGCCGCGCGTCGAGACCGCATCCTCGAACGGCCTCGCGGCCTCGTGGCGCACCACAGGCGCGCCGCTGGAGCCGTCGCCCGAGCCGCCCGGCGCCGTCGACCGTGCGCTGCTCGCGATCCGGCCCTGGCGCCTTGCTCCTCCGCCCCGGCCCGGGATCGAGCGGCCGATGTGGCTCCAGATCGCCGTTCTCTACAGCGCGCTGGCGGTGATCGTCGTGGCCGTGATCGGGATCTGCTTCCTGATCGCGTGGCTGGCTACGGGCTCCGCGATTTGACGACGCCTGAATCGCTCGCCGGCGAGCCTATTTGAGGATAAGGCTGGCGAGGACGAGGCCGACGAGAGCCGTCCCGACGAGGAGAAGCAGTTGCCCGAGACGGTAGAACCAAATGCTGGCCGGATTCCACTCCAACGTCGTTGCCTGCCAAAGGCGATGCCAGGCTGAGTTGCCGGCGGGCGACACCATCCATCGTCTCCACGCTTCTGCCGAGCCTCGCCTGCGCTCCTCGAGGCCTTCCGCGACGATGTTGAGCCGCAGCTTGTTCAGCTGTTGTGTGTACTGGAAGTAGCAGGCTGCTGAACAGAGCAGCACGAGCAAGCCGGCCACCGAGCAGTCACGAGCCCAGTCAGGCTGTTTTCGGAGCTTGTCGAGCGGGATCTGCGTGACGAACACGGCCGCGATTCCGACTGCAGCTGTCACTCGAACGTGCACGTGCCGTATGTCGTCCTGAAGAACGGCCAGCAAGTCCGAGACGCTCGTGCTTGGGCCAACCGTATTGCTCATCCCGTGGCGCGAGCATCACGCAAGCGAACGCCCGGAGTCAACCGGCCAAGCAGCGCGCGCGCCGCGCTATTTGACGAGCGAGAGCAGCTTGAACATCGGCAGGTACATCGAGATGATGATCACGCCGACCATCGCTCCCACGCCGATCATCATCAGCGGCTCGATGATCGCGGTGAGCGAGGCGATTGCCGTGTCGACCTCGTCC
>DATDFL010000070.1:0-8321 GCA_036522595.1 Gaiellaceae bacterium
GTGGTGGTGGTGGTGGTGGTGGTGGTGGAGACTCCGAGACGTTCATCGTCGTGGAGCCGGTGAAGCCTCCGCTGGTCGCCGCGATCGTGCTCGAGCCGCCGCTGACCGCGTGGGCGAGACCACTGCTGTTGATCGTCGCCACCGAAGAGTCGGAGGAGCTCCAGGTCGCCGTCCCGGTCACGTCCTCGGTATGGCCGTCCGAGAAGGTGCCCGTGGCTGTGAACTGCTGGTCGGCCCCCGCCTCGACCAACGGGTTCGCCGGCGTGACTTCGATGCTGTTGAGGATCACCGAACCGTCGTTGTCGCCGATCGTGATCACGGTCGTGGAGCGAGCGACCGTGCCCCCGACTGCGCCCGAGAGGATGAAGTCGAAGGTCTCGGCCGGCTCGACATCGGGACAGTCGAGGATCTGTACGCGAACGACCTTGGTCGTCTCGCCGGGGGCGAAGTTGAGCGTGCCGGTGACCGCAACGTAGTCGCCGTTGCAAACGACGTTCGCCCCTGCGGTGACATTCTGCGTCGTGTAGTCGACCGATACCGGGTTCTGGCCCGGTGCGGAGAGATGGACGACCAGATCCACGAAGCCGTCGCCCTCGCCGACCGCAACATCGGGTGGAGCGAACATCGCCGGCTGCGAAACGGGAGTCGCGTCACTCGCGCCGATGGTGACCGTGCCCATGCTGTCGGCGATGGTGGCGTTGCTCGGGTTGGTCAGGGTGAGCGCGAAGCTCTCCGTGGGCTCTGCCAGGCCATCCTCGGTGATCGGCACCACCACGGTCTTCGCCGTCTCGTCCGGAGCGAAGTTGAGCGTCCCGGACTCGGCGGTGTAGTCGTCGGCTGTCGCACTACCGTCAGCCGTGGCGTAGTCGACAGTGACCGTGCTGTTCGAGGCCTGGCCGCCGGTGTCGCCGAGCAGCACCGAGACGAGGGCGAAGCCGTCCTTCTCGTCCACGGTCGCGTTCCGGACGAACAGCTCGGGGGTGGCCACGACGGTGTCGTTGTCGACGATGCTGATGCGGCTGTCCGCTCTGGCGACAGCGGCGTTCATCGGCGTGTCCAGGTTGAAGGTGAAGCTCTCGAAGCGCTCGGCGTCCGGGCAGTCGAGCACCTGCACTCGAACGACCTTGGTCGTCTCGCCGGGGGCGAAGTTGAGCGTGTCGGTTCCAACCGCGACGTAGTCGCCGTTGCAGACGACGTTCGCCCCCGCGGTGCTGTTAGCCGTCGCGTAGTCGACCGAGACCGCGTTCGGACTGGGAGCCGAGAGCGTGACCGCGACATCGATGAAGCCGTCGCTCTCGCCGATGATCTGGTCGGCGGCCGCACTGATGCCAGGTTGGTTGCTGGTGGCGCCGTCGCTGGCGCCGATCGTGATCGTTCCCGTGCCGGTGGCGATCGAGGCGTTGCTCGCGTTGCTGAGGTTGAGGGTGAAGCGTTCGACTCCCTCGGCGGCCGCGTCGTCGGTGATCGGGATCGCGATCGTCTTCGCGGTCCGGCCAGGCGCGAAGGTGAGCGTTCCGGAAGCGGCCGTGTAATCGCTCCCGGCCTGGGCGGTGCCTTCAGCGGTGGCGTAGTCGACCGTGACAGTGCTGTTTGAGGCCTGGCCGCCGGTGCCGCCGAGCAGCACCGAGACGAATGCGAAGCCGTCCTTCTCGTCCACCGTCGCATCGCGGACGACCAGCTTCGGGGTGGCGACGACCGTGTCGTTGTCGACGATGCCGACGAGCGTGCTGGCCCTCGCGATCACACCATTCACTGCCGTGCTCAGGTTGAGCCGGAAGGCCTCGAACCGCTCGACGTCGTTGCAATCGTTTATCTGGACCTGCACGGTCTTGCTCGTCTCGCCGGGCGCGAAATTGAGCGTGCCTGAGGCCGCGACGTAGTCGCCGTTGCAAACGGTGTTCGCTCCCGCGGTGCTGTTAGCCGTCGCGTAGTCGACCGAGACCGGGTTGGGGCTCTGGTCGGAGAGCTTGACCGTCAAGCCGACCGAGCCGTCGGCCTCGCCCACGATCACATCCGGTGGGGCGAGGATGTCCGGGTTGTTGCTCGCAGCCGGAGAGGACCCGGCCGTGATCGCGAGGGCGCCGGGCGCCGCGAACACGAAGCATGCGACGGCGGCGACCGCTAGCGCGAAGCGGACGAACGGACGGTGGGCCTTCATCTCGACCTCCAGCTCGGCCCCCCGATGACAGTCCGAGGCCGCGCGGCCGCACCCCGATGAACATGCGTTTCTACGCCGTGGGCGGCGGCGAGTCAAGGATCGTTATCCGAACCACCCGTTTGGGGAGGCCGTGGCTGGAGGCTTGCACTAATGGAAAAGCCCCGCCGGAGCGGGGCTTTTCTGTAGCAGGCCTGTAAGCCGGATTCTGTCTTGGGTGACCATCCTTCTTTGCAGCTGACCCGGCTCCTCGGCGGGCTGCGTCAACGGAGCCTGTTCGCCTTGCACCGGACGGGGTTTGGCTAGCCGCCGTGTCGCCACGACGCTGGTGGGCTCTTACCCCACCGTTTCACCCTTACCTTCGACGTCTCGCGAGATCCGTCGCCGGCGGTCTCCTTTCTGTGCCACTTTCCGTCGGCTTTCGCCGCCTGGGTCGCCCCAGCGTCCTGCCCTGCGGTGTCCGGACTTTCCTCGAGCCCCGAAGGGCCCGCGGTCACCCGGCCTGCATCGGAAATTGTAGCCGCGTCGCGCCGGAATCGGCCTGGGCCACGTCGAGGCCGCTCCCGCATTCCGGGCAGAAGATCCCGCCCTGCGGCAGGTGCATCACGAACTCGCCGCAGACGAGGCACTCCAGGCTGGCGCCCCGCAGCAGCGAGTTGAGCTCCTGCTCGAGCGTGCGGTTGAGCGGCTCGACGGTCATTACAGGCTCCGGAAGACCCCCGTCACCTTGCCGAGGATCTGGACGTGGTCGGCGTAGATCGGCTCGAGCTCGTCGTTCTCGGGCTGCAGCCGCACGCGCCGGCCGTCCCGGAAAAAGCGCTTCACCGTCGCCTCGTCGACCGTCTCGTCGCTGCCGGCGAGCGCCACCACGATGTCGCCGTCCTCCGCGGTCTGCGCGCGCCGTACGACGACGAGATCGCCTTCGAGGATCCCGGCGTTGATCATCGAGTCGCCCTTGACGCGGAGGAGAAACTCCTCGCCCCCGCCCGCCAGCGGCTCCGGCACCGCGACGTACTCCTCGACGTTCTGATCCGCCAGCAGCGGTCCGCCGGCAGCGATCTCGCCGACCAGCGGCAGCCTGTGCACGTCGGCGGCGCGAGCCGGCTCGGGACGCGGGTCGCGGCGCAGCTCGAGGGCGCGCGGCTTCGTCGGGTCGCGCTTGATCAGCCCGGCGCGCTCGAGGTTCGCGAGGTGCGCGTGGACGGTTGACGGCGAGGCGAGGCCCACGGCCTCGCCGATCTCACGCACCGTTGGCGGATATCCGTGCGCGTCGGCGTATTCCGTGAGGAACTTCCAGATCTCCTGCTGTCGGCCGGTCAGCATTCGCATCTCCTGGGTCGGGGAGTGTGTCGAACGTATGTTCGGCACCGAGGGTAGCTTCCCCTTCGGACGGCGTCAACTCGCGCATCGCGTGCCGGATCGACCACACGATCAGCAGGAACATCACGGGCGCTCCCGTCAGGAACACAACCGCCAGGAAGCTCTCGAGGCTGCCGTAGAGCAGCGCGGCGATGCGGAGCCCGCTCCGCGCCAGGAAGTACGCGCCCCACACGAACGACTGGACGCCGAAGACGCGCTTGAACTGCTCCGTCTCGCGGAACTCGCGCGGGAACGGGTGCCACGCGCACGCGAGGGCGCCGGAGAGCGGCCGGCGGATCAGCGCAGAGACAAGGAAGGCGCCGCCCCACGCGGCGTTCACGAGCACCGGCTGCGCCAGGTAGACGGTCGTGCTGTCCGCGGCCAGGCCGATCGCGCCCTGCACGAGCACGAAGCCCAGGGAGATCCGCACGAGCAGCCCGTCGCGGCCGATGCGCCGCTCGTAGACGTAGATCAGGATCGAGATCGCCGTCGAGGCGGCGATTCCCGCCGCGAGCCCGCTCAGCTGCAGGCCGCCGTAGAACGCGCCGAGCGGCAGGAAGCCCTCGCGCAGGAACCCCGGCAGCCCCGTCATGAGGATGCCTCTGAAGCTCGGTTCTTCTACGCCGCTTTCGTCTCGTCCCGCAGGCGTTTCAGGTGTGTCTCGCACCATTGCGCACCCCATTCGTTGAACTCGATTCCCCAGCGCAGGACCAGGTCGACGAAGTCGGGATCCTTGCCGCCGGGCAGCTGCTCGATCGCGTGGAGCACCTCGAGGTACTCCTCGTGGCCCTTCTTGCGCCCTTCGAGAAGCAGCAGCGCCTCCTCACGCGGCAGCGCGTCTGCGTAGAAGAGCCGCAGGAGCGACTCGTCCCGGTACTCGATCGTCACCGTCGAGCCGAGCAGCCATTCCCTCAGCGCATCGCGGCCGGCCTTCGTCAGCTTGTAGACCCGGCGGCTGCGAGCGCCGTTCGGCGCGTCCTCACCCTGGATGAGCCCTTCCTCCTCGAGCCGCCGAAGCTCCGGATAGATCTGGCCGTAGCTCGCCGCCCAGAAGAAGCGCGTGGAGCGGTCGACCACCGTCTTGATGTCGTAACCGGACCGCGGCCCCAACGAAAGCATTCCGAGAACGACCGGCGTCACTGCGTTCATATATCGTGAAGATATATCTTGATGATATAGCGGTCAAGCCGCACGGGGTCCGCTGTGAACCCCGAACGGCACGCGCAATCGACTTACTTCAGGCCGACGACCATCGAGTCGGGTCCGGCGAGGTGCTCCACGTACGTCTCGCGAAAGCCGACATCGGAAAGCCAGCGCTGACAGTCAGCGGCCGTGTAGTCGAAGCCGCCAGGAGTCTCGATCAGCATGTTGAGGCTCATGAGCAACCCGAAGGCGTTCTCGCGGCGGTCGTCGTCGATGATGCTCTCGAAGACGATGAGCGCGCCGCCCTCTTGGAGCGCTTCGTACGCCTTCGCCAGAAGCATCTTCTTCTCCTCGAGACTCCAGTCGTGGAGGATGTGTCCCATCGCGAGCACGTCGGCTTGCGGAAGCGGATCGGCGAAAAAATCGCCCGGATGGAAACGGAGCCGTTCCTGGAGCCCGAATGACCGGACGTACTCGTCGAAGAAGGGCTCGGCGGGCGGAAGGTCGAAGCCGCCGCCGGTGATGTGCTCGTGGGCGAGCGCAACCTGAGCCGCCAGGCCACCTTCCGCGCAGCCGACGTCGACGAACGTTTGGTGCCGATCCCACGGGAACTTTGCCGCGATCGCCTTGTGGGCGCCCATGCTCAGCCCGGTCATCGCGTGAAGGAACTGGCCCAGGCGGGCCGGCTCCGCGTATAGCGCCTCGAAGAAGTTCCCACCGGCCTTCGCCTCGTTCTGCGGCTGTCCCGTCTGAAGCGCTTCCGTAAGGGAGGCCCAAAACGGATAGAGGCGCGCGTTCGCCATCTCGAGCAGGCCGCCGATATAGGACGGTTTCATCCGGTCGAGGAAGAGGTCGGCATCAGGTGTGTTCGAGTAGTCGCCGTCCCTTCGTTCGAGCACGCCGAGCGCGACCAGGGCGTCAAGGAAATCGAGCGCGCTGCGTGGATGCAGCTCGAGTGCGCGCGCGAGGCGCTCGGCGCTCGCAGGGCCTTTTGCGAGCTCGGTGAAGACTCCGAGCTCCACCGCGCTCAGGAGGGTCTTCGAGCCCCAGAAGCCGAGACCCAGTTGGAGAATGTGCTCGGGCGTAGCCATGTGCTCGGGCCCGGCTGCGTCGCTGCTTACCGCCATCAGTTCGCCTCCGCTGTCTAGAGAGGCCGCGACTCTAATGGCGGCTTTCCGGCCACGCCCGCAACTGCTGCCCCGAAGTCCTGAATGCGCTGGAGAGGACTTGAACCTCCACGGGGTTTTAACCCCACAAGGCCCTCAACCTTGCGCGTCTACCAATTCCGCCACCAGCGCGCGGCGGCCATTGTACCGACGCCCTCGGCGCGGTCCGCTCCGGCGCATCGCTCGCCTCATTAGTGTTCGCGTTCGTGCGCGAGCTCTGCGAAGAGGCGGTCTCCGCGGCGCTCGCCGCCGGCGCCTCCTATGCAGACGCCCGCGTGGTCCTCCGCCGCGCGCAGACAGTTGCGACGCGCAACGGCCGGGTCGACCGGCTCGACGACATCGAGAGCGAGGGGGTCGGCGTTCGCGCGCTCGTGGACGGCGCCTGGGGCTTCGCGTGCGACCGGCGCCTGGACAAAGACGGTGCGCAGGCAGCCGCCGCGAAGGCCGCTGCCTTCGCGAAGGCCGCACCGGGTGGGCACGACCGTGCCCTCGCCGACACCGAGCCGGGGCAAGGCGAGTACCGCACGCCCGTCGAGCAGGATCCGTTCGAGATCCCGCTCGCGGACAAGGTCGCCCACTGCCTCCGCGCCGAGGAAGGGATGGCGCACGACGACGTCAAGGTCACCTCAGCGTTCGTGCGGGCCCAGCGGGAGCAGCGCGTCTTCGTCTCGTCGGAGGGCGCCGCGACCGACCAGGAGCTCGTCGAGTGCGGCGGCGGCATCGACGCCATGGCCTCGCGCGACGGCATCACGCAGGTGCGCAGCCACCCGAGCGCGCACGGTGGCTCGAGCTCGCAGGCGGGCTGGGAGTACGTCGAGTCGCTCGCGTTCGAGCGCGAGGCGCCGCGCGTGGGCGAGCAAGCCGCCGCGCTGCTCCGCGCCGACCCGTGCCCGTCGATGGTGACGACGCTCGTGATCGACGCCGAGCAGATGGAGCTCCAGGTGCACGAGTCGGTGGGTCACCCGACGGAGCTCGACCGCGTCTACCTCACCGAGGCGGCCTACGCGGGCACGAGCTTCCTCAAGCCGGGCGACCTCGGCTCGCTGCGCTACGGCTCGGAGCACATGAACGTCACCGCCGATCCGACGACTCGGGGCGGGCTCGGCACCTTCGCCTTCGACGACGAGGGCGTGGCGGCTGCGCGCGTGCCGGTCGTCGCAGAGGGCGTCCTGCGCGGCTTCCTCGCCTCGCGCGAGACCGCGGCGCGGATCGGCAGCGGCTCGGGCGGCTCGATGCGCGCCGACGGCTGGAGCCGGATGCCGCTCGTGCGGATGACGAACCTGCACCTCGAGCCGGGCGAGGGCTCGCTCGACGAGCTGATCGCAGGCGTCGACGAGGGTCTCTTCCTGCAGACGAACAAGAGCTGGTCGATCGACGACAAGCGGCTCAACTTCCAGTTCGGCACGCAGGTCGCGTGGGAGATCAAGGACGGGACGCTCGGCCGGATGCTCCGCGACGCGACCTACACCGGGCAGACGCCGGTCTTCTGGGGCTCGCTCGATGCGGTGGCCGGCAAGGACGAATGGCTGCTGCACGGGCTCACGAACTGCGGCAAGGGCCAGCCCGGCCAGCACGCGCACGTCTCGCACGGGACCTCGCCCGCACGGTTCCGCAACGTCCAGGTCGGCTTCAAGCATTGAGCGAAGCTCTCGACCTTGCTGAGCGCGCGCTGCGCGCGGCCGAAGGCGACGAGGCGCTCGCGCTTGCCAACCGGGAGCGCTCCGGGCTCGCGCGCTTCGCCGGCTCGGAGGTACATCAGCCGACGCTGATCGAGAACGAGGTCGTCGAGCTGCAGATCGTGCGCGACGGCCGCGTCGGCGTCGCCGTGGCGAACCGCACCGACGACGAGGGGCTGCGGGCGCTGGCCGCGCGCGCCGCCGAGGCCGCCGACAGCGCGCCGACCGACCCGGATTTCCCGGGCCTCGTCCCGAAGGCCGACCCGCCGCCGGTCGAGGGCTACGACGAGGAGACGGCCGCGCTCTCGCCCGAGGAGCAGGCGCGCCTGGCGGCGGCCGCGATCGAAGCCTCGTCCCTGGATCTCTACGGGTTCTTCACGAGCGCGGTCACCGAGATCGCGATCGCGTCGACGAGCGGGCTCGCCGTCTCGCAGGCGATGACGGACTCGTCCATCTTCGCGCTGGCCGCGGTCGAGGACGCCTCCGGGCACGCGGAGCAGACTTCGTGGCGCGTCGGCGAGATCGACCCTGCCGAGGCCGCTCGGGCGGCCGTGGCCAAGGCCGAGCGGACGCGCGGAGCGATCGAGCTCGAGCCCGGCCCCTACCGCGCGGTGCTCGAACCGTACGCGTTCGCCGAGCTGCTCCTCTACTTCGCCTACGACGCGTTCGGCGCGCTCGGACTGCTAGAGGAGCGGAGCTACGCGTCCGGCCGTATCGGGGAGAAGGTCTTCGACGAGCGCTTCTCGCTCGCGGACGACGGGCTCGACCCCCGCGGGCTTCCGAAGGCCTTTGACTTCGAAGGCTCGCCCAAGACGCGTGTCG
>DATDFL010000071.1:0-7058 GCA_036522595.1 Gaiellaceae bacterium
GAGCTCTTCGCGCAGGCTGCCGTCTCCGACGACCAGGAACCACGCGCGCGGCTCTTCGATCAGGTTCGCCACCCGCAGGAAGCGGTCGACGCGCTTGATTGGCTCCAGGCGGCCGACGAGCGTCACAAGCGGAGCGTCGAGCGGGATCCCGAGAGCCCCGCGGAACGCCTCTCTACGGGCTTCACGCTCGTCCTCGGGAACGTCGAACCGGGACAGGTCGAACCCGAGCGGCACCACGACGATCTTCTCCACAGGCGCGACACCGAGCCGCACCAGGTCGTCGCGCACCTCCTCCGAGACGGCGATCAGGCGCGTGGTGAAGGTCGCAAGCAGCTTCTCGATCCACCGGAAGACGCCCGAGACGAACGGCGAGAAGTACCCGGTCAGCACGTGGCCGTGGAACGTGTGGACGATCACCGGCGGCCGCGCTCGACCGGCGAGGAGCGCGGCCAGCCGGCCGAGGGCTCCGCCTTTGGCGGCATGCGTGTGGAGGATGTGGGGACGCCAATCGCGGATCTGCCGTCTGAGGAAAAGGAGGGCGGCGAAATCGGCCAGGCCGATCTGCCGCCGAAGCGTGGGGAGGCTGATCGGCGTCACGCCGAGCTCATCGGCCAGCGCGTCCATCGAGCCTTCACGGGGCGCCTCGCGGCCTCGGACGAGGCGAGTCTCGTAGCCACGGTCTTCCAGAAGCCGCGAGAGCGTGATCGCCTGGATCGCCGGACCGCCGACGTTCAGGCGGGCAATCACGCGCAGGACACGGACATCGTCCCCGCTCGTCACGAGGCGTGGAGCGGGTTCAGTGTTCGGACCCGGCGGCTTGCGGCTGCGGCCGCCGTGCGGTTTCCGGCCGCGCGTTCGGCCTCGGCGAGGGCCTCCCACGCCGTCCAGAGGTTCGGGTCGCGCCTCGTGGCCTTGGCGGCCGGCTCGACCGCCTCGGCTTTCCGGCCGGCCTCGAGAAGGATCTCCGATTTCAGGATCAGCGGCTCCACCGACCAGGGGTTGATCCGGGCCGCCAGCGAGAGCGTGTTCACCGCACGCTGTGTCGAGGAAACGGATTGCTGTTCGCCTCGCTCCGTGAGCGTCGTCGCGAGGTACACGGGGATGGCTGCCACGGCCAGCAGGATCGCGCCGACGGCGAGCGCCGCGCGGTGCCGCCCCGGCGCCAGCCGGACGGTGGGCTCTCCGCCCGTAGCCGCGCACGCGCCGATCGCGACGCCCGCGGGGAGGACGAACGCGGGTATCAACAAGAGCCACTCGAGCGATCCGTGCAGCACGAAATACGCAGCTGCACCTCCCAGCGAGACAGCTGCGAAACTGCCGACCGCCCTTCGTGCACGCGCGATCTGCACCAGGGGAAGCAGCAGCGCCGCGGCGAGAAGCAAGAACCCGACGAGCCCTGTCTCCGAGAGGGACGCGGCTTCCCAGGAGTGGGCATCGGTCACGCTTTCGTTGATCGCCCGATGCCGGAACCACGGGACCGCGAAGGCGCCGGAGCCCGTTCCCCCGAGCGGGTGCGCCTCGAACGTGTGGGCGGCGACGCGCCAGTAGTCGTAGCGGTTCGACGTCGCGTTTCCGAACCGGCTCGCGTCTGCGGTACGGGCTTGCTCGGGATGCGAGAACTCGTGCCAGCGGGCCGAGATCCAGGTATCGGGCCGGCCGTAGTGGACGGAGAACGCGGCCACACCGACGATCCCGATACAAGCCCACACGGCGATCGCAGCTACGCCTCGATGCTTGGCGGTCACTCGCGAGCTTTGCTCGACTGAGGCAAGCAAGGCGACGACGACCGCAGCCGCGCCCATCGCGACGGCGGCAGCCCAGCCGCGCGAGGTTGCGTCCGAGGCGACCTCACCGGGTCGCCCTCCGGTGATCCGGCCGGCGAGGAGCGCAACGGGAAGCGCCACGGCCGCCAGGGTAAGAGCGAAGCGCCCCCTCGCGGTCGCAAGCGCCACGCACACGGCCAGGGTCGCGACCAGAGCGATCGCCGCTCCGCGGCTCAGCGTCATCAGCCCCTGGGACAGCGCCAACGCCGCAAGGGCGGCCACGAGCGCGCGCCCCAGCGGTCTGATCCGGTCGGCGGCGGCTCCGGCCAGCAAGGGCGGCACGCCGAGGAACAAGAGACCGGCGGACCCGTTCGCATAGTCGATCGGCCAGGAAAGACGGGTGTTCGCGAATATGGCGGTCGAACCGGCGAGCAGTTTCACCTCGACCGTCAGCGCCAACACGGCGCCGGCGAGCGCTAAGGCGATCCCAACGGCTCGCGCGGAGGAGACGCGAGCGGCGTACGAGGCGCCGACGATCGCCGCCAGGAACAGCAGCGCGAGGCGGGCGACGCTTTCCACGGTGGCGTCCGGGGAGGCGGACCAGGCAAGCGAGCACGCGTTCCAGGCGACGAAGGCAAAGAGCGCGCCGAGCGCCGGCCAAGCGGACCGCGGGACGGCTGGGACGCTCCCGACAGCGGCCAGGACAGCGAGGCCGATGGAGGTCCCGACCGTGACCGGGGCCCAGTCTTCCGGGATGATCCCGCCCCCGCGAAATGCCAGCAACAGCCCGAGCCCGAGCAGAATGACCGGAGGGATCGTGAACGCGGCGCCGGCGAGCGGACGAGACCTCGCCGCTGCCGGAGCGACCCTCTCCGCCGGCTCAACTGCGTTCAGTCTCGCTTGCCCAGGCCGCGCTTCGTGAGCCATCCGGCGAACGCTAGCGCCACGGACAAAAGGCCGACCAGCAGCAGCCGCCCGGCGATGAACGGGCCGTTGCCTCCGC
Organism: Gaiellaceae bacterium; assembly: GCA_036522595.1. Lineage (GTDB taxonomy): Bacteria > Actinomycetota > Thermoleophilia > Gaiellales > Gaiellaceae > AC-32. The sequence continues at coordinate 2,767 of DATDFL010000071.1, forward strand.
CGACCGACGCCCGCGCGCTGTTCTTAGGAGATGAGGGCCTGGTCGGATTTGTAAAAACGGGCTTGGGCTTCTTGTGACCCTTCGACCCTCGCTGCTGCTTCGAACCGGTCGAAGCTCCGCCCGTGGTCCCCGTTGTCGATCTTCCACCGGCCTGGTTAGCTGCGCGGCAGCTGCCCGCTAGCTGCTTCCGGGCCGCCAGCTTGAGACGCGCGAGCGTCAGGGGATCGCCGTACTGGTTGATCGAGCCGCTTCGAAGAAGGCGTTGGAGGTCGCCTCGAGAGTAGGAGCACTTGAGATGCCCGTTGCGGACGTAGTCGTTGTAGATCTGGGCCGGGTCAGCGGCGAGCGCTCCAGAGACCCAAGCGGCGGCCACGATGACCAGAACCACGACGAGGCTAGCGCGCGTGCGCATGCTCCGCGATCCGTTCGAGCGGTGGATGCTCCTGGCGGACGGGCAAGACGGCAACTGCCGGGGCTTCCCGCACAAGCGCCAAACGCGCGCCGACCCCGACCAGCAGCGCGACGACGGTGCCGCCGGCGGCGCCCGCCACGAGCGGATCCGAGAACGCGACGACGAGCAGCGCCATCCCGGCGCAAGCGCCGGCCAGCAGGAGCAGCACGGCCACGGCCTGACGTTCGCCAAGCCCGACGTAGACGAGTCGATGCGAGAGGTGGTCCCGTCCGCCTCGCCAGATCGGCCGCCCCTCCACAAGGCGCACGAGGATCACGAGTGACGTGTCCAGGATCGGCAGTCCGAGGATGAGCAGCGGCGCGACCACGGTCGCGGAGGCGCCGCCTGCGCCGGCAGGGCTCGCGAGCAGCGCGCAGGCTCCGACGAGCAAGCCGAGCAGGAGCGCCCCGGAGTCGCCCATGAAGACCGCCGCGGGCCCCCTCCGGTAGTTCAACGGCAGGAAGCCGACGCTCGCGCCTGCCACGGCGCACGCCATGACGCGCACCGAGCCCGACTGGCTGACGAACAGCGTCGTGAGAGCGAGTGTCCCCGAGGCGATTGCCGCCGTCCCGGCTGCAAGGCCGTCGATGTTGTCGAGCAGGTTGAAGCTGTTCATCGCCGCCATGAGCACGAAGGTCCCGACCGGCACCGCGGCCGCGGCCGGCAGCCAGGAGGGGCGGATCACCGCCGCGGTGCCGGCAGCGATCGCGAGCTGGCCCGCGAACTTCGTCCCCGGACCGATCACGGCGTTGTCGTCCGCAAGCCCGACGAGAAACGCGGCGATTCCCGCGAGCGCGACGTCTCGCGTCGGGCGATCGAGGGCTCTGCCGCCTCCTGCGAGAATCAGAGCTAGGAGAAAGCCGCCGAGGATCCCGAAACCCCCGACCAGCGGCGTCGACTTGCAATGCCATCGGTCGGCGACGGGCATGGAGACAGGACCGGGAAGGCGCGTCAAGGCGAGGCTGCCAACCAAGCTCGCGACCGCTCCCACGATCAGGCCGAGAGCCGCCGTCACCAGCTCCATCCAGCAACGCCGACCGCAGATCGGCGGACCCACCACACGCGCCCGATGATGCCAGGTCCGATGTGCTCTGTCGACTTCAGGAAACGTCAGATTTTTATGGGTCCACCTGCGCCTCGGGCTCCGGCCCGAGGGTCCGCTGCAGGTTCAGCCGAATAATCTCCTTCTGGGCTTCGAAGAGGTCGTGCGAGCGCTCGGCGAGGAGCTTCTCGGTCGCCGTCCGGCGCTCCCGGCTGAGCACGGCAAGCTGCGGGGAAACCCGCAGCAGTGCTGGGAACTGCTCCCAATACGAGATCTCGATCAAGCCGTCCTCGAGGTAATAGTCGAAGTCGTCGGGCTCGATTCGGTCAGCCCAGCGGTCGAAGAAGAGACGGAAGTTCCGAGGATCGAGGGCGTAGTCGCGGGTTGCGGACTCGAGGTGGTAGAGGACGCTCTCGTGGCAGTAATGGTTTTCGTAGCCGAGACTGCGCAACCGCAGGCAGAGGTCAACGTCCTCGTAACCGTTGAGAAACGCTGAATCGAAGCCACCGCACTCCTCGAAGAGTTCCCGCCTAATGAGAGCGCACGCGGCCGTGACGACCTGGAACGCGCGGGACCTGTTCACCGCCGGATGCGAGGCCGGAAAGCCCGCGTAGAGGTGATGCGGATGGCGGTCCCTCGAGAAGACGACTCCCGCATGCTGGATTGTGTCGTTCGGGAAGAGAAGCTTCGCACCGACCATCCCGATGCGGTCGCGTTCGGCGGCGTACTCGAGGAGCGCGTCGAGCCAGCCGGCCTGCGGCAGCGTGTCGTTGTTGAGGAGGACGAGCCATTCGCCCGTGGCCGCGGCCGCGCCATCATTGCAAGAGACGGCGAAGCAGGTGTTTCGTGAGTGGCGCACAGTCCTGACGCGGTCGCCATACGACTCGAGCGTCTCGACCGTGTCGTCCGTCGACCCGTCATCCACCACGAGCAGCTCGACCTCCACGGTGGCGGGCGGGGAGGCCAGGAGCGTGTCGAGGCACTGCCGCGTCAATGCCGCTCGGTTGTGAACGGGAACGACAACCGAGCACGTAGTCACAGCGAACCTCGGCGGCCAATTTTGCGCAGATGATCCTTGAACGCCCAGTAGCGCTGACCCGTTCTCCAGAGCCGGGTTGATCTCATCCAATCGAGCTCTATACGCAGCGCCTCGATCCCCGTAGTGAGTGTCTCCTCCGTCTCGCGTCTCCAGGCGTCCATCTCCCGCCGCCACGCATGACCAGCGTCTAGAGCCTTGCGGCGCTCCTCAAGCTCTTCGTCTCGCTCGGCGAGAAGCTCCTCGAGGTTAGCGACGATCTCGCGGAGCTCGATCGGCTCGCCCACGCGAACCTCGAGCTGGACCCGAAGCGCATCGACCTCCGCGCGCGCGCGCGACAGCTCGAGCCGAAGGTGTTCCAGCTCGCACCGCTGGGCCGCCAGCGTGTCCGGCAGCTCCTCTTTGTCCAACCCTACTTCGGACCTGACCTCTTCCACACGGGGCGTCGACCGTGCCGCGTCGAGGAGCCGTTCATACAGCTCTTGAACACTCGGGGCAAGTTCGCGCGTCGACGAGTTGGCAACGGGCGCAGGTGAATCATTGGCACGGTCTACCCAGCTGATCGCAACCCGCGACGCGTCAAGGCCGAACCCTCGCGCGAGCCGGCACAGCTCGGGCCGAGGATCACTGCGGTAGGCGTCGTAGTGCGTTACTACACAGCTCTCCCCGGCGAGCTCGAGCAAGGTTGCGTAGTACTCCTCCCAGAGGCGAACAACCTGTTGCGGAGCGACTCCCTGTCCCGCAAGTGAACCGGCGACTTCGCGCGGGTCTCGAACGCAAACGAGCACGCGGACGTCCCCGAACAGCTCGCGCCAGAAAGGCAGTGTCAGAGAGTTGCGGGGATCCGACCAGCCCCAAGGCTCAGCGAGAGCCAGTGCCTCTGCCGTCGCAGCGGCCTGCTGCCGTAACTGCGCAACGTCGGCAAAGTGAATCCAATCGCGGCCCCGGGGCGGCGACGACCAGTCGGCGCCGACCGCCTGCAGAATCTGTTCATTCAGGTGTGAGAAGCGTCCTGCTGCGTCGTGTCCTGGCGGCTCCTCACCGATGGGCCCAAAGTCGACGCCAATTCCCCCGAGAAGCCTGCACACCAGTGGCATCCCGGAGTAGGGCATTCCGGCGATGCAGATCGGCACCAGCGGTTTTATAGCTTGTTTGCCATCGAGAGGCGCTTGCGTGTGACCAAATGGCATCAGACGCGTCGGTGTCATGTGTGGCCAACGTCACGCCCCTCGGCCCTGGAAGCGCGTCCGACGGGGCTAGGGTAATTTCCGGTCGCGATGAGTTTCAGCGATTACCGCACCGAGACGCCCTATACCGAGCTCGACGATGGCCGGGGATCGACCCACAACCTCGTGCTGGGGCTCGTCCAGCCCGGCTCGCGGGTGCTTGAGTTCGGTCCGGCGACCGGCTACATGTCCCGGGCGCTACGCGAGCGCCTTGGCGCGACTGTCATCGGAGTCGAGCTCAACGCCGAGGCCGCCCACCAGGCCGAGCCGTACCTCGAGCGCGTGCTGATCGGCGACGCGGAGGAGCTCGACCTCGAGGCCGAGCTCGGCGGGGAGCGCTTTGACGCGGTCCTCTTCGCCGACGTCCTCGAGCACCTGCGCGAGCCGGCCAAGCTGCTCCAGCGCGTGCGCCAGTTCGTCGGCGAGGGCGGCGTCGTGATCGCGTCGATCCCGAACATCGCCCATGCGAGCGTCCGGCTGTCGCTACTGGGCGGCAGCTTCCGGTACCGCGAGCAGGGCCTGCTCGACGAGACCCAC
>DATDFL010000072.1:0-3276 GCA_036522595.1 Gaiellaceae bacterium
CAGCCCCTGCACGGTCAGCGGCCCGTAGCGGCTGCGGTGCAGACGGCGGACCGGGTGGCCGACCGCCTCGAGCATGCGCTTCACCTGGTGCTTCCGGCCCTCGTGGATCGCGAGCTCGACCGTCGACGGCCCGAGCCGGCGGAGGCGCGCCGGCGCCGTACGGCCATCGTCCAGCTCGACGCCGTGGCGGAGCCGCCGCAGCGCCTCGTCGTCCGGCCGGCCCTCGACCTCGGCCTCGTAGACCTTCTCGACGCCGTAACGCGGGTGCCCGAGCCGGTGTGCCAGCTCGCCGTCGTTCGTGAGCAGCAGTGCTCCGGTGGTGTCGGCGTCCAGGCGGCCGACCGGGACAACGCGGGCCGGGTGGTCGACGAGGTCCACGACGGTGGGACGTTTTTGGGGGTCGCTCGCAGTCGTGACTGTTCCGGCCGGCTTGTGGAGGAGCACGTAGGCGAGGGGCTGCGGCTCCAGCCGCCGGCCGTCCAGCTCGACCCGGTCTCGGGGCTCGACGAACGTGTTCAGCTGGCCGGGCTCCCCGTTGACGGTCACGCGGCCCTGCTTGATCAGCTCGTCGGCCTTGCGCCGCGAGGCGATTCCCGCGCGGGCGAGATAGGCATTCAGGCGCACAGACGCCATTATTGGGAGGCTGTGCCGCACTACGTGTCGCTGATGCGCTGGACATCGCAGGGAGTCGCTGGGCTTCCGGCCTGGCGCGAGCGCGTCGAGGAGGGCGAGCGGATCATCGAGGAAGCGGGCGGCTCGCTGATCGGCGTCTACGTGACGCTCGGCCGGTACGACGTGGTCGAGATCTTCGAAGCGCCCGATGACGAGATGGCTGCCGAGATCATCCTGAAGCTCCAGCGCCACGGCGCCGAGCACACCGAAACGCTCCGCGCGTTCACCCGCGACGAGGCCGAGGAGATCATCAGGCGGCTCTGAGCCTCGCCCCGCGCCGCGGTTGGCGCACTCTTTTCACAGATCGGTCACCCACGCGTGCGGATTTCCAGACTACGCTCGCAGCGGGCGGCGGGTGGATCTTCATCCCCACCCAAGGGTGGGGACGCGCGCGTGAACCTTTTAACGGTCGCTCGCGGAGTCGACGCTACGCGCCGCGGCGTTCGGCGACGGTTTCCAGGCGCTCGCGGATCTGCACCGCGTCCTCTCCGACGTCGTCGAGCCGCGGCAGCTCCGACAGCGACTCGAGCCCGAAGACCCGCTCGAACAGCGGCGTCGTCCGGTAGCGCACGGCCCCGCCTATGCCCTCCTCGCGCCCCGCCTCCGCGATCAGCCCGCGCTCGACGAGCCCGGCCACCACCGAGTCGGCCGCGACCCCGCGGATCCGCGCGATCTCGGGCCGCGACACCGGCCCGAGGTACGCGACGATCGCAAGCGTCTCTAACCCGGCCGCGCTCAGCCCGCGCTCGACCGGCCGCTCGAACAGCCGCCCGCACGCCTCCGCAGCCTCGCGCGAGGCTCGGAAGGCCCACCCGCCGGCCACGTGCTCGAGCACGATCCCGCTCCGCCCCTCGGCGAAGCGTTCGGCCAACAGCCGCAGAGCGGTCTCGATGCGCTCCGGGTCGTCGTTTGCCGCCTCGGCCAACTCCCCCGCGGAGAGCGGCTGGGACGCCACGACCAGCAGCGCCTCGACCGTGCGCGCCAGCCTGTCGACCGGGCTGGCAGTGATCAGGCGGAGCGGGCGTTCTCCGTCCACGCAGGCCTCCTCTCTTCACGACTTCCAGACCGCCGCACCCGGATCGGCGCAAACGGCGCCGCCTGGTCGAGCGCGACCTCCCCGGAGCGGCGCAGCTCCAGCACCGCCAGAAACGCAACCGCCTGCTCGATACGCGTCATCCCGTCGAGTTCCGCATCCAGGTCGAACACCCTCCTGCGCCCGAGCACCGCGCGAAAACGCTCCAAGAACCGCGAAACCGGCGGAAAGCGCAGCTCGAGATGCGCCAGCGAGACCGCCGGCGGCTCGGCGGCGAGCGCCCGCAGCGCCTCCACCAACGCGAGCGGCTCCTGAGAAGCCAACCGCCGCTCGACACGAGGCGCCAGCGGCGCAGGCCCGAGCCGGAAGAATCTTTCGCCCTCGCTCTCGAGCCGCTCCGAGAGCCAGGCCGCAGCCTCCTTGGCCCGCCGGTACTCGGCCAGCCGCCGCGCCAGCTCCTCGGCCGCCTCCTCGGGCTCGAGCTCGAGCAGCTCCGCCTCCTCGTCGGGGAACAGCCCGCGCGCCTTCAGCTCCAGCAGGGCCGCGACCAGGACCAAGAACTCTCCGCAGGCCTCGAGATCGAGCTCGCCGCGCTCCGCAAGGCGCTCGACGAACGCGACGACGATGCCTGCGATATCGACCTCCGCGAGGTCGAGCTCCTCCTTCAGGACAAGCGTGAGCAGCAGGTCGAAAGGACCCTCGAACGCCTCGAGGTCGAGCTCCAGCTCCCTGACTTCCACCAGCGGCAAGCTACCGCTAGGGCCGGACGCGGCCCTTCGGGATCGCCATCGCCGGCCCCTCCGGCACCCGGCGCCGCGACGGCCGCCCGGGCTCCTCCTCCCCGCCGCGCATGAACTGCCACCAGACGAAGAACGACGTCGACGCGATGAACACCAGGAGCGAGACCCACGCGTTCAGCCGCAGCCCGGCGAAATGGTGCGCCGGATCGATCCGCAGGAGCTCCTCGAAGAAGCGCCCGAAGGTGTACACGGAGACGTAGAGCGCAAACAGCGCCGGCGGCCGGAACCGGAAGCGGCGGTCGAGCAGCAGCAGCACTCCCACCATCACGGTGTCGTAGATGAACTCGTAGAGGAAGGTCGGGTGGAAGGTCGTGTTTTGCTGGTAGCCGTTGACACGGTGTTCGGGGTCGATCTTCAGCCCCCACGGCAGGCTCGTCGGCTTGCCGTAGAGCTCCTGGTTGAACCAGTTCCCCCACCGGCCGATGCCCTGTGCGAGCAGCAGGCCCGGCGCGACCACGTCCATGAAGTCGCGGACGCGATGGCCTGAACGGCGCACGACAACCGCGCCCGCAAGGCAGCCGAGCAGGATCCCGCCCCAGACGCCGAGGCCGCCCTCCCATACCGCGAAGATCCCCTTCCACTTCGGGCTCGAGACCTCGCTCCAGCTCGTGATGTCGTGGTACGCGCGCGCGCCGACGATCCCGAACGCGACCCCCCACACCGCAACGCGCAGGACCAGATCCCAGTCGCCGCCACGGCGCACCCAGCGCACGCCGGTCAGCCAGATGCACGCTGCAATCGCGAGCAGCAGCATCAGGCCGTACATGTGGA
>DATDFL010000073.1:0-5176 GCA_036522595.1 Gaiellaceae bacterium
CTTCGCGGCCGCTTGACTAGCCACGAAATCATGGAACGCGAGCCCGGAGTCTGGGTCGAAGGGCCGGACGGGGAGCTCGTCCCCGACTACGACTCGACCTTCCCGGAGATCAACGAGGGGCAGGTCGTGCACGGCACGGTCGTGCGCGTCGACAAGGACGAGGTTCTCGTCGATATCGGTTACAAGTCGGAGGGCGTCATTCCCGTCTCCGAGCTCTCGATCCGCCGCTCGGTCAACCCCGCCGACGAGGTCGCGCTCGGCGACGAGATCGACGCGCTCGTGCTCACGAAGGAGGACGCCGAGGGGCGTCTGATCCTCTCGAAGAAGCGCGCGCGGTTCGAGCTGGCCTGGAAGAACATCGAGCGCGCCGCCGAGTCCGGCGAGCCGGTCAACGGCCGCGTCATCGAGGTCGTCAAGGGCGGCCTGATCCTCGACCTGGGCGTGCGCGGCTTCCTGCCGGCGTCGCTCGTCGACATCCGCCGCGTGCAGGACCTGGACGAGTTCCTCGGCCAGGAGCTGCGCGCGAAGGTGATCGAGCTCAACCGCTCGCGCAACAACGTCGTGCTCTCGCGCCGCGCCGTGCTCGAGGACGAGCGCAAGGAGCAGCGCCAGCAGATCCTCGACCGGCTCAACCCGGGCGACGTGGTCGAGGGCCAGATCTCGAACATCGTCGACTTCGGCGCCTTCGTCGACCTCGACGGCATGGACGGGCTGATCCACATCTCCGAGCTCTCGTGGTCGCACGTCAACCATCCGTCCGAGGTGCTCGAGATCGGCCAGGACGTGAAGGTCAAGGTGCTCGACATCGACCGCGAGCGCCAGCGGATCTCCCTCGGCCTCAAGCAGACGCAGTCCGATCCGTGGCAGCAGGTGCTCGAGACCACCAACGAGGGCGACACCGTCGAGGGCAAGGTCACGAAGGTCGTCACGTTCGGCGCCTTCGTCGAGATCCTCCCCGGGGTCGAGGGGCTCGTGCACATCTCGGAGCTCGCGCAGCACCACGTCGAGAACCCGCGCGAGGTCGTCTCGCAGGGCGATCTCGTCGAGGCGAAGATCATCGAGGTCGACGCGGAGCGGCGGCGGCTCTCGCTCTCGCTGAAGCGGGTCGAGGGCGGCGGGGTCACCCAGCGCGCCGACGACTCCGAGGCGATCGAGGGCACGCCGAACCTGGATCTCTCCGAGGAGGTCTTCCCCGAGGGCGCGCCGGCCGCTGAGGCGACCGAGGAAGCGCCCGCCGCCGAGGCCACCGAGGAAGAGCCGGTTGCCGAGGCCACCGAGGAAGCACCTGCCGCCGAGGTCACCGAGGAAGCGCCCGCCGCCGAGGTCACCGAGGAAGAGCCGGCCCCCGAGGAGACCGACGCCAGCATCGAGGCCGATCAGGCTGCGCCCGAGGAGCCGGGCCCCGGCGACTCGGAAGGCGAGCCCCCGGCACCACCTGAGTAACGCGCCGCTCGCCGTCGCCATCACGGGCGGCATCGGAGCGGGGAAGAGCGAAGCGCTCGCCGCGTTTCGGCGTCACGGCGCCGCAACCGTCTCGAGCGACGAGATCGTCCACCGGCTCCTGGGCGAGGACGAAGACGTGCGCGCCCAGCTGCGCGAGCGGTTCGGTGGCGGCGTCTTCGACGACATCGGTCAGGTCGACCGCGGCGCGATCGCGCGGCTCGTCTTCGCCGATCGCGACCAGCTCGACTGGCTGGAGCAGCTCTTGCATCCCCGCGTGTCCCAGGAGTACTTGGATTGGCGGGAGGCGCTGGGCCGGCTCCCGAACCCGCCGCAGGTCGCGGTCACCGAGGTGCCGCTGCTCTACGAGGTCGGGGGCGAAGAGCGCTTCGACCGGGTGGTCGTCATCACCGCGTCCGCCGAGCTCCGCGCCGAGCGCTCCGAGGCGGCGGGGGAGCTCCGCGAGTCGCGCCTGATCCCGGACGACGAAAAGGCAGAGCGCGCCGACTTCGTCTACGTGAACGAGGGTACGCTCGACGAGCTGGATTCGTTCGTGGCCGACGTGATGCGCAAACTCACGGAGTGAAGAAGCTTCTTGCGGTCCTGGCCGTCGTCGCGGTCCTCGGCGGCGGTTTCGCCTACGCCTACTCGACCGAGCCCGGTTGGTGGGTGCGCATCTGGTACCCGCTCCGCTACGAGACGATCGTGCGCGGCCACGCGCGCAACTACCGGCTCGATCCGGCGCTGCTCGCGGCAGTGATCTACCAGGAGAGCAAGTTCAACGCCCATGCGCGCTCGAGCTCGGGCGCGATCGGCCTGATGCAGCTCCTGCCGTCGACCGCCGAGGGGATCGCCGTGCACACCGGCGGCTCGCGCTTCCAGGTGAGCGACCTCGACAATCCCGAGATCAACGTGCGCTACGGCGCCTGGTATCTACGGCACCTGATCGACAAGTACGGCGACGTGGACACCGCGCTGGCCGCCTACAACGCGGGTCAGGACAACGTCGACCGCTGGCGCGCCAGCGGGGAAGGAATCGCTTTCGCGGAAACGCGCCATTACGTGAAGCGCGTCGAGCATCTGGAGACGCTTTATCGGCGTGGTTACAAGGATCAGCTGTACAGTCAGTCCTGACACTTGACAGACAGCACTAGTGATGTCATAGTGATGTCACAGTGCAGCTACAGAGATTCATCGATTCGCTCAAGGCCGACCTCTCCGCGGTCGCGGAGCTCGGCGACGAGACCACGGCAGACGCTGCCGGCAGGCTCGTCGTCACGCTCCAGGCCTCGGTCGGCCTGAGGCTGCTCGACGCGCTTTCCGAAGCCGCGCTCGAGCTGAACGAGAAGCTTCCGTCGGGCCACGTCGAGGTGCGCCTCTCCGGGCAGGACCCGGAGCTCGTGTACGTCGGCGAGGAGCCCGAAGAGCCTGCCGCCGGCGCCGAGTCCGCCTACACGGCGCGCATCACTCTGCGCCTGCCGGAGCAGCTGAAGGTCTCCATCGAGGCCGCCGCGAGCCGCGAAGGCATCTCGGTCAACAGCTGGATCGTCCGCGCGCTGTCACGGTCGACGAGCGCCGGCGGCGGCCCAGCAGTCCAGTCAGGGAACCGTCTCACGGGCTACGCCCGGAGCTGAGAGGAGGAGACATGGCCTTCTATCCAATCCCGTTCGGACACGTAGAAGTTCGCACCGACAAGCGGCCGCCCGTGCGGCCCCGGCCGAAGCGATGAGGACCGAGACCTTCCAGACGCCAGGCCCGGTCCGGCTGGACATCCGGCTCGGCGCGGGCGAGGTGAGGCTCGAGGCGTCGCAGACCTCCGAGACCACCGTCAGGCTCGAAGGGCTCCGCGACAACGACGCGACCAACGAGGCCATCGAGACCGCTCGCGTCGAGCAGCGCGGCGACGACATCCTGGTCGAGATCCGCGGTAGCCGGCGTTTCGGGCGCGGCGCCGAGATCCTGATCGAGGTCGCTTGCCCGGAGGACTCGAGCGTCCACGCCAGGACGGGCTCTGCCGACATCGAAGGCCGCGGGCGCTTCGGATCGGTCGAGGTCGAGACCGGTTCCGGCGACGTGCAGTTCGGCGAGCTCTCGGGCGACGTCAAGGTCAACGCGGCGAGCGGCGACGTCCAGTTCTCCAAGGTCGAAGGCGAGGCGCGCATCAACACCGCCTCCGGAGACATTCAGATCGCGTCGATCGGCGGCGAGGCGAAGGTCAACTCGGCCTCGGGAGACGTGATGATCAACAAGGCCGGCGGCCGATTCGAGGCAAACAGCGCGTCGGGCGACGTCCTGCTCCGCGAGGCCTCGTCGTCCGTCGGGGTCAACACCGCCTCCGGAGACCAGATGATCGGATCGGTCGTGGAGGGAAGAATCGACCTCAAGTCGGCCTCCGGCGACCTGAAGATCGGAATCCGCGAAGGCTCGACTCTCTGGGTCGACGCGCGCTCGCGCAGCGGTGACGTGCGCTCCGAGCTGCCCGTCTCCGATCTGCCGCCCGAGGGCGACGCTCCGCACATCGAGCTCCGCGCCAATTCCATGAGCGGCGACATCACCGTCGTCAGGGCGTGAATCCTCTCGAGCTGACCGATGCCGCCTCTGCGCGGCGCTCCCGCATCCCCGTCGTCCTGCGCGAACGCGACTTCAGGCGGTTCTGGGCCGGCGAGTCGGTCTCCCTTTTCGGCGACCAGATCACGCTGATCGCGCTTCCGCTGGCCGGAGTCCTGGCGCTCCACGCGTCCGCTGCCGAGATGGGCTACCTCACCGCGGCGGAGATCGCTCCCGCGCTGGTCTTCTCGCTGCACGCCGGCGCCTGGCTCGACCGGTACGGGCACAGGCGGGAGACGATGATCGCTACGGTCGTCGGACGCGCGGCGCTGCTGGCGACGATCCCGGCCGCGTACTGGCTCGGGATCCTGACGCTGGCGCAGCTCTACATCGTCGGCTTCCTGATCGGGACGCTGAGCGTGTTCTTCTTCGTCGCGTACACGACGCTGTTCGTGTCGCTCGTCCCGCGTGAGCGCTACCTCGAGGCGAACTCGCTCCTCAACGGCAGCCGCGCCTTCTCGTTCGTGGGCGGCCCGAGCATCGGCGGCCTCCTCGTCCAGGCGCTCTCAGCGCCCGGCGCGCTGATCGCGGATGCGGTCTCGTTCCTGGTCTCCGCGTTCACGCTCAGCTCGATCAAGCCGGTCGAACCGCCGACCGAAGAGGCCCAGAGCGGCCACGTGAAGGCGGGGCTTCGCTACCTCTGGCGCTCGCCGGTGATCCGCGCCTCGCTGCTCGCGACGGCCACGATCAACTTCTTCAACTTCGTCTTCTGGGCGCTGTTCATCCTGTACGCGAACCGGACTCTCGGCGTGACGCCAGGCGTGCTCGGGCTCGTGCTCGGCGCCGCGTCCATCGGCGGCGTCACCGGCTCGATCCTCGCCGGCCGGATCAGCCGGCGGTTCGGAGTGGGGCCCGCGTTCGTGGCGAGCTGCGTGGTCTTCACCGCGCCGCTGCTGCTCGTGCCCTACGCGCACGGGCCGTACTGGGTGATCCTGGCGCTGCTCTTCGCGGCCGAGTTCCTCTCGGGCTTCGGCGTGATGATCCTCGACATCGTCGGCGGGTCGATCAAGACCGCGCTGATCCCCGACCGGCTCCGTGCGCGCGTCGCAGGCGCCTACATGGTCGTCAACTACGGCGTGCGGCCGGTCGGCGCGCTGGTCGGAGGCGCGCTCGGCACGTGGATCGGGCT
>DATDFL010000074.1:0-14169 GCA_036522595.1 Gaiellaceae bacterium
CCTCGAGGTTCGCGTCAACGGCAAGCACGTGAGCACGATCCGCGTCGGCGGGCTGAGCCGCCTCTACACCCTGCTGAACTACAAGACGCCGCGCGCGGGTCTGCTGGAGCTGCGCTTCACGCCGCACATCGCGGCGTACGCGTTCACGTTCGGCTAGCTACTGCTCGCGAGCAGCGTCGTCGCCCTCGCCGTTCTGCTCGCGCTCGCGCAGGAAGCGGGTGAGCTCTGCCGCGAGCGCGTCGCCCGACGGCAGGTCCGTCGAATCCTCCATCGAGTCCACGCGCTGCTCGAGCTCGTCGACGTACGCCGCGGTCTCCTCGTCCGACGCAACAGCCTCGCTGACCTGCTCCTCGTAACTCTGCGCCGCCTCTTCGAGCTCGGAGACGTCGACGTCGAGGCCGATCAGGCCGCCGAGCCGCTCGCAAAGAGCGACGGCGGCGCGCGGGCTCGGCGTCAGCGAGACGTAGTGCGGCACGGCCACCCAGAGGCTTGCGGAGGGGATCTCCGCCTGGCGGCAGGCGTCGTGCAGGACGCCGACGATCCCGGTCGGCCCTTCGTAGCGCGACTCGGACAGGCCGAGCTGCTGCACGAGGTCTGGATCGCTGGCGCTACCGGTTACGGGCGAGGGCCGCGTGTGCGGCACGTCCGCGAGCAGCGCGCCGAGCGTGATCATCATCTCGACGCCGAGGTCGCGCACGAGGTCGACCAGGAGCTCGGTGAACGTCCGCCAGCGCAGGTTCGGCTCGATCCCGAGTAGGAGCACGATGTCGCGCTCGATGCCGTCGGGCCGCGCGTGGTAGAAGGCCGTCTCCGGCCAGTCGATCTTCCGCGTCATGCCGCCCTCGAGCGAGACGTGCGGCCGGGTCGCCTGGAAGTCGAAGAACTCCTCCGGATCGACGTGCGCGAAGCGCTCCGCCTGCCAGGTCTTCGCCAGGTAACCGGCCGCGAGCGACGCCGCCTGCGCACCGTCGTTCCAACCGCGAAAAGCGGCGATCAGGACCGGACGCGTGAGCTCCGGCCGCCGGTGGACTCGAAGCTCGCCGGCCACAGTTTCAGTCTACGCGCGGTGGGCGCCACAAAACCGTCACGAAGGCGACCAGAAGCGCCCAAACCGCGCCCGCAAGCAATACATGGGCCAGCACCAGCGGCCACGGCAGGTGCGTCCGGTACTGGATCTCGCCGACGACCATCTGGACGACCAGGAGGCCTGCCACGGCGGCGCCGAAGCCGAACAACCACTGCGCGCTCTCGCGCCTCGCCCCCAGGTAGCCCAGGACGAAGACGAGGCCGATCCCGAACACGGCCACCGACCCGGCGTGGACGTAGATGAGCGGCTGCAGCCGCCAGAGCCGGTCGACATGCTCGGCGCCCCCGCCGGAGTGCGGGCCGCCCGCGGTCGCAAGCGTCCCCGTCACGAGCAGCGCCAGCGCGGCTCCGGCAACGAGGATTGCCAGGCGCCGCAGCTCCAGCGGGACGAATTGCTCCGCACGCCCTCTCAGGGTCGCGTACACCTCCAGCGCGAGCACGACCGCGCCCGCGAGGACGGCCATCGAGAGCAGCAGGTGAGTTGCGACTACCGGCCAGCGAAGATCGGTCTTCACCGCGAGATAGCCCAGCGGTGCCTGCGCCAGTGTGCCCAGGAAGACGCCTAGCGCCAGCCGCCGCGCCCCGCGCGAGAGGCGGGGCGTGCGCCACGCGGCCAGCGCCGTAAGCAGAACGACGACGATCGTCACGCCGCCGATCACGCGGTTCCCGAACTCGATGAAGGCGTGGTAGTCCTTGGCCGGGAGCGGGTGTCCTTTTTCACAGCCCGGCCAGTGGCGGCAGCCAAGGCCCGAGTCGGTCAGCCGTACCGCTGCGCCGGTGATGACGATCAGCCAGAGCGCCGCGACCGAGGCGAGTGCGAGACCGAGGAACTGCCTCGTTGAGAGCTCGAAAGCCCTGACCCGCGCGGCAGTGGTTTCCAGCTGGATCAACGGAAGGGCTCCAGCAATGCAGGGTAGCCGTCGGCTCCATCGAACGGCGTCGGCCGCGAGCCGAGGAAGAGCGGCCGGTCGGCCGCGTTGAGGAGCACCGGCAGCAGGTCGGGCCCGCGCAGCTGCCCGAGGATCCCTGCGGCGCAGTCGAGCTCGCCGAAGCGATCCACCGCATCCGCGCGCACCCCCGGCCCGGCGACCAGCACCGGCACCGGATCGCCCGAGTGGATCACGTTCGGGGAAGCGGGCGTCGCGTGGTCGCCCGTCACGCACACGATCGCCCGGTCGGTCGGCAGATCGCCCAAGGCGGCATCGAGCAGCTCGATCGTCTCCTGCTTCACGCGCGGATCCTTCGTGTGACCGGCCGCGTCGGTCGTCTTCTGGTGCGTGAAGACGAAGGTGTCGCCGGCGTCGAGCCGCTCGCGCACGAGCTCGACCCGACCACGCAGGTCCGCCACGGGATCGTCCGTCTCCGGCGCCTCCACCGGCTCCAGCCCGAGCGCTTTGCCAAGCCCGCGCAGAAACGCCGAGTCGGCTGCGAACGCCCCCGTGACCCCGTGGCGCTCGAGGAACGACGGCACGGCGCGAGGCCGCCCGAACCATTTCAGCGTGATCACGTTGAAGCGCTCGCCCTCGAGCCGCCGCAGCACCTCGCGCGTCCACTCCTCGCAGGCCCGCGCCGTCCGCTCCGCCTCGGGAACGAGCGGCAAGGGCCTCAGCATCGGATACCACGCACGGAAGAACGCATCCGTGTCGGTGACGCGCTCATCGGCCCCGCCGCCGATCCGCAGCACGGCCTCGCCGCGCCAGACGTGCGCCAGCGAGAACGTCAACCCATCGAACTCGATCCCGTCGCAGGCCTCGACGAGGCGCTCCGCTTCCTCGGCATCCCGCTCCGCGTCGGGCCTCCCGGTCAACCACCAACCGTCGTCGCGCCACTCCGCGGGTCGCAGCGCCGCATACGCGAAGACGTGCTCGGGGCTGACCTCCTGCCCGCGCCCTAATGCCTCGAAGACCGCGCGCCCCGGAAACTCGTCGGGCCGGTAGCCGAGCAGCGACCAGTGCGCGACCTCGCTGGACGGGGCCCGCCCGGGGCCGACTGCGTAGAAGACTCCGCAGGAGCCCGAAGCCGCGAGCCGGTCGAGATTTGGTGTGGCCGCGGCCTCGTTCCCGGTCTTCCCGCCGAGCACATCGTGGGCCCGGTCGCCGAGCCCGTCGAGCAGGAAGACGACGATGGGATACACGCGGCGCAGGCTAACCCGCGCCGCGCGTATCGAAGTGAGTTACCTGACGCGGTAGACGATGGTGCGGGAGTAGCCCTCGAGGTAGCCCGTTCCCGCCTGGTTGATCGTCATGTACACGCGGAAGGTGTACCGCCCGCGCTTCAGATGCAGGCGGACGACCCGACCCGACGTCGAGCTGAGCTTGACCACGCGGAACTTGACCCACTCGTGGAAGCGGGTGAAGCGCTGGATGTAGACCTTCCGGCCCGCGTGCGAAGTCGCTGCCTTGACCTTGATCACAGCCCTCTGATGCTTGAGGATCGCGAACGAGATCGTCGGGCGCACTCCAACGGAGACCGTCGAGCTTACGAGGGTCTTCCAGTGAGCGGAGTACGTCGTCGCCATGGTCGGCTTTACGTTGACGGCCCAGACGCCGTTCGGGCCCGTCAGGAGCGAGGCGAGCAGCGCGGCGGACGGTGAGCCGTACTCCTGGGCGTAGAGGTCCACCTTCTCGCCCGCCTGGCCGCTCGAGACCTGGCCGGAGATCTGCGTCGTCTGGCCGTAGAGGATGATCGGGGTCGCGGCGCCGATGGTCACAGCCGGAGGCGGACCGCTCACGACGACCTTGCCGGTCAGGGCCGGATGGAGGGCGTCGTGGTACTTGAACGTGCCCGCGGTGTTGAACGTCCGCGTCCACGTATGACCGGCAGAGATCGTTGGCGAGGCGAAGGCTCCATTGTTAGCGACAACCTGGTGCGCCTTCGTGTCCTTGTTCGTCCACTTGATCGCGTCTCCGGTCTTGATCGTGATGCTGGCCGGCTTGAAGGCCGTAGCCGTGATGCTCACGGCCTTGGTCGCGGTGGCAGCCGGACGCGCCGCGCCCGCAACCACGAGCGTCAGAGCGCTGACTGCGATGAGTACGAGACTGCGCATTTCCATGAACCCCCTAGTTGACGGCGGCTACTAGCTAGAACGGGGCCGCGCAAGAAAAGTTCTTGCGCTTACAGGACTCTTACCCGCCGTTCCAAGCGCTTTAACACGTCGGCAACCCCTGGAGGAACCATGCTCTCCCAGTCACCGCCGTCTCGAAGCGCCTCGCGGACGTCGGCGCCCGAGACTTCTTTCGCGGCGCCCTCGTCCAGCACCACTACCTCGTATCCGGCGTCACGAAGGCGCTCGAGCTTCGTCCCGCCCCAGTCCGAGAAGAGCCGGATGAACTGGACCACGTCGTCCGGAACGTAGGCATGCCAGAGCTCGGGCTCGTTGACCGGGAACGGGATCACGTGGAGCCGCGAGAGGTCGATCCGCGCGTCGCGCGCTGCTGCCTTCACCATCAGCAGCCGCTCGACGTACGTGAACGGGTTCGACTCGGGCAGGTGCCGCAGCGGGTCGGACGCCTCGGGCTTGATCCGCTCGGGGTCCGGGTTGGTGATGCCGACGAAGACCTCGTCGCAGCGCTCGGCGGCGCCGCGGAGGTATTCGAGGTGCCCGACGTGGAAGGGCTGGAACCGCCCGTGGATCATCCCACGGGACGTCACTCGACGATTACTCCGGCGCCCTCCTCGACGCTGCCGACCCGGCGGATGAAGAGCCCACGCGTCATGAACTCGGCCTCGAGGGCGGCCGACCGCTCGCCCGGAACGGCGACGAGCAGGCCGCCCGCGGTCTGGGGGTCGTAGCCGAGCGCGGCCAGTGTGTCCGAGACGCCGTCGAGCTCGATGTGCGGCCCCGCAAAGTCACGGTTGCGCGGATCGCCGCTCGTGCGCACGCCGTGGCGTGCGAGGTCGAGGGCGCCGTCGATCGCGGGGAAGCGCGCCGACTCGAGCCGCAAGCGAACGCCGCTGCGCTCGGCGACCTCGTGCGCGTGCCCGAAGAGCCCGAACCCCGTGACGTCGGTGACCGCGTTCGGCTCTTGCCCGCGCAGCACCTCGGCGGCGTCGTTGTTCAGCGTCCGCATCCAGCGCACCGCGCGCTCGAGTTGCTGCGTGCCCGCATCGCCGCGCTTGTAGCCGGTCATGATCAGGCCGGTTCCGAGCGGCTTCGTCAGGAAGAGGGCATCGCCCGCCCGGGCGCCGTTCTTCGGCCAGATCCCGTTCGGGTGGACCGTCCCCACGACGGCGAGGCCGTACTTCGGCTCGGCATCGCGGATCGTGTGCCCGCCCGCGAGCAGGCCGCCCGCGGCGCGCACCTGGGCGTCGGCCGCGGCGAAGATCTCGGCCAGCATCTCCATCGGCAGCTCCTCCGGGAACGCTGCGATCGAGAGGGCGAGCAGCGGCGTGCCGCCCATGGCGAAGACGTCGTTCAGTGCGTTCGTCGCGGCGATCGCGCCGTAGTCGCCCGGGTCGTCGACGACCGGCGGGAAGAAGTCGAGCGTGAAGATCAGCGCCCGCTCGTCGTCGAGCCGGTAGACGGCCGCGTCGTCGGCCGGGGCGAGCCCGACGAGCAGGTTCTCGGCCTCGGGGGGCACGAAGCCTGCGAGCAGCTGCTCGAGGCGCGCGGCCGAATACTTGGCGGCGCAGCCGCCGCAGGAAGCGAGGTCTGTGAGCTTGACTCTTCCGGTCTCCAGGTCCACGGGCGGCCTTCCTGAAATCGGGTTCCGGGAACTGTAGGGATCGTGTCGACTTACGTCCATAGACGACCAGTCCGATTGGTTTATTCCCCTGCAAACAAAGCAGCGGCGGCCACAAGGACCGCCGCTGTCAGGGGAGAGGAGGAGCTTCTTACTGCTCCGGCGTTCGGCTCCGACCTTGTTATTCCTGCTACAGGTCGACGGACCGACGGCAACGTCGCCTCAAAGCTCGCCGGGCGTGCGGAAGATGCGCCAGACCATGTAGAGCCCGATCACACCCGAGAGGCAGAAGCCGACCAGCGCGACGACGTGGCTGACTCGGGCCATCAGCGCCGACGAGATCAGCAGCCCCACGACGATGAGCGAAGCGCCCACGCGGTTCGCGACCGAGCGGAGCATGTGCTCGGTGTCCTCGAGGTCGGTGGGCGCCACGCCCACCTTGAGCGTCCCCGTCTCGAGCCGGTCGGCGAGCTGGCCGACACGCCGCGGTAGCCGCGAGAGCGCATCGAGCTGGGTCAGCGCGTAGCCGATGAAGCGCTGCGGCTCGAGCTGGTGCTCGGCCTCGGTCAGCATCAGCTCGAACGACTCCTCCTCGATGAGCGCGATCGGGTCGAGCTCCGGGTCGAGGGTGCGCGCGATGGAGTCGGCCTGCGAGAGCGTCTTCCCGACGAGCGCGAAGCTCGTGGGCAGCCGGATCCCGTTCGAGAGGCAGAGGCGCTGGAGATCCGCGAGCGCCTCGCCGGCGCGGATCCCGGCCAGCGTCCGGCGCTGGTAGCGCGGCAGCTTCCGGCGCAGGTCGTGCAGGAACGCCGGCTCGTCTGAGTCGAGCGTCGTCAGCGAGAGCGAGAGCAGCAGCGCCGACACGTCCTCCGCGCGGTTGCGGGAGATCGCGAGCAGCAGCAGCGACAGCGTCGTGCGGGTCTCGTCGTCGAGCCGGCCGAGCAAGCCGAAGTCGAGCAGGGCCAGGCGACCGTCCGGGGTCAGGATCACGTTCCCGCGGTGCGGATCCGCGTGGTAGATCCCGTGGAGCGTCACCTGGCGGATGTAGCTGCGGAAGAACTCCCGCGCGAGACTGCCTGCCTGGTCGGGGTCGAGCCCGTGCTCCGGCGTGACCTTCTCACCTTCGATCCGCTCGAGAACGAGCACGCGCTCCGTGACGAGCGGGCGGATCACCTGCGGGACGATCACGTTCTCGTACTCCGCGACCGCCTGCGCGATCAGCTCCGTGTTGGCCGCCTCCTCCACGAGATCGAGCTCGCTGCGCAGGTGCACCTCGAGCTCCTCGGAGAGCGCGCGCAGCTGCAGGAGCTGAGCCGTCTCGGAGTGCTCTTCGAGGAAGTTGACGGTCGAGCCGAGCACGTCCAGGTCGAGGTCGACCTGCTCCACGATTCCCGGCCGGCGGACTTTGACGACGACGTCGCGGCCGTCCGGCAGGAGCGCGCGGTGGATCTGGGCGATCGAGGCGGCCGCGAGCGGCTCCGGCTCGAGCCGCGCGAAGGCGTCCTCGCCGAGGTCGTCACGAATGATCCGCTCGACCTCGGAGAACGGAAACGGCGGCACGTCGTCGACGAGCTTGCCGAGCTCCTCGATGTAGACGTCCGGGAGCAGGTCCGGCCGGGACGAGAGCAGCTGGCCGAGCTTCAGGTAGGTCGTGCCGAGCTGCTCGAGCGCGAGCCGGAACTCGACCGCGCCCTCGCGGGTCGCCGGCCGGTCGCCCACGACTCCGATCTCTCGCAGGGCGCGCAGGATGCTGCGCTGCCGCGCCACCCGGGTGACCTGAAACGCGCGCCTGTAGCGCTGGAACCGAGCCCCCACAACATCGTCTTACCTACAACAACCTGCTCTTAACCGCATTCGCCAGCTCACCCTCGGAGACGGAGCCCTCGAACTCGGCCTTGATCCGGCCGTCGCCGCCCACCAGGAAGACCCAGGGCTCGGTCGACAGGCCCCACTGGCGCATCCAGCGGTTGTAGCCCTTCGTCGGGTTGTTGTCGGTGTAGACCTCGACGTGGATGAAGCGGACGCCGCTCGAGGCGAGCTTCCGGCGCACCGCGTCGACGACGTCCACGACTGGGCCGCAGACGCGGCTCGTGCAGAACCTCGGCGTGGCGAAGGTGACGACGAACGGCTTGTGCGCGGCGAGCGAGGCCGCGACGGAGTAGCGGAGCAGCGCCCGGTCCGGCGGATCCGCCGTCGTGAGCTTCGCCAGCGGCGCCTGACCGAGGATCGGCGTCCGCGAGACGGGCGCTTTGGCGCCCACCGCAGGCACCCGCAGCTTCGCGCGCACGTCGAAGACGCCGATGCCCTTGATCTTCTGCCCGTCGGGCTGGGCCACGAGCCAGTACCGGCCGGGCCGCGAGATCTGAAGCCGCGTCACGTAGATGCGCGTCACCCCGCCGGCAGCAGGAGCCGAGACGCCCGAGATGCCGATCCGCTGGAGCTTGGCCGTGGTCTGGGCGAACGGCTTCTGATCCTTCGCGGAGGCGATCCAGACCCGCGCCGCCGCTTCGTTCACCGGGCGCGCGTCGTTCCTGATCACCATGAACGGAAAGCGGACGCTTCCAGGCACGAAGCTGCCCGCGCCCATCGTGATCGCGACATTCGGGCCCGGCACCTTGAGCATCTGCTCGATCGTCAGCGACGACGAGAGCGCCTTCGGTCGCGACTGAGACCCGCAACCCACTGCTGCGAGAACCGTCACAAGGGCGAGGACCGCAGCGAGACGACCCACCCTGCGAGTCTAGCTAGGAGGATGAAGTCGAGCCGCTAGGAGGCGCAACCGCTGAGCAGGAGTGCGGCGGCACGGCGCGTCTCGTTCGCATGCGCACGGAACCTGGCTTGAACCCGTCGCGCGCAGACGCTGTGCGCCGTGCGTCTAGTGACCGTCGAACCAGCTGCCGGGACCCCAGCCGAAGCAATAACCGCCAACATGGCCGAGACCCTGGGCCGCGCCCTGGAAATAGAACGCCAGCAGGCTGAGCGACGCGAGAAGGGAAATGAGGCGAGCCTTTGTCATAGTCACCTCCTTCATCGGCTTAGAAGCGGACATCCTGTAGGGCTTCGGCGGCCTTGCGATAAAGCCTTGCAGCGGTCGTGTCGTCACCGCAGCGGCCTGCGAGGTCGCCTTGTGCCATCCACGCGGCTGCGCGATGGCTGATGGACTCGAGTTGCTCCGCGCTCGCTTCCGCGGCACGTAGCGCTTCGGTTGCCTCGTCGAGGCGCCCCTGCTCCATGAGGGACCGTCCGAGGACGAGCTGGGTCGGTGCGATGTCTACCAGGAAATCGTCGCGGCCCCTGAGGAGCTCCAGCGCGTGGCGGGCTTCCTCCTCGGCCGTCTCCACCTGACCGGTCATCAGGTGCACGTGCGCGAGCGACGAGACGACATTCGCCGCCTCGGCCTCGCTGCCCTTGTCGAGCAGCACGCGGTAGGCGCTCTTCAGATCCTCGACGGCGGCGTCGGGCTTGCCGAGCTGGAAGTTCAGCCCGCCGAGGTTGTTGAGGAGCCGGCCCACGTTGCGCTCGTCGTTGAGCTGCTCGTAGTAAGCCTTGGCGCGCTCCGCGTAGCTGCGGGCGAGCACCCAGTGGCCCATCCGCTCGGCGACCATCGACGCCTGGAAGTAGACGTTGGCCATCGTGCGGTGGTCGTCGAGGGCCTGCGCCAGCTCGAGGGCGCGCTCGACGTCCTCGCGCGCCGCCTCGAGATCGCGCTGACGGCGGTAGCACCGCGAGCGCCAGCCGAGGATCTCGGAGCGAAGCAGGTCACAGGGAAGATTCGAGGCCTCTGCGAGCTGGAGCGCCTCGCTGAAGAGGCTCACCGCGGACGCGATGCTCGAGAGGTGGTAGCGGCAGACGCCCATCCGGAAGAGCACCTGGCCCCGGTCGACGTCCGAGAAGCCCGGGTTGTCGGCGATCGTCCGGCAGCGCTGCAATAGCTGGAGGGCAGGCCTGACTTCGCCGCGCTCCATCCGCGCCCAGGCCTCGGCCGAGAGCGAGCGGTACTCGAGCTCGGGAGCGCCGGTGGCGAGGACGGCCGTCCTGGAGTTCTCGAGCTCCTCGATGGCCTCGTCGTAGTGGTGCGCGTTCGTCAGGGCCTCGGCGCGGGCGAGCATCGCCTCGGCGCGGCTGCGCTCGTCGGCGGAGACGCCCTTCTCGAGGAAGCTCGGATCGACGCCGAGCTTCGCCGCCAGCCACTCGATCGTCTCGCGCGTGGGGCGGGTCTTGCCGCGCTCGATCTGGCTGACGTACTCCTTGGAGAAGCGCTCGCCTGCCAGGTCCGTCTGCGTCAGGCCGGCTGCCACGCGAAGCTGGCGCAGGCGCTCACCGAGGCGGGCGCCGGCGGGCCCGGCGGGAGATCTGGTCTGTGCGGCGGAAAGATGTGCTTGCGGCATAAGGCGTCCTGGGGAAGTCAAACGCATACTTGATTTCGGCGCAAGTGCCACAGAACCCGAATCCCCCAAAATGGTCATATTTGGGCCGGAAACTCGGTGAACTGGCGGGTCGCAAAATCACTTGACCGAGGTACTTGACTCTTTGGGAGACCGCCTCTATAGTCAGTCCACCTTGCACGTGGCCGGACGCCAGGCTCACAGTTGCAAGGGGCGCGCCAGAGAGATGGCGACGAAGGCCCGGAGGCGTGGCTGGGCCGCAGAGCCAAGGCCTCCGGGTCGTCGCCTCTCAAGCAAGGCGGGCACAACTCTCATCGAGCCCCCGGAGCCGCAGCCGGGGGCTTTCTTTTGGACCGGCTCCCTCGAACGGGGTACTCAGTCCGCGTGACCGGTCATCCACTCGCGGCGGCTCGCGACGATGTCGTCGAACTCGTCGCCCACGATGCTGCCGAGGCGATGGTCGATCGTGCTGAGGAGGCCGAGTGAGATGAAGATCCACGCCTCGGCGTCGGCGTCGCGGCCTTCGAGGACGCCGCCCCTTTCCTGGGCGCCGCGAATCACCCCGGCAACGAACTCGTGCACCTCGTGCACCTGCTGCCGCAGCGCGCGGCGGATCTCCGGGTCGTCGGCCGCCTCCGTCAGCGCCTGAATCCAGAGGTCGACGAGGACGATCCGCGCCGAGGCGCGGGCCTCGAGATAGGCCTTGCCGATCGCCTTCAGCCAGTTCGCGGAGTCGTGCTCGCGGTCGATCGCTTGCTCCCAGAGGTCGCGAACCTGCTGCCAGACGCTGTCGAGGCAGGCCAGGTAGAGCTCGCGCTTCGAGGCGAAGTGGCGATAGAGCACCGGCTCGGTGACGCCGGTCTCCCGGGCGATCTGCGCCGTCGTCGAGCCGTGATAGCTGCTCTCTGCGAAGACCCGGCAGGCGGTCGCGACCACCACGGCCCGCCGCTCGGGCCCGGAGAGCCTGGTCACGCTGCGGCCTCGACCGCGGGCGTTTCCTCCGCGTGGCGGTACTTTCGCACCAGCACTGCCGCCGCAATCGCAGCCCCGAAGCAGATCGCCGCGCTCACCTTCATCCCGAACGTCAGCCCGTAGACGAACCCCTGTGGGTTCCGGATACCGCCTCGCGTAGCGGCGCGGTCGGCGACGATCGCACCCATGACCGCGATGCCCAGCGCGACCCCGACCTGGCGGAACGTGTTCAGCACGCCCGAGGCGACACCGGCTTTCGTGACCGGGGCGGCGCCCATCACCGCGGCGGACATCGGCGTCATCACGAACGACATCCCGAGCCCGCCGAGGATGAACGCCGGGAGCATGTGCCAGAAGCTCGAATGGACGGTGACGGTCGAGAGGAGCAGACAGCAGACGGCGACCGTCGCCATGCCGCCGGCGATCAGCCAGCGCGAGCCGACCCTGTCGGAGAGCTTGCCGGCGATCGGGGCGAAGATGACGATCATCACCGTCCACGGCAGCAGCGCCGCACCCGCCTGGATCGGCGACCAGCCGCGGAACGTCTGCATGTAGATCGGGAAGAAGACGAAGATCCCGAACATCGCGAGGGTGACGAGGATCGCCACGAGGTTCGCGCCCGCGAACGTTCCGCTGCGGAACAGCGAGAGGTCGAGCATCGGGAGGCGCTGGTGCATCTCGAGGAGCACGAAGGCCGCGAGTGAGATCGCCGCCACGACGAAGAGCACGACGATGCGTGCGGACGTCCAGCCGTACTGATTGGCCTCGATCAGGGCGTAGACGAGCGAGAGCAGTCCGACCCCGGATGTGAGGAGGCCCGGCACGTCGAGCCGCTGCTCGTGAGAGGTGTCCTTCGACTCGGGGACGACGAAGATCGCAGCGAGGAGGCCGGCGGCTCCGATCGGCACGTTCACGAAGAAGATCCAGTTCCAGGAGATGTGCTCGGTGATGACGCCGCCGAGCAGCGGGCCGATCGCCAGGGCCATCGCCGACACGCCGGCCCAGATGCCGATCGCCGTCCCTCGCTCGCGGACGTCGAACGTCGCCGAGATGATCGAGAGCGTCGAGGGCATCATCAGCGCAGCGCCGACGCCCTGGACAGCGCGAGCGGCGATCAGCTCGGTCGCGCTGCCGGAGAGGCCGCAGGCCAGCGAGGAGAGCGTGAAGATGACCAGCCCGATCGTGAAGATCAGCCGTCGTCCGACGAGGTCGCCGAGCTTCCCGCCGGTCAGCAGCAGCGTCGCGAACGTGAGCGCGTAGGCGGTGACCGTCCACTCGAGCTCCGCCGTGCTGATCCTGAGGTCCTTTTGGATCGCCGGCAGCGCGACGTTCACCACCGTGTTGTCGAGCATGATCATGAAAAGGGCGAAACAGAGCGCCCCCAAGGTCCACCATCTCCTGTTCTCCTCGGCGAAGATCTTCGCGCGCACCTAGCCTCCTGCGGTCGAAAGTTAGTCCACACTAGGTTAGCGGCCACAAGGTTACGCTTGCCGCGTGGACGTGATCTGGCGGCCGAGCGACGACGTGCGCGACGGGACGAACGCGATGCGCCTGGCGCGGCGGCTCGGGTACGACGACTACTGGGACCTCGTGCGGTTCTCCTCGGAGGAGCCGGAGCGGTTCTGGCCGGAGGCGATCGCGGACATGGGGCTCGAGTTCTCGCGGGGCTGGGACGCCGTGTGCGACCTGTCGCGCGGGCCGGAGTGGGCGACCTGGTTCGTCGGCGGGCGGCTCAACCTGGCCTGGAACTGCGTGCACCGGTGGCGGGGGGAGGCTCTGGCCGCGGTCTGGCAGAGCGAGGACGGTCAGCGGTCGGCTCTCACATACGCCGAGCTTTCGGACGAAGTGACGCGATTCGCGGAGGCGCTTGCTGCTCTCGGCGTCCAGGCGGGCGACCGCGTGGCGTTGTTCCTGCCGATGTCGCCGCAGGTCGCGATCGCCTCGCACGCATGCGCGCACCTCGGCGCCGTGCAGGTGCCGATCTTCTCCGGGTTCGCAGCTCCCGCTGTGGCCGCGCGGCTACAGCACTCCGAAGCGAAGGTCGTCGTGACGGCGGACGGCTCGCTGCGCCGGGGTCGCGAGGTGCCGATGAAGGCGCTCGTCGACGAGGCGCTCGCGGAGTCGCCGTCGGTCGAGCACGTCGTCGTCTGGCGGCGGCTCGATTGCGATGCGCCGATGCGGCCGGGACGGGACGTGTGGTGGGACGAGGCGGTCTCCTCCTCGCGCGGGGAGCTCGAGCCGCTCGAGGTCGATTCCGAGCACCCGTACCTGCTCACGTACACCTCCGGGACGACAGGGCAGCCGAAGGGCGTGCTCCACGTCCAGGGCGGGTTTTTGGTGTCGATCACCCGCGAGGTGGCGTATCAGGCGGATGCGTCACCCGGAGACGTCATCCACTTCGTCACGGACATGGGCTGGATCATGGGGCCGTGGGAGGTGGTGGGCGGGATGGCCCTGGGCTGCACCGTCGTGTTCGCCGAGGGGGCGCCGGACTGGCCGGCCGCGGATCGCGTGTGGGGCTTGGTGGAGCGCGAGGGCGTCTCGGTGCTCGGGCTCTCGCCGACGCTCGTGCGGGCGCTGGTCCCGCACGGCGCGGAGCTCGTCGAGCGGCACGATCTGTCGTCGCTGCGCGTGCTGGTGACGACCGGGGAGCCGTGGAATCCCGAGCCGTACCGGTGGTTGTTCGAGCACGTGGGCGGCGGCCGCTGCCCCATCATCAACTGCTCCGGCGGGACCGAGGTCGGGGCGTGCTTCTTGTCGCCCACGCCGGCCGTGCCGATCAAGGAGTGCTCGCTGGGCGGGCCGGCGCTCGGGATGGCGATGGACGTCGTGGACTCCGAGGGCCGGCCGGTGCGCGGCGAGGTCGGCGAGCTCGTCTGCCGGAAGCCGTTTCCCGGGATGACGCGCGGCTTCTGGGGTGATCCGGAGCGGTATCTGGACACCTACTGGCGCCGGCTGCCGGGTGTCTGGGTGCACGGCGACTGGGCGTTCGTCGACGAGGACGGCTTCTGGTTCCTGCAGGGGCGCTCCGATGACACGCTGAA
>DATDFL010000075.1:0-23324 GCA_036522595.1 Gaiellaceae bacterium
CAGCTTCTTCGATCATCTATGAAATTCCTTTGTCGTAGTCATAGGGAGTGTGGACGACGGGGATGATGGCCCGAAGCCGCGTGCTCAAGCCAGAACTGCTGTTGGCGGGAATTGGGGAAGACGCGGTCTTGTCGACAGGGCTCGAAGAGGCAGGTCGCGTCATCCACATTTCAGCGAGCTTGTTTGATTCTTGCGGTCAGCTCTTGCACGAGGTTGTACACAGAGCGGTCCTCGCGGATCTTGCGCGCGATCTTCGAGGTCGCGTGGATGACGGTCGTGTGGTCGCGGCCGCCGAACTGCTTACCGATCTTCGGGAGTGACGAGTCGGTCAGCTCGCGCGAGAGATACATCGCGACCTGGCGCGGGTAGACGATGTTCTGAGAACGCTTGTCGCTGCAGAGCTCCTCGAGCGAGAGGCCAAATCTCTCCGAGACGAGCTCCTGAATCCGCTCGATCGTGACCTGCGGCACCTCGCCCTGTGGGAAGACGTCCTTCAGCACATCCTGGGCGAGGTCCTCGCTCATCGGCCGGCCGGTGAGCGACGAGAACGCGACGACCCGCGTAAGCGCGCCCTCCAGCTCGCGGATGTTCGACGAGATCCGGCCGGCGATGAACTCGAGCACCTTCGGGTCCGGGATGTGGATCCCGTCGGTCTTGACCTTCTTGCGTAGGATCGCGATGCGCGTCTCGAGGTCGGGCGGCTGGATATCGGTGATCAGCCCCCACTCGAAGCGCGAGCGCAGCCGCTCCTCGAGGGTCGAGATCTCGCGCGGCGGCCGGTCGGACGAGATCGCGAGCTGTCCGCCGGCCTCGTAGATCGTGTTGAAGGTGTGGAAGAACTCCTCCTGGATCCGCTCCTTGTGCTCGAAGAACTGGATGTCGTCGATCAGGAGCAGGTCGTAGGCGCGGTAGCGCTGCTTGAAGCCCTCGATCCGCTTGTCGCGCAGCGCGTTGATGAAGTCGTTCATGAAGGTCTCGCTCGTGACGTAGCGCACCGAGAGCTCGCCCTGGTGCTCGCCGACGTACTGCGCGACCGCCTGCAGGAGGTGGGTCTTGCCGAGGCCTGTGCCGCCGTAGATGAAGAGCGGGTTGTAGGCCTGGGCCGGCGCCTCCGCGACCGCGAGAGCGGCTGCGTGGGCGAACCGGTTCGAGGAGCCGATGACGAACGAGTCGAAGGTGTACTTCGGGTTGAGGCCGCCGACGAGCGCCTCTCGCTTGTGGGTGTCGGCAGGGCTCGCGGGCTCCTCGGCGGACTCGACGATCTGGAGCTGCACGCGCCGCTCGTGGCCGGTCGCGTCGCTGACCGCGGCGCGGATCAGGCCGAGGAAATGCCCCTCGATCCAGTCGCGGGCGAAGGCGTTCGGAACCGTGAGAACGAACTCCTCATCGGTCAGGTGCGAACCGTCGACGTGGTCGAACCACGTGCGATAGGTCGTCTCGTTGAGAGCGCCCCTGAGCCGACTGGACACCTCGCTCCACAGGCTCTCCGCAGTCAGCTCGATTTGGGGCTCCACGCCGCCGGCAGGCTCCTTTTTCCGCGATCGTACGAGGGACGGGCGAGCGACCGAGCATAGCAGCGTGCGGGCCGATGCTCAACGAGCCGTTCCAGGGCTGTCTTCGAGCCGTTGCTTCCGCGAAAAGCGCACGATTTGCAGGGATTTAACGGGCATCCACATCTGTCTCCACACCTGTGGATGATGATGCCCAAGACGGCAACATTCGGACGGCAACGGACCGCTCCGTCGCTGCAATTCGCACCCTTCTGTTGCGCGCTCGGATCTGTGGAAGGCGACCTCGCGCGGCTCGTCTATACTGGCCTTTCGCCGCCCTCGATCGGGCGGCTCTTCTTCCTTCTTCGACCCTCGTGAAACGGACCTATCAGCCCAACGTGCGCAGGCGCAAGCGGAGGCACGGCTTCCGTGCCCGCATGGCCACGCGTGCCGGCCGGGCGATCCTCAAGCGCCGGCGTGCGCGAGGCCGCAAGCGCCTCTCCGCCTAGCTCGCTGGACGCGCGCGTGAACCGCCGCCACCGCCTCTCGCGCTCGCGCGATTTCGACACCGTCTACCGGCAGGGCCGGTCGGTCTCGACGCGCTATCTGATCCTCTACTGGTTCGCGCGCGAGGAAGGGGAGGAGGCCGTGCGGCTCGGCCTGGCGGTCCCGAAGGCGGTCGGGACGGCGGTCGTCCGGAACCGGATCAAGCGTCGCCTGCGAGAGCTCTTCCGTGAGCGGTCCGCCGAGCTGCCGCAGGACCACGACTACGTCTTGGTGGTCCGCCCCGGGCTCGCCGAGGCGGCCGAGAGCCGCGGCTTCGACTGGCTGCGCGAGCGCGTCGAGGAGATCCTCGGAAAGGCGCAGGCGTGAGGTACGCACTGAGGGCGCCCGCGTACGCGGGAATGGGGCTCGTCTACGTGTACCGCTGGACGCTCGGCGTCCTCTGGGGCGGTCGTTGCAAGTACCACCCGACCTGTTCGCAGTACGCGCTCGATGCGCTGCGCCACTACGGGCTCGTGCGCGGCTCGATCCTCGCCGGCTGGCGGCTGCTCCGCTGCAACCCGTGGAGCCGCGGCGGCGTCGACTACGCCGAGGACCAGAGGTTGTTCCGATGATCGCCGCGGTCCTCGCCTCGCCGCTCACGCCGCTCGAAGACATCCTGCGGCACGTCCTCGACTGGCTGCACGGCTCGGTCGGCCTGTCCTGGGCGTGGTCGATTGTCGCCCTGACGATCATGGTCCGGCTCCTGATCGTCCCGCTCGCGGTCAGGCAGATCCACTCGATGCAGAACCTTCAGCGCCACGCGCCGCAGATGAAGGAGCTGCAGAAGAAGTACAAGACCGACAAGAAGCGGCAGCAGGAAGAGCTGATGAAGTTCTACAAGGAGAACAACATCAACCCGGCCGCGTCGTGCCTGCCGCTCGTGGCCCAGCTCCCCGTCTTCTTCGCGCTCTATCTCGTGCTGCGGCACTTCTCGAAGCACCCGCCGTGCTCGAGCCACCCGAACACGCCGCAGTTCTGCGTCCACAACGGCGATTTCTCCTGGCTCCACAACTTCGTGCCGAACATCGCCGCCCACGCGAGCGCGCACTGGTCGGGCTTCGTCCTGCTCGCGATCTACGTCGTCAGCCAGCTCGTCTCGACGATGCTCATGGCCACGACGATGGACAAGACCCAGCGGACGATGCTGATGGTCCTTCCGGTCGGGTTTGTCTTCTTCCTGATCAACTTCCCGACCGGTCTCGTTCTCTACTGGGTGACCACGAACCTGTGGACGGTCGGCCAGGGCCTGATCACCCGCCGCCTGATGCCGAAGCCCGAAGTGGCTCCACGCCGGTCGTCCCGGACTCCTCCGCGCGAGGATGCGGAAGCCGAGCCGGAGGACGACGGTTCCGGCGAGCCGGCCGCGGTGCCTGCGCCGGCAGCCGCGCCGGGCCCGCCCAAGCGCGTGCGCCGGAAGAAGAACAAGAGAGGCGGGGCGCGGAGGTGAGGCGTCGCTTGCGATGCCGATCTCAGGACGTGCGGGCTTCGCCCGTGCGTCCGTCTGAAGTGACCGGTCGACACAAAGGCCGGCAGGAGTGCACGCCATGACAGAGGCGTTGCAGGTCGAGGCGACCGGCGAGACCGTCGGCGAGGCGAAGTGGGCGGCGCTGCGTGAGCTCGAGAAGCTCCAGCCGGGGATCGACAAGACCGCGGTGCAGTTCCAGGTGCTCTCCGAGGGCGAGCGAGGCCTGCTCGGAGTCGGGTACGCGCCCGCGCGCGTGATCGCGTCGGTCGACCCGGGTGCCGTTGCCGAGCCCGAGCCCGCCGAGGACGACACCGAGCTCGGCGGGCAGGTGCGCGAGGTGATCGAGCGGATCCTGGATGCGATCGGCGTCAATGCCCAGATCAGTCTGCGCGAGGACGAAGAGTCGCTCGTGGCGTCGCTCGGCGGCCGCGAGCTCGGCCTCGTGATCGGCAAGCACGGACAGACGATCGACGCAATCCAGTACCTCGTGAACGCGATCGTCTGGCGCGGCCAGGTCGATGGTCGCAAGCAGGTGGTCGTCGATGCGGCCGGCTACCGGGCCCGCCGGGAGGCGACGCTGGAGGCGCTGGCCGTGCGCAGCGCGGAACGGGTGCTCTCGTCCGAGCGCGCGGTCGAGCTCGAGCCGATGACGGCGGTCGAGCGCAAGGTCGTGCACGTCCGCCTGAAGGACTTCCCGGGTGTCGGCACGCGAAGCGAGGGCACCGAGCCCAACCGCTTCGTCGTGATCGAGCCTGAGTAGCCGTGGGTAGCCGGGGAAACCTCCCGGTTCCCCCGGACCCCCTCCACCTGTCCGCTAACGCGGACGAGCGGCTCGGCCGCTGGCTCGAAGCGCTTCTCTCGACACCTGGCCTGACATCCGTTTCCGCTGAGGACGCGCGCCGCGTCCACGTGGACGAGAGCCTGGCTGCGCTCGACGTAGTGCGCCGGTTCGGCGGCCCGATCGTCGATGTCGGCTCCGGCGGAGGGGCTCCCGGGATCCCGCTGGCGGCCGCGCTGCCGCAGCGCGAGGTGACGTTGCTCGAGTCCAACCGCCGCAAGTGCGCCTTTCTCGAGCGCTGGGCCCGCGAGCTTCCGAACGTCCAGGTCGTCTGCGGCCGCGCCGAGGAGCAGCGGGTGGACGGCTGGGGCGTCGCGGTCGCGAAGGCGCTGGCGCGCCCGCCCGTGGCTGCGGAGTGGTGCCTGCCGCTGGTCGCGCCGGACGGTGCGGCGATCCTCTTCGTCGGGCCGACTGCTGAGGCGGACCGTGTCGCGCGCGTTGCGGAGCAGCTCGCAGCGGAGCTCGTGCAATCGCCCCCCGGGTTGCTTGTTTTGCGCAAAGTCGGGTCGACTCCGGCCGGCTTCCCGCGCCGCCCGGGCGTCGCCAGGAAACGTCCGCTGGCGTAGCTAGCGTGGCCGTATGCCCGGCCGGGTGTACGCGCTTGCCAACCAGAAGGGCGGCGTCGGCAAGACGACGACCGCGATCAACCTCGCTGCCTGCCTCGCGGAGGCCGGTGAGCGGACGCTCGTCGTCGACCTCGACCCGCAGGCGAATGCCACTTCAGGCCTCGGCGAGCGCGCGAACGGCAGCTCGTCGCTCGACCTGCTCGACGGGATTCCGCTCCAGCAGCTGGCGAAGCCGACGAGGTTCACGAACCTCGAGCTCGTTCCGGCCAAGCCGGACCTGGCCGGCGCCGCCGTCGATCTCGCGCGGCGCTCGGACGGGGAGCGCTATCTCGCCGAGGCGCTTCGCGATGCCGGTGAGGGCTACTCCTTCGTCTTCGTCGACTGCCCGCCCTCGCTCGGGCCGCTGACCGTCAACGCCTTGGCCGCTGCCGACCGGGTGCTCGTGCCGGTCCAGGCCGAGTACTACGCCCTCGAAGGGCTTGCGCAGCTGGTCGGCTCGCTGGAGCTCGTCCGTTCGCGGCTCAATCCGCGTCTCGCGATCGGCGGGGTGATCCTGACGATGGTCGATCGGCGGACTCGTCTTTCCGCCGAGGTCTCCGCCGAGGTGCGCCGGCACTTCGGAGAGCTTGTCTTCTCGACTTCCGTCCCGCGCTCGGTGCGCGTGGCCGAAGCGCCGAGCCACGGCGTGCCCGTGACGACCTACGACCGCGATTCGGCCGGCGCCGACGCGTACTGGAAGGTGGCGATGGAGCTTGTCGGCCGTTCCTGAGAAGCGCCGCGGCCTGGGCCGTGGGCTCGAGCTGCTCGTCGGCGGGCCCGGAGAGCCCGAGCTTGCGCATCTGCCCGTCGAGACGATTCACGCCAACCCGCGGCAGCCGCGCAAGCGCTTCGACAGTGAGGCAACGAGTGCCCTCGCCGACTCGCTCCGCGCGCAGGGGCTCGTGCAGCCGGTCGTCGTGCGCCCCCGGGCCGCGGGCGGCTTCGAGCTGATCGCCGGCGAGCGCCGTTGGCGCGCTGCCCGCGAGGCGGGTATCCCGACGGTTCCGGCGCTCGTGCGCGAGGCCGACGACCGCGACTCGCTGCTCCTCGGCCTGGTCGAGAACGTCGCGCGCGAACAGCTCTCCGCGGTCGAGGAGGCGCGTGCCTACGCCCTGCTCCTCGACGAGTTCGGGCTCTCGCTCGGCGAGCTTGCGGAGCGGGTCGGCAAGGCGAAGCCGACCGTCTCGAACCGGCTCCGGCTGCTGGAGCTGCCGGACGACGTGCTCGGGCTCGTGGAACGCGGCGACCTGACCGAGGGTCACGCACGCGCGGTGCTGGCGGTCCCGGATCACGACGGGCGACGCCGGCTGGCGAGACAGATCGTCCGGCGCGGCATGTCGGTACGCGCGGCGGAGCGGGCGGCGCGCTGGGCCGGCGCGAAGACCAAGCCGCGCAAGGTCCCGAAGTTCGATCCGGCCTTGCTCGAGCGCGTTCGTACCGCAGCGGAAAGGCTCACGGGATTCCCGGTGAAGATCGCCTCGGGGCGCCTGGAGATCGCCTTCACGGACGAGACCGAGCTGGCCGAGCTGGCAGAAGCGCTGGAAAGGCCGGCCTAGCCGTATCTCTCCTTCCCGGCCAAGCGTTGAGGCCTTGACGATGCTGCCCAGCTGGCACCAGGACCTCGAGTCGTTCGAGGCGATTTCGCAGGACGACGTGACCCGCGATCTCGTCCTCCGGATGTCCGCAATGTCGCAGTCCGGGAGCCTTGGGCCGTTCCTGTTCGAGCTCGCCCACGACAGCGAGCTCGACGAGATGACGAAGTCGACGCTGACGGAGATCGCCGGCGATCCGGAGTTCCTGCTCGCGGTCGAGGACTACCTCAACCGCACCGAGATCCTGCACTAGGCGAGAATCGGCGCATGCCGCCGTTCCCCAAGCCGCGCTTCGACTACCAGTACGACCTCGACCGCGAGATCGCCGCGCTCCGCGCCTACCCGAAGCAAAAGCTCGACCGCAAGATCCCGAGGAAGTCGGCCGACAAGCTCCTCGTCGCGACCTGGAACATCGCCAACCTCGGCGTCCAGGACCGGCTCGACACGGACTACGCGCTGATCGCCGAGATGATCGGCTGGTTCGACCTCGTCGCGGTGCAGGAGGTCAACGACGACCTCCGCGGGATCGAGGCGATCCACGACAAGCTTCCTTCGCGCTACGACCTGCTCTTCTCGGACTCCTCGGGCAACCAGGAGCGGCAGGCGTTCCTCTTCGACACGCGCAAGGTCAAGCGCCTCAAGGAGGTCGGCCGGCTCTCGATCCCGCCGAGCCAGCTGGGGAAGATCAAGGTGCCGGACTCGACGACGGCGTTTCCCGGGTTCGACCGCGGCCCCTACCTCGCGAGCTTCGAGAGCGGTGCCTTTCGGTTCTCGCTCCTCAACGTCCACCTGTTCTACGGCTCGCCGAAGCCGGCCGACGTCGACCGCCGCACCCTCGAGACGTTCGCCGTCGCGTGGTGGGCCGACCAGAAGCACCGCGACGCGCGCTCGTACGTTCCGGAGATCCTGCCGCTGGGCGACTTCAACCTCCCCAAGATGGACAAGGGCGACCGGATCTTCGACGCTCTGTGCTCGCTGGGCCTCGAATTGCCGCCGCACACCTCGCAGATCGGATCGGCAATCGCGAGCGACTCGTACTACGACCAGATCGGCTTCTTCCCAGGGCCCACCCGCGACCGGTTCACGGGAGCGACGAACGTCTTCGACTTCGACGGGTGCCTCTTCGCAGACCTCTGGCAGCAGCGCCCCGGAAAGCCGTTTCTCAGCTACCTCCGGTACCACATGTCGGACCACCGCCCCCTCTGGGCCCAGTTCCACACCGCCTAAATCGCCTCGCTAGACTGATCCGCCGCGGGCGATTAGCTCAGTTGGTTAGAGCGCCGCTCTGATAAGGCGGAGGTCCGTGGTTCGAATCCACGATCGCCCATCACCTCCTTAACAATCCCGCACCCATCGAGGGGATGCGAAAATCCGCCGGCGAGCCGATGATGTCGTCAACTGCGGCAATGAAAATCGGCGACCTCGTCCTCTACCAAGGTCGGTCCTACTACTTGCGCGGACTCGACCCCATGGGCGTGCCTGAACGGCGCGTCATCCTCGAAAACCCCGAAACGGGCGAGGAGATCGCGGCGTTGGCAGACGAAGTTACTCCCGCCGAGACGCAGCCGCCCACCGCAGTTTGAGGCGCTACGCTCTGGCTATGATCGGAGCGAGGACGGGCGCCTGATGCATGAGATGGTCATCTACGGCGTGAGCTTCGACCTTGTCGGCAAACAGCCGATCGTCCTTCTCAAGACTGCCGACGGAAACAAGTTCCTGCCGATCTGGATCGGGCATCCGGAGGCGGCGGCGATCCTGATGAAGCTCCAGGGCGCGAGCACCCCGCGGCCGATGACGCACGACCTCGTCACGGACATCATCGGCCAGCTCGACGCCCAGGTCGTACGCATCACGGTGACCGAGCTCAAGGAGAACACCTTCTACGCGAGCATCACCGTGCAGCAGAACGGCTCCGAGATCGAGATCGACTCGCGGCCGTCCGACGCGATCGCGCTCGCGGTGCGCGCGGACGCTCCGATCTTCGCGGCCGAAGACGTGATCGAGGAGTCCGCGATCGAGTTCGAGGGCGAGGACGTGAACGAGGAGGAGATCGTCTCCGAGTTCAAGCAGTTCCTCGAGAACGTGACCCCGGACGAGTTCGCCGAGGCTGCGGGCGAGGAAGAGGACTAAGGAGGCTTTGGCGGCACCTAGTGCGTGTCGCCGGGCCGCGCTGTCCGCCCCGGCGACGAGCGAGGTACCGCCAAAGCCTCCTATCCGTCCTGCCGGTCGACCTCGCGCTTGGTGAGGTCGAGCAGCTCCTCGAAGATCTCTCGCAGTCCCTCGGCCGAGAGCGGCCCGCGGTTCGCGCGCGAGAGGTACTGCAGCATCCACTCCTCGCGCTCGGGGTCGAGGAACGAGATCCCGCGCGACTCCTTGTAGCTCTTCAGCTTCGCGACGAGCTTCAGGCGCGCGTTGACCGCCTCGACGATCGAGCGGTCGGTGTCCGAGATCTGCTCCCGGAGCTGGCGGATGAAGGGGTCCTGTTCGCTCATCGACTCTGCAGCTTGACGTACACGGGCTTGGCCTTGCCGGGCATGCTCAGTAGCCGGTAGACGTACGTGACCCGCGCGGTGACCGGTTCTCCCAGCGACGGAGTCTCCTCGCGCGCATCGATGTAGATCCCGCGCCGGCGCTCGACCACGCGCAGGATCCGCAGCGAGTAGCCGGTGCTCGAGCGCGGGCCGAGGGCGATCACCACGATTTGGTCGTGCGCCCAGTCGTGGGGCGGCGGCTTCGGCGCGCGGCCGGGCATGGTCGACTCGAGCAGGCGCTCGAAGGCCGCACGCGAGTGATAGACGCCCTGGACGCGTCGAGTGAATTCGATCGTGCCCGTCCTGTGGGTCACGTCGACCCAGTGAACCGACCGCTTCCCGCCCGTCCCGTAGACCTGCGTGTAGACGAGGCGGCCCGTGACCAGCAGCGCCAGCAAGACGAGCGCGCCGGCCTTTGCGCTAGTAGATGTAAACCGTCGTGCCGTAGTCGATCAGCGAGTAGACCCGCTTCGCGACCCAGATTGGGATGCGTACGCAGCCGTGGCTCGCGGGGTACGGCGGGACGCTGTGGTAGCCGTGGATCGCAAAGGCGCCGGTGAAAAACGACGAGTAGTACATCTCCTCGGCGTTGTAGCCCGGGAGCCTGCTGTAGACGTGCCAGGTGCCGAGCGGCGTGTTGCCGGTCGCGCCGGTCGAGACGGGGACGATCAGCGCCACCTCTCCGTTGCGGACGATGAACAGGTACTGCAGTTCCTTGCTCACCTCCACGTGGAGCGCCGCCTCTTTGTGGCGCGGCGTCGGCAGGGTCGCCCGGTCGAGCGCACGCCAGAAGCGCAGGTCCGTGGAGCCGGTGCGCGGCAGCCCGTGCAGCTTCTGGAACGCCACGACCGCGTCGGAGGTGTCGATCCCGTAGTAGCCGTCGGGGCTACCGAGCGCGTAGTGGAGGCCACGGAGCCTCTGCTCGAGACCAAGGACGCTGGCGCCGCGGCTGCCGATCCGGAGGTTCGGCAGGAAGACCGTCTGCTGGAGCGACCGGCGAGCAGCCGCGTAACCCTGCGCAGGGGTGACGGCGACGGTGACGCGGTACGTGGTTGCCCGGCCGGTGCTGAGGCTGATCCGGAGGCGGGTCGCGCCGGTGCGCGAGGCGACGAGCCGACCCGCGCGCCAGACCTTGACCGTCAGCTGCCCGGCTCCCGCGGGCCGCTCGCGGACCGAGAGCGCCAGCGGCCGCCCGAGCTGTCCCGAGCCGAGGAACGCGGTGTCGAGGAGCGGCCTGACCGCGAGCCCGACCTGGTTCGAGACGGCGCCCTCGTAGCGGACGGTGTAGGCCGAGCCCGCCGCACCCACGCGGCCACGCATCGAGAAACGCCCGCCCTTGTGCGTCTTTGCGCTCGCGATTCGCTGCTCACCTCGGTAGAGGCCGATCCGCGCGCCCTTGAGGCTCGGGACGAGCCGCCCCCGGAAGCCGAGGAGCTGCCGGTAGCGGCCGACGCGCGGCGCCTTCAGGGTCAGCCCCAGCGAGGTGATGGCCACCTGCGCCTGCGAGGTCTCGCCGCTCGGCGCGGTGGCGGTGACGTGAGCGGTGAAGCGGCCGGGCCCGTAGGCGTGCTGGACGACCGGCCCGTCGGCGGTCGTGCCGTCACCGAGGTCCCAGTGGTAGGTCGCGAGATCGCCGCTCGCGGTGAGCGTGACCGTCAGCGGGGCGGGACCGCGTGCCGCGCTCGCCTGCACCGAGACAGCGGGAGCCGCCGCGTGCGCCGACGGCGCGAACGCGAGAGCCGCTAGGACGATCACCGCACGGCGCACGCGCCTGAATATAACGACCCCGCTACCGGGTAAATACGAGCGCGAGCGCCGCCGCGTTGAAGAACGCGTGGAACGCGTATCCGGGGAGGACGCTCCCGGTACGCAGCCTCAGGATCGCAATCCCGACCCCGAAGATGAACAGCGCCGGCCAGGCCTGTACGAGCCCGTGCCAGAACGCGAACGCGACGGCGGTCCCGAGCACGGCGGTGACCGCTCCCCAGCGCTCGAGGAGGCGGAAGCCAAGGCCGCGGAAGAGCAGCTCCTCGACGATCGGGCCCAGCACGACCACGGCGAAGACGCTGATGGCGAAGGCTCCCGCGTGGCTCGGCTCCCAGCGCGTCGGTTCGAGGCCCTGCTCGCGCGACGGGTGGAGCAGCGGGTCGAGCGCGTTCTCGGCGATGAAGACGACGATGAAGATCCCGAGGCCGAGCCCGAGCGCCCGCCACCACGACTTCGGCTTGCGCAGCCCGAGCTCGTTCCACGAGATCCCGCGCGCGATCCAGAGGAACACCCCGAAGATGATCAGGTAGGTGAACACCTCGCTGATCGCGATGTCGTAGTGATAGAGGGCATTGCGGGGCGGCTTGCCGGAGCTGAACCGCTGCGCGTAGCCGAGGGCGGCGAGCACGCCGACGAGGGCGCACCAGGCAACGAGCTTCCGGTTCCTCACTTGAACGCGTCGGGATGCAGGATCTTCGCGAGGTCGACAAGTGCGGAGCCGACGCTCGGTCCGGCCACCGTGAGCTTCGCGTTGAGGATCCCGAAGCGCTTCTTCTGGACGGCCTGGAGGTGCTTCGCAAGGGTGTTGCGCTTCAGTGACTCGAGTGTTGTCCCGCTGTTGGACATCGCGACGTACACGTCGGGGTCCGCCTTGACGAGCTGATGCAGCGGGAACGGTCCCTGCTCGGGGGCGGGGCCGGCGATGTCCTTGCCGCGGGCCTCGGTGATGAGGTCGCCGAGCAGCGTCCTGGAGCCCACCGTGCCGAAGCTGCCGAGGTCGACGAAGACGCTCACCTGCGGGAAGCCGCTGAGGCGGGCGGCGACGCGGCGGCGCGCCCGGGCAATCGCTCCGCTGAGGCGCCTTGCGGCGACGGGCCGCCCCGTGAGCAGCCCGATGTCGTCGATTCCGCTCTCGATGCCGTCGAGCGACTCGCCCGCTTCGACGTAGACCGCGGCGTGGGTCGCCGAGGAGGCACGCGCGAGGTCGAGCGGGTCGGCGTCCTCGGAGGCGACGATCAGGTCCGGGTGCGCGCGGCGGATCTCCCCGACCAGCTGCAGCCCGACGAGCTCGTCGTTGACCGAGACGATGCGCTTCCCCAGCCCGAGGCCGCGCAGAATTCGTCGCGGTCCCGCGCCGAGCGGTACGATGCGGCGGGGAGCGGCGCGGAGACTGGTGGGCCGCTCCCCAGCTCCTTGGACCGTCACCGGATAGATCCGGACCTTCGAGCCGGTCGGCTCCTTGCGCTCGCCGCAGGCCGTCCCGGCGAGCAGGAGCGCAAGAGCCCCGATTGCCGCGGCAGTCCTCACGCGACCCACTGCCAGAGTGCCCACTGGACGACCGCGACGCCGAGCAGGAGCGAGCTGACCGCGACGATCCCCGTGTGGACGCGCGGCCGGCCGCCGAGCGCCGCGAGCGCGAGGAAGAGTGGGAAGATCGTCAGCCCGAAGCGCGGCATCGAGAGCAGCGGCCACCGCTCGCTCGGCACGCTCAGCGGGATCGCGAGGCTGACCGCGGCAAAGATCCCGTAGGGCGCACCGAACCGGCGCCACGCGACGACCGCGAGCACCACGAAGAGGGCGAGGAAGGCGAGGTTCTCGAGGTTGATCGTCGCTGCGCGGATCGGATCGGTGTTCTGCACCGGCGTCCAGTAC
The DNA here is from genome assembly GCA_036522595.1 of Gaiellaceae bacterium. Classification (GTDB taxonomy): domain Bacteria; phylum Actinomycetota; class Thermoleophilia; order Gaiellales; family Gaiellaceae; genus AC-32. The sequence continues at coordinate 12,707 of DATDFL010000075.1, forward strand.
ACGTGCGTATGCGAGCCGGACGCGAGCTGCTCCACGCCCGCCCAGCCGGCACGCAGCCCGTCCCAGATCCCGCCGAGCGGCCCTGCCGGCGACAGGTGACGGCTCCAGATGCGCTGAGCGTGCAGAAAGGCCCACGGGTCACCTTCGGCCTGCCAGAGGTAGAGCGGGTACGCGGCGAAGAGGAGCGGCGCGACGGCGAGCGAGGCGAGCGCGCGCAGCCGGTCCCGCTCATGCCACGCCAGGAGCGCGAGCGCAGGCAGAAGCGCGACTCCGGTCGGACGCGTGAGGAGCGCAAGCCCGGTCACCGTGCCGGCGGCGAGAAAGCGGCGCCGCTCGGCCAGCGCGAACGCGGCCAGCGTCAGCATCAGGTAAAGCGATTCGCTGTAGACGGCCTGCAGGAAGAGCGCGAACGGGAAGACCGCGAGGTAGAGGACGGTGCGCCGCGCGCCGTCCGCGCCGAGCCGCTCCTCGGCGAGGCGGTAGAGGAGGAGGAACGAGGCCAGCGCCGCGACGAGCGAGATCAGGATCCCGGCCAGGACGTAGTGGCCGAAGAACGCGCGGCCGAGCACAGCGACGGTTCCCGGGTAGAGCGGGTAGAACGCCGAGGCCGCGCCGGTTGCCGCGTCGTAGCCGTGCTCGGCGATGCGTAGGAACCAGACGCTGTCCCAGCGAGCCCAGACGTCCGTGAACGCGCCGAGGTCGTGCGTCAGCGACGGGTCGTCCCAGCGGCCCGCGCGCGGATGGCGGTTCGGGACGAACACGAACAGCGCAAACAGCGCGGCCGCCCAGATCGCCACGCGCGTCCAGAGGAAGATTTCCGCCGCCGGGTTCCAGGCCCGCCGCGGCGGCGGCAGCTCGTAGCGAGCCGCCCGCGGTTCGCGAACGCGTTGACCGGCGGACACGGCGCGCGATGATACTCGGATGGCCGAGCGGCACTTCACGCCCGAGGAAGCGAACGCGCTGCTGGAGGAGGTGCGGCCGGTCGCCGAAACGCTCGTCGCCCACCGGCGCGCGATGGCTGTGACGGCGACCCGGCAGGCTCGTCTCGTCCAGCGGATCGCCGGCAACGGCGGCGACTTCGACCCGCAGGAGCCGCGCACGCTGGAGGAGGAGTTCAAGCGGGAGGGGGAGGCCGTTGCCCGGTGCGTCGAGCAGCTCGAGGCTCTCGGCGTGCTCGTGAAGGACCTCGACCGCGGGCTCGTCGACTTCCCGGCGCTCCGGGGCGACGAGGAGGTGCTCCTCTGCTGGCAGGTCGGCGAGGACGAGATTGCCTACTGGCACGGCGTGGACGAGGGCTTCGCCGGCAGGAAACCGCTGCCGCTCGACTAAAACGAGTGAAGAAATGCCCTGGTGGCATCGTCTGGCCGTGCTCGGCGGGGTCCTGCTTGTGACCCTGGCCGTCGCGCGCTTCACCGACCGCCGGATGTCGCGCCGCGAGCTGCCGGCCGCGGCGATCACGCGCTACCGCGTTCTGCGGCGAAGCGTCATCACGGCGATCATCTTCATCGGCGTTCTCTCCGCGCTCCTCGTGATCCCGCAGGTGCGTGCAGTCGCCACCGGCATCCTCGCGTCGTCGGCGGTGATCGGGCTCGTCGTCGGCTTCGCGGCCCAGAAGACGATCGGCAACTTCATCGCGGGCCTCCTGATCGCCTTCTCGCAGCCCATTCGGCTCGGCGACCAGGTGGAGATCGAGGGCCTCACCGGCATCGTCGAGGAAATCGGGCTCACCTACACCTTCATCCACCTCGAGGACAACGACCGGCTCGTGATCCCGAACGAGCGGATTGCCTCGGATACCATCCGCAACTCCTCTATTCGCGGACGAAGGAAGCTCGCACAGGTGACCGTCCAGGTGCCTCTGGATTCTGATCTCGAAGCCGTCTCAGGCCTGCTTCGCGACGCCGCGGAAGACGAGCGCGCCGAAGTTTCCGTGGCCGCTCTCGAGGACAAGGCCAGGGTGATGGTCAGCGTCTGGGCCGACGACGAGCCCGCGGCCGAGCGCCTCGAGAACGAGCTCCGCCTCCGCGCGCACAAGCGGCTGCGCGAGGCGGGTGTCTTCGCATGACGCCGCCACCCCCACCCCCAAGGGGTCGCAGCCGGCGCGACGACGACGACCTCACGAACGTCCTTCGGCGCGCCCACCGGCGCCGCGATCGAGGCCGCGGCCGGCGCAGCCGCAAGCTCAGGATCATCCTCGTCTGTGTCCTCGTCTTCCTGCTGGCGCTCATCGCGGGCAGCGTGGGCGCGGTCGCGAAGTTCCGCTCCAGCTGCGACCTGAGCAAGCTGAGGCCGGTCGAGAACGGCCAGAACTCCTTCGTCTATGCGGTCGACGGGTCGCTGCTCGGCTCGATTCCGGCGGAGAAGAACCGCACGAGCGTCGGCCTGCACCACATCAGCATCTGGGAGCGCCGAGCCACGGTCGCCATCGAGGATCATCGCTTCTACCAGCACGGCGGCGTCGACTACCAGGGGATCGTCCGGGCCGCCTGGAGCGACCTGCGGGCGGGCCACGTGGTGCAGGGCGGCTCCACGATCGCGCAGCAGCTGGTCCGCAATCTCTACATCTCGAAGGAGCGCACGTTCAAGCGGAAGGTCAAGGAGGCCTGTCTCGCGATCAAGCTGAGCCGCCGCTGGTCGAAGGACAAGATCCTGTCCGAGTACATGAACCAGGTCTACTACGGCAACCACGCCTACGGGATCGAGGCCGCGGCGCAGACCTATTTCTCGAAGCACGCTCGGAACCTCGGCCTCGACCAGGCGGCGTTGCTCGCCGGCTTGCCGCAGGCCCCGACGGCCTACGACCCCTTCCACCGTCCGGGAGCCGCGCTCGCCCGGCGCGACGAGGTTTTGCGCGCGATGGTCACGTACGGGGCGATCACGCCTGCCCAGTACCGAGTCGCCGTGGCCCAGCGCCAGCTCGGGCTGAAGGCAGGGAAGCTCTACACGCGAATTCGGGAGCCGTACTTCTTCAGCTACGTCCGCGATCAGCTGATCCAGGAGTACGGCGCCAACACGGTCCGGACCGGCGGGCTGCGGGTGTACACGACTATCGATCCGCGCCTGCAGCGGGCGGCTGTGCGCGCGATCACGAACACGCTCAACCTCCGCAACGACCCGGCCTCGGCAATCGTCTCGATCGCGCCCGCGACGGGGGCGATCCGAGCGATGACGGCGGTCACGCCGGGCCGGAAGGGGAACCAGTTCAACCTCGTCGCCCAGGCGCGCCGGCAGCCGGGCTCGACCTTCAAGACCTTCGTCCTCACCGCAGCGATCGCCGAGGGCATGAACCCCGATTCGACCTACTACACCTCCGCGGAGTTCCACTACCAGCCCGATCCCTACACGCCGGCGTGGGACGTCCAGACCTACGACCACACGTACGCGGGGTCGATCTCGGTGACGAACGCGACGCTTCGCTCCGACAACACCGTCTACGCGCAGCTGACCCTCGACGTCGGCCCGGACAAGGTCGCTGCGATGGCCCACCGCCTCGGGATCAAGTCGCACCTCGACGTCGTCCCGGCGATGGGGCTCGGGGCGGACTCGATCTCCCCGCTGGAGGAGGCCTCGGCGTACGCGACCCTCGCGGCCGGCGGGATCTACTCGAAGCCGATGGCGATCACGAAGGTCGTGCTGGCAAACGGCAAGGTCGACACGGACGTCGGCTGGGGCAACCCCTCGCGGAAGCGCGTGATCTCCGACGGTGTCGCATCCGAGGTGACGCGGATCCTCCAGATGAACATCCAGGAGGGCACGGGTGTCGGCGCGTACTTCGGCAGGCCCTCCGCCGGTAAGACGGGCACGACCGACAACCACGCAGACGCGTGGTTCTCCGGCTACACGCCGCAGCTCGAGACGACGGTCTGGGTCGGCTACCCGGGCGGTGAGATCCCGATGGAGAGCGTGCACGGGATCGCGGTCGCGGGCGGCACCTTCCCCGCGTCGATCTGGAAGCTCTTCATGGAGTCCGCGCTCTGGAAGGCGCCGGTGCTGAACTGGCCCGCCCCGCGCAACCCCGTCGAGTGGAGGCCGTTCACGCAAGGCCAGTACGGGTCGAGCTACTCGTCCGGCTCGGGCTCCTACTACTACGCACCGCCTCCGCCGCCGGCCGGAACGACGACGCGCGGTGCTCCGCCGCCTCCTCCGCCGCCCCCGGTGACGACGATCGCTCCGGCTCCGCCGCCCCCGATCGAGCCCCCGCCACCGCCGGTCGAGCCGCCGCCACCGCCTCCTCCGCCACCCGTTCCGTAGGCGTGCGCGACGCGCTGCGCGCGTGGCTCGTCGCCGTGCCGGTGTTCCTGGCGTCCTGCGCGGTGCCCGACGGAGGGCTTTTCCGCGCCGCTCGCTTCCGCGACGTCCACATCTACCAGGGCTACGCGGAGCGCTTCCTGCACGGAGATCTGCCCTACCGGGACGTCTTCGTCGAGTACCCGCCCGGGGCCTTCGCGGTGTTCATGCCGCCGACCGCGTTCGGGGCGTCGCACTACAACGCGGCGTTCAAGTCGATGATGGCGCTGTGCGGGCTGGCGACGATTCTGCTCGCGGCGCTGGTGCTCGTCGAGCTCGGGGTTGCGCGGACACGGTTGTTCGCGGTCGTCGCGCTGCTAGCCCTGGCGCCCATCGCGCTCGGGCCGATCTCGCTGAACACCTACGACGCCTGGCCGGCGCTGCTGACCGTGCTGGCGCTCTATCTGTTCCTTCGCGACAAGCACGTCCTCGGCGCGGGAGCGCTGGGGCTCGCGGTCTCCGCGAAGGTGTATCCACTCGTGCTCGTTCCGCTGGCCGGGATCTACGTCTGGCGGCGAGCCGGCGCGCGGCGCGTCCTCGCCTCGCTGGCCGTCTTCGTGGTGGTCGCAGCCGCGGTGATCATTCCGTTCGCCGCGTACGACGCGCGTGGGGTTGCGTCGAGCTTCCGCTCGCAGGCGGAGCGCGGCCTGCAGATCGAGAGCCTCGGGGCCTCGCTGCTGCTCGCCGCAGACCGGCTCGGGCTCTACGACGCGAAGGTCGTCGAGACCACAGGCGTCGCCGGCCGCAACCTGAGCGGCTCGCTGCCTGACGCGGTGGCCGTCGTGACGCTCGTGCTCGAGGCTCTGGCCGTGGTCGCGATCTGGGGTCTCTACGCGCGAGCGCGCGACGTGCGGGGCCGTCTGCCGCTGGCTTCCGCCGCGGCGGTCGCGGGCTTCCTCGCGTTCACGAAGGTCTTCTCGCCGCAGTACCTCGTCTGGCTCGTCCCGCTCGTCGTCCTCGCAGGGAGCTGGATCGCGGTTGCGCTGACGGCGGTTGCGTTGGTCCTCGCGCAGGTGTGGTTCTTCCACTACCACGCGCTGTTCCGGCTCGCCTGGCCGACCTGGCTGCTGCTCGTGCGCGATCTGTTGGTGCTCGGCGTGTTCCTGGTGCTGGCGGGTCAGCTCGACCGGTGGAAGATCAGGATCCCGTCGCGTTCGAAGACGAGTCGCCACTCAGGGTTGCGGCGCAGCCAGGAGAGCTGGACCGCGGTCGGCAAGGGCGCCAACCGGTCCGCGTAGCCGGGCGAGGTCTCGTCAGCCGCAACCCAGCGCGCGTCCTGGATCACCGGGAAGCTCAGGATCCGGCGGCGGGCGGAGAGGTGCGCGCCGAGCGTGTTCGTCGCGCTGACGACCGCGTTCTCGGGGATCAGGTGCAGCGCGCGGAGCGCGGTTCGGTCGTGCCGGCTGACGTCCGCCGCCTGCGCCTGGGCCTGCTGGCCGCCGGGAAAGTAGCGCCAGAGCGGGATCGCGCCGAGCGCGTAGTTCGATGCGATCGCGAGGACGGCGATTGCGCTGACGAGCGGCTCGGTCCAGCGCGGGCGGGAGCGGACGACGTGCGCGGCGCCGAGAACCGTCGCCGCGACGAGGATCGGGATCACACCGGCCGTGTAGTGGAAGCGGATCGAGGTCTGCGTCGTGGCCGCTGAGAGCAGGTTGATGGCGAGCTCGGGGATTGCGGCGAGGAGCAGCACCGGGGCGAAGAGCGCGATCAGTCCCAGCGGAAGGAACAGGCGCGCGAGGTAGCCGAGCCCCCGGCCGGTGACGGCGGTTGTCACGAGCTTCCACGGTTCCGTGACGGCGGTGTGGACGATTCCGCCGGGCGAGCCGCCGACCTCGCTGTAGCGGGCGAAGAAGCTGGACGTTCCGGCGCGGTTGAAGTGCGGGATCACGACCTCGATCGCGATGAGCGCGACCGCTGTGCCGGCGGCCAGGACCGCGGCTCCTTCGAGGCGGCGGCCGCGCGCGAGCGCCCACCAGAGGCCGAGCGCCGCGACGACGAAGCCGATCTCCTCCTTGGTGGTCGTCGCGAGCAGCCCGAAGACCAGGAACGGCAGCAGGCGCCGCTCGTCGAGGAACCAGATCGCGAACAGCAGCAGCGGGCAGGCGAGCGCGACGGGGTGGAACTCGTTCAGCGTCAGCCACTGCGTCGGTGGATACAGCAAGTAGGCGAGCGCGAAGCCGACCCCGGCCCGTTCCGAGCCGAGGTGCTTGCGGGCGAGCCAGAAGACGGGGAGCGAGCCGAGCGCGATTGCGATCGCCTGGGCGACTAGGAGCATGTCCGGGCTGGGCCAGAGGAGCCAGAGCGGCGCGAACGCGGCGAGGATGGGGTCGAAGTGGGCGGCGAGGCGCGAGATCTCGTCGCCGCGCAGGCCGGTGATCTGCAGCGGGTGGCCGTGGGCGGTCGACCAGACCGCCTGCACCATGTTCCCGAGGTCGAAGCGGCCGGTTTGGAAGGCGCGGTGGCGCAGGATTGAGAGCGCCGAGAAGCCGGCCGCGTAGGCGGCGATTGCGCTCCAGAGGAGGGCCCGCGGCCCGGCGAGGCGTGTCATCCCCGCTGCGATCGTAGGGCCTGCGCGCGCTCGAGGACGCTGCGCCAGCGTTGGCCGAGCACCTCTTCGCTCGCGTGCTGCTCGAACGCGGCGCGGCCGCCGTTGCCGATTTGCCGGGCAAACGCGGGTTCCGCCGCGAGGCGTCTGAGCGCGGCAGCGAGCGCCTCCGGATCGCCGGGCGGGACGAGCAGGGCGCTCTCGCGGTCGACGAGCAGTTCGCGCGCAGCGGGAGTGTCGGCGGTGACGAGCGGCGTGCCGCACGCGAGCGCCTGAAAGGCCTTGTTCGGGATGACGCGCTGCGCCTTGTCCGAGGTGCCGAAGATTCCAAGCGCGCAGCCGGCGCGATGCAGCTCACCCGGAAGCTGCTCGTATTCGACCCAGCGGACCCAGTCGACGTTGGCGGGCAGATCGGCAAGCAGCGGCTCGAGCTGCCCGCTGCCGACGACCCGGAACGGGAGGTCCGGCGCAGCGCGGGCTGCGGCAAGGATCGTCTCGATGCCCTGGAGCGGGATCAGCTTGCCGACGAACAGGCAGGTGAACGGTTTGCGCGGAGCCCAGCCCGGTTGGAAGAGACGCTCCTCGGCTCCGACGAAGCAGACCTCCATTCGAGCCGCCGGTAGGCCGGCGAGGCGCGCGAGGTGTTGCGCATGCGCTTCGGTGTCGGCGACGACGAGGTCCGCGGCCCGGAACGCACGGCGATCGACGGCCTCAAGCGCCCGGGCGGCCGCCGAGCCCGGCCTGAAGCGGCCCCGGTCCGCGACGAAGGTGTCCGAGAGGGACACGAGCGGATTGAAGACGACGGGTCGCCGGCCCGCCGCGCGGCGCGCCGCGAGGAGGTCGAGGTGCCCCGGGTAGCCGACGAGCAGGACGTCGAACTCGGCGCGGGGCGAGCGTAGAAGCCGAAGCTCGGCCGCCGCCAGCCGCGCGAGCGTCATGGGGCCTGCGCGCCAGCTGTCCCGCCGGCCCTCCCAGACGCCGACGTGCCGCTCGACCACTTCGACTCCAACCCGTCGCAGGCAAGAGATCACCTGCGCGTTGCGCGGGTAGTCGCTCTCGTAGGTTCCGAAGTAGAGAACGCGCATCAGCGACCGACCCTATGGTCCCTGTAGTTCAGGCGCGCCCGGCCTCCTCCCCACTGCGAGCCTATCCCGGAAATTCGCACGGATGTGTGACGGGTCCGTGACGAATGTGTGCCAACCGCCGAGGAGGCCGCCCAGGTCGGCTACGAGAGGATCTCGTCGACGTGGAGCTCCGTCCGCTCGCGCGGCCCGGCGCGTTCCTCGTGCTGGCTCGTGATCAGCTCGCTGATCAGCCCGAGCGAGAAGAACTGCAGGCCGACGACGACGAGTAGGACGCCGAGGATCAGCAGCGGCCGGCGGCCGATCGCCTCGCCGCCGATCTTGAGCACGGTCAGGTAGAGCAGGATCGCGATGCCTAGCGCCCCGAGGCCGAGCCCGAGCCCGCCAAAGAGGTGGAGCGGCCGGTAGCGGTAGCGCCCGATGAACGACACCGTGAGCAGGTCCAGGAAGCCGCGCAGGTAGCGCTCGACGCCGTAGCGGGAGCGGCCATGCTCGCGGGGGCGGTGATTGACCGGCAGCTCCGCGATGCGGTGGCCGCGGTAGTGTGCGAGTACGGGGATGAACCGGTGCAGCTCGCCGTACAGACGCAGGCCCTGGACGACCTCGGCGCGATAGGCCTTCAGGCCGCAATTGAGGTCGTGCAGGCGGAGCCCGGAGACTCGACCGGTCACCCAATTGAAGATGCGGGACAGCGCGCGGCGCGTGATCGGGTCGCGCCGATGCGCCTTCCAGCCCGAGACCAGGTCGAAGCCCTCGTCGAGCTTCGCGAGCAGCCGCGGGATCTCTGCCGGATCGTCTTGCAGGTCGGCGTCGATCGTGAGGACGACGTCGCCTTGAGCGTTCGCGAACCCCGCCGCGAGCGCGGTCGCCTTGCCGAAGTTCCGCCGCAGGCGCACCACGCGGACGTTGTCCTGCGCGTCGTGCAGGCGCGTGAGAGCCGCGAACGACCCATCCGTGGAGCCGTCGTCCACGAAGACCGCCTCCCAGGGTTGCCCGAGGGGATCGAGCGCCGACTGCAGCTCGTCGTACAGGAGCGCGACGGTCCGCTCCTCTTCGTGGACGGGCACGACGACTGAGATCACGGCGGCCGGAGCGTACCCGCACCGCGTACCGTACGCGCCGATCTTGGCGGACTTGCTGACGATCGAGGAGGCGCAGCGCCTGATCCTGGAGCGCGTGCGGCCGCTGCCGGCGGAGCGCGTCCCGCTGGCCGAGGCCGGCGGTCGCGTGCTGGCCGAGGACGCCGCCGCGATCGTGGATCTGCCGCCGTTCCCGAGCTCGGCGATGGACGGCTACGCCGTTCGCTCGGCCGACACCCCGGGGACGCTCCCCGTCGCAGCGCGGATCGCGGCCGGCCGCCCCGCTCCACGCGAGCTTCGGGCCGGCGAGGCGATGGCGATCGCCACCGGAGGCGTCGTGCCGGAGGGCGCCGATGCCGTCATCCCCTTCGAGTATGTTGTCGAGCGTGACAACGCCGTGGAGATTTCTGAGCCGGTTGCTCCGGCTGCCAACGTTCGTCCGCGGGGTGGCGATCTTCGCGCCGGCGACACCGCGGTTGGTCGGGGAGTTTCCCTTGGCCCGGCACAGCTGGGCGCGCTCGCGGCGGCTGGGATCGCAGAGGTCGTCTGCGCCGCGCGGCCGCGGGCCTCCGTCGTCGCGACGGGAACCGAGCTTCGCTCGCCGGGCGAAGAGCTCGCTCCGGGGGAGGTCTACGAGGCAAACGGGTTGATCCTTGCCGCCCAGCTCAGGTCGGCGGGCGCTCTGCCGGAGCGCCTGGCGATCGTGGCGGACGACGAGGATGCCCACCGCGAGACCCTCGGCCGCGGGCTCGAGGCCGACGTGCTCGTGACCTCGGGCGGGGTCTCCGTGGGCCCGCACGACCTCGTTCGCCGGGTCGAGGCCGAGCTCGGAGTCGAGGAAGTGTTCTGGCGGGTCGCCGTCAAGCCGGGCAAGCCGGTGTCGTTCGGCGTGCGCGAAAACACGCTCGTGTTCGGCCTGCCCGGGAACCCCGTCTCGTCGTTCGTCGGCTTCGAGCTGTTCGTACGACCGGCTGTGCGGGCACTTCAGGGCCACTCCGATCCGCTTCCCCGGTTCGAGCCGGGGCGGCTTGCGGGTGCCCTGAAACGGAACGAAGCTCGGGACCAGCTCGTGCGCGCGCGGACCCGCAGCGGTGACGAAGGTGAGCTGCTCCTCGAGCCGCTCACCGGCCAGGAGTCGCACATGATCGCCCGTGCCGCGGCTGCCGACGCGCTGGTGCTGCTCCCTCGAGGCGAGGGCGAGCTCCCTGCCGGCGCAGCCGTTCAGTACCTGCGGATCTAGCCCTGCGCCGCTGCCAGCGGCGCTGCGGCGAGAGTCATGGCCGGAGGCGTGAAGGCCGTCGCGCCGCGCGGCTCGATCTGGACCAGCCGTCCCCAGACGATGTACCGGTTCGTTGCGAAAAACCGCGGGTGGCAAGCCTGCAACGCGACCACTTCGCGGCCGTGCGAGTGCAGCACCGCCAGGTCGTCGCTCGGAACGATCTCCTTGCGGAAGACCCGGTAGTGGAAGGTCCCATACGGCACCTCGACCGTGATCAGGTCACCCCGCTGCATCGCGTCGATGTGGGCGAACGGCGCGAGGTAGGTCGTACGGTGGCCCGCGATGTAGATCAGCTGCCCCTCCCCGGGCATGTAGGTGCGCAGGTCGCGTCCGGGGCCCTTCTTGA
>DATDFL010000076.1:0-15741 GCA_036522595.1 Gaiellaceae bacterium
GCGCGGCTTCTGGGGTGATCCGGAGCGGTATCTGGACACCTACTGGCGCCGGCTGCCGGGTGTCTGGGTGCACGGCGACTGGGCGTTCGTCGACGAGGACGGCTTCTGGTTCCTGCAGGGGCGCTCCGATGACACGCTGAATATCGCGGGCAAGCGGCTCGGGCCGACCGAGCTCGAGTCGGCGGTGGTCGCGCATCCGTTAGTGGCAGAGGCGGCGGCGGTGGGCGTACCGCACGACGTCAAGGGCGAGGTGGCCTGGGTGTTCTGCGCGCTGGTTCCGGGCGCTGAGCCCTCGGATGAGCTGGCCGCGGAGCTTCGGTCGCTCGCGGCGGCGGAGCTGGGCAAGGCCTTCGCGCCGGAGCGGGTGTTGTTCGTGTCGGCGCTCCCGAAAACGCGGAGCGCAAAGATCGTCAGGCGAGCCGTGCGCGCGAAGGCGATGGGCAGCGATCCGGGCGACCTCTCGTCGCTTGAAAACCCGGAGACGCTGGACGAGATCGCGGCAGCCGCGCGGCCCTAGAAATCTCCCCTGTCCCGTGGGACACTTGTCAAATGGCGGCACGCGGCGAGGAGGAGCCGAAGGCTGATCTCGGAGTCCTCTTCGTCCACGGGATCGGCGAACAGCGCGAGGGTCAGACGCTCATCGCGTTCGCCGACACGATCGCCGGCTGGTTCACACGCTGGCTGAGCCACAACGTCGAGTCGGAGCCGTCGATCGGGCGGCCCACTGACACGACGCACGTCGCGGTCAAGCACACCAAGCTGCAGCCGGACGGCGCGGAGCCCGCGAGTGCGCGGATGATGGTCAGCGCCCCCGAGGCGGAGGGCCTCGGAGCGCCCAGCGAGTGGCTGCTGGCGGAATCGTGGTGGGCGGAGGTCTTCTCCGTCCCGAAGACCACCACGGTACTGCTCTGGATTCTCCTGATCCTACCGTTCATGCTCCTCGACCAGTTCTCGGCGCCGTTCCGCACGAGCTACCGCCTCACGCGCGAACACCGGCTCGGTTGGGTCCGCGTCCCGGTATTCGCCGTGCTCTTCGTCGCGTCGCTTCCGCTTGCCGCGCTGTTCGCGGCGGTCGTGGCGCTCCTGCTGATCCCGCTGTTGCTTCCGATCCCTAGCCTCCGCCAATTCGCGAAGTCGGCTGCGGTGCAGCTTGCCGCCACGCTGGGAGACAGCTACATCCTGACGCGAAGCGCCGTGCAGTACGACGCGATGGTCCGGACAGTCGCCGACGATTTGGACTGGGCGTCGAAGCACGCCAAGCACGTTGCGGTCGTCGCTCACTCGCAGGGCGCCGCCCTGGCGTACGACGCCGTTCGCGAATACGGATGCAAAGCGAATCTCGAGCTGTTCGTGACCGTCGGGCAGGGTCTCGGAAAGCTCAAGCGGCTGCGGCAGCTCCAGAGCACCGGCCGCTGGTACGTCTTCGCCTTCGCGTGGCTGGGCGTCCTCGGGCTCTCGATGTGGGCCACCGGGATCGCGCTGTCGCATTTCGGCCACGTCCCGATCGCGCGAGCTTTGACGGTGCTAGGCGCCGGGGTGGCGGTGGCAGTCGTGATCGGTTTGCGGAGAAAGCCTGCGGAGATCGACCCGCTCATGCGGACGGACGGCGACCCGCTTACGTGGCTCGACTACTACGCGTCTGCCGATCCGGTGCCGAACGGACGACTCTTCCAGGATCCACCGGACGGCGTCGAGGAGATCGAGGTCTGGAACCGCGCATCCGTGCTCACCGACCACACGACGTACGTGAAGAGCAGAGACGACTTCGTTTCCTGTCTCGCCCATCGCCTTGCCGCGCTGCTTACCGGTTTCAACCTTCCCGAGCAGAGCCTCGACGTCCTGCGCCATGCCCGCTGGCGCGGCTGGTGGCGAATCTGGTGGCTGGCGATCGTGCGCCTCGTGGCCAGCGCTGCCGCCGTCACGGTGATTGTCCAGGTCGCGCTCAACCACAAGCTGTACCAACTCGGGCACGCAGTTCTGCGGCATGAACCACTGAAATCACCGGCACAAGCCGCGGGAAAGTCGATCCGCCACCTGGTGATCGTCGGGCATCCCAGCGACGCGCTCGTGAGCGGAATCCTGGCGCTGCTCGTGGTCATGGCGGCCGCTTACGGCGTGATCGTCATCGTCTGGCGCGCCTGGGAATCACGCGACATCGTGCGGTTCTTCCGCCGGTTATGCGCGGACAACGATCCGACGCCCCTTGGTGGAACAGACCTCGGCTGGGTGCTCGGCGCACTGGGGCTCGCCGTGACCGCCACCGTGCTGACCGCCTGGAGCGGGGACTACAGCCACGTCGGCCGGCTGGTGGCGGCTCATCCGGTCGCAACGACGACCCTGCTGGTCGTGCTCGCGATCCTGCCGCCGATCCTGACTCACGCTCTTAAGGACCGGCTCTACGAGTGGGAGGTGGCTTTGATGAAGCGGTACCCGCGAGACGCGATCGCTTCCGCTGCTGCCGAGCCCGAGACGGCGGCGTTCGAGGGCACGCCCATTCCCGCCAGCTGACGCGGACCCCGATTATCCTCCCGGCGTGGCCGACGATCTCACCGGCCAGGTTGCGCTGATCACCGGCGGGGGCCGCGGGATCGGAGCGAACATCGCCCGCGAGCTCGCCTCTGCAGGAGCGCGTGTGGCTGTTGCGTCTCGGACGAAGAGCGAAGTCGAGGAGATCGCCCGTCAGGTCGACGGCCTGGCGCTCGAGGCCGACGTCACCAACCGCGGCGCCGTCTCGCGCCTGGTCGCCGAGACGGAGCGAAACCTCGGCCCGATCAAGCTCCTCGTCGCGAACGCGGGAATCGGAAACCAGGACGGCGCCACCTGGGAGGTCGACCCCGAGGACTGGTGGCGCGTGCTGGAGGTCAACGTGCTCGGCGTCCACCTCTCATGCCGCGCGGTCATCCCCGACATGCTCGCGCGCGGCGCGGGCCGAATCGTGATCACCGGCAGCGGCGCCGCCTACCTCCCCGGCTCCGACCACACGGCCTACCCGGCAAGCAAGGCGGCCGTCTGCCGCTACGGCGAGACCCTCTCGAACGAGCTCGAGGGCCGCATCCCCGTCTTCTTCTTCAGCCCGGGCCTCGTGCGGACGGCGATGCTCGGCGACGCTCCGGACGACCTCCCGTGGACGCCACCCGAGCTCGCCCCCCGCCTAATCCGGGTGCTCGCGTCCGGCCGAGCCGATGCGCTCGCCGGCCGCTACATCCACGCCGAGCACGACGACATCGAGGATCTGATCCGACGCGCGGACGAGATTCGCGAGAACGATCTCAACGCGATCCGCCTCCGCCGGTAGCGGTTTTCGACTGATAGTCTAAAACCTGATGAGACTCGCGCTCGCCCAGATCAACACCACCGTCGGCGATCTCGATGGCAACCGCAAGAAGATCCTCGAGGGCCTCGCCGAAGCCCGCTCGGCAGCCGCCGACCTCGTCCTCTTCCCCGAGCTTGCGATCACCGGCTACCCGCCCGAGGACCTCCTGCTCCGCCCCGGCTTCGTCCGCGCCGCCGCCGAGTCCCTCCGGGACCTCGCGCGCGAAACCCGCGGGCTCACCGCGCTCGTCGGCTTCCCCCACTTCGACGGCGACCTCTTCAACGCATGCGCCGTCTGCTCGGGCGGCGAGATCAAGGCGCTCTACCGCAAGCGCTTCCTCCCGAACTACGGCGTTTTCGACGAGGACCGGTACTTCGCGCCCGGGCGCGACCTGCTCCTGCTCGAGCACGGCGAGACGCTGATCGGCCCGACGATCTGCGAGGACCTCTGGCAGCCCGGCCCGCCCGCCACCGACCTCGCGCTCGCCGGCGCCCAGCTGATCACCAACATCTCGGCCTCGCCCTTCCACGTGCAGCGCGACCGGGAGCGTGAGGAGATGTTCGCCACCCGCGCGCGAGACAACGCGTGCTTCGTCGCCTTCTGCAACGCCGTCGGGGGCCAGGACGAGTTGATCTTCGACGGCCACTCGCTCGTGCTCGACGAGGACGGCCGCGTCCTCGCCCGCGCGCCCGGCTTCGAGGAAGCGCTGCTCGTCGTCGACATCGAGCCCTCGGAGGCGATCGGCCGCCGGCTTCGCGACCTTCGCCGCCGGGCGCTGGCGCGTGAGCGCGGGACGCCGCCGCAAGCGAACGTCGTCCACATCGGAGCACCGCACGAGCAGACCCAGCCGGCGGAACCCCAGATCGCGCCCGTCCTCGACGGGCTCGAGCAGATGCGCCTCGCGCTGGAGCTCGGCCTCCGCGACTACGTCGACAAGAACGGCTTCGGCGAGGTCGTGCTCGGCGTCTCCGGCGGCATCGACTCCGCGCTGACGGCCGCGCTTGCGGTCGAGGCGCTCGGGCAGGAGCGGGTGCACGCGGTCTCGATGCCGTCGCGCTTCAGCTCCGCCGAGACCCGCCGCGACGCACGCGCCCTCGCCGAAAGCCTCGGCATCGACTTCCGCGAGCTGCCGATCGACGACGTCGTCGCCTCCGCCGAACAGGCGCTCGCCGAGAGCTTCGCGGGCCGCGAGCGCGACCTCGCCGAGGAAAACCTTCAGGCGCGAGTGCGCGGCCTCCTGCTGATGGGACTCTCGAACAAGTTCGGCTGGCTTGTCGTCGCAACCGGGAACAAGTCGGAGCTCTCGGTCGGCTACGCGACGCTCTACGGCGACCTCGCAGGCGGCTTCGCGCTGCTCAAGGACGTCTTCAAGACCGACGTCTTCCGGCTCGCCCGCTACCTGAACGAACGCGCAGGCAGAGCGCTCATCCCGCAGACGATCATCGAGCGAGCCCCGAGCGCGGAGCTCCGCGAAGACCAGCTCGACGAGGACTCGCTGCCGCCCTACGACGCGCTCGACCGCGTGCTCGAGGCCTACGTGGAGCAGGACCGGTCGCTCGAGGAGCTCTCCGCGGACGGCTTCGACCCCGAGGTCGTAGAGCGCGCCGTGGCGCTGATCGACCGCGCCGAGTACAAGCGCCGCCAGGCTCCGCCGGGCGTGAGGCTCACGCCGAAGGCCTTCGGCCGCGACCGCCGCACGCCGATCACCAACCGCTGGCGCGGCTAGACGCCGACGTCGATCGGCTCCGCCGGCGGGCCGTCCCGCAGAAGCCGCCGCAGAAACGCCGCGAGCCGCGCCGGGACGAGCGTTTCCTCCGCCCGCTCGAGCTCGGCGAGCGTCCACCAGCGAACCTCGTATACGCCCTCGGCCTCGAGGTCGATCTCGGGCACGGGCTCGTGCGCCTCGACCCGCACGAGATGAACGCGCTCCCGCGCGGTCAAGATGCGGCCCATCCACGTGAACGTGTGGTCGCGCCACCAGATCTCGGGCCCGAGCCCGAACTCCGTCAGGCCGAGCTCCTCGCGCAGCTCGCGGCGCAGCGTCTCCTCCGGTGACTCGCCCTCGGCGACCCCGCCGCCGGGAGTCGCCCACCAGACCTGCCCCACAACGTCGACGAACTTGACGAGCAGCACCCGATCCTCGGCGTCGAGCACCAGCGCCCGCACCGCAGGCCGCACGACCGGCTCGAGCCAGTCGCGGAGGGCTTCGAACCAGCGGAGGCGCTCCGCGTAGGGAACCGCCGCGTTCGCCGGCGAGGTCGACGGCAGGACGAACAGGCCGACGTCGCCGATCGTCCGCTGCTGCGGCCCGAGCTCGGGCCGCTCGCCGAAGAGCCCGCGATACGCCTCTTTGCCGACGAAGGCGATCGCTCGCGGCGCGAGCTCCTCGGCGAGCCGCTCCAGCCGCTCGCGGTCGAAGTCGCCCCGACGCAGGTCGCCGGAGCCGCGAGTCGTCCGCGCCGCCGCGTTCGTCAGCCCGATCCCGAACTCCAGCGCCTCGAACTGCTCGTCCGGCCGGAGCCGCCGAGGCGTCAGGCCCGAGTCGGCGAGCAGCCGCCAGAAATCGTTGCGCGGATTCGCGAAGTGCGCGGCCGCCGCGTCGGAGACGAAGCCGGGGTTGATCCCGCAGAGGACGACCCGCAGCCCGGGCGCGAGAACGTCAGGAACAGCGCTGGCGGAATCTCGTCCGCGGCGAGCACGCGCGCCGCTCACCGGGCGGCTTCGATCGCCGGCGGCGCGGCTGGCGCGGCCGGATCCGGCCCCAGCGCGAGCAGACTCTCACGCTGCGATCTCCGTCGCCTCGCGCGCGTCCAGGCGCAACTCGAACAGTCGCCGGAGCTCCTCACCGCTGATCCGCACGAAGCCGCGCGGGCGCCGCGCTTCCAGCTTGATCAGCCGCACCTGAGGATCGCCCGCGCCGTAGCAGCGGAGGTAGCACTCCTCCTCTGTCAGCGCTCGCAACCGTCGCACGCCCGGAGCGTATGCGGCCCCCCGGACGGAGCCGAATCACTCGTATTGCAGCGCCTCGAGCACGTTCAGACGGGCCGCCCGGCGAGCCGGAATCACCGCTGCGAGGATGCCCACCACGATCGCCGCCAGCACGAAGTAGACGATCTGGAGCCACGGGACTGCGAAGACGATTCCCGAGCTCGAAAGCGCGTGCGTGATCAGCGCCGCGAGGAAAAGTCCCACCACCATTCCGAGAGCCGCGCCCATCAGCGCGGTGACGATGCTCTCGTAGCGGATCATCATCCGGACCTGCCGCCTGGTCATGCCGACGGCGCGCAGCATCCCGAGCTCGCGCGTGCGCTCGAAGACGGTCAGCACGAGCGTGTTGATGATGCCGACGAGGCTGACGATCACCGAAAGCGCGAGCAGCGCGTAGAGCAGGTTGAGGATCTTGTTGATCGGGGCCTCGAAGTTGCTCTTGAACTCGTCCCGCGTCTGGATCTTGGCATCCGCGAAGCCCGAGACTGCGCGATCGAGCCGCGCCGTGTTCGCGTCGTTGACGCCGCCGGGCGTGTTCATGAGCACCATCTCGTCGCGCGGCCGCGGCGTGAACTTGTCGAAGAGCTGCGTCGAGATCGTGATGTGCGAGAACGGCGAGCCGCCCTTCGGCTCGTCCCAGACGCCCTTCAGGCGCACGGTCGTCTTCTTCCCGCTCGGGAACTGCAGCGTCACCGGCGAGCCGAGCGACAGGTGGTGATCCTTGACGTAGTTCTTGCTCGCGAAGAAACCGTCGAGCCCGAGCTTGCCCGGGACGTCGTTGCCGCCCTGCGTCCAGTCCATCGCGACGCCCTTGTTCAGGTTGGGCTGCACCGCGGTGAGGTCGTTGTTGCCTCCGAGATACCTGGCCGAGCCGGCCCGGATCGCGGTGACGTCGTTGACCCCCGACTTGCCGACGAGCGCCTTCCCGGCCTCGGCCTCGATCGGGTTGAACGTGTTCGTCGAGGTGAGCGCGTAGTCCGCGACGAAGAGCTCGTTCACGGCGCTTTCGAACGAGCTCCGGATCCCGGCGCCGAAGATGGCCACGAAGGTGACCAGCGCGAGGCCGATCATCAGCGCGGAGGCAGTGGAGGCGGTTCGGGCCGGGTTCCGGGTCGCGTTGTCCTTGGCCAGAAGCCCCGGGGCCCCGCCGATCGTCTCGGCCGGCTGCCCGAGCACCGCCGCCAGCGGCCGGACGACCTTGGACGCGTTCATCGAGACGCCGAAGAAGAGCAGCAGCACTCCGGCGCCGAGGATCAGCAGCCGTGGGCCGGTCGCGAGCCCGCTCCCGAGCGCGCCGAGGCACGAGAGCGCGATCCCGGCGACGAGCACCGTCAACGAGGTCGCGCGGCCGTACTTCGCCCAGCGGGAAACCGGCAGCACCGAGCCCTCGCGGACCGCCGCGATGGGCGGCACGCGGGTCGCGCGCCGGGCCGGCCGGATGCTGGCGACCAGCGTGACGATCGTGCCGACGAGCAGCGAGACGACGACCGTGCGGGTTGCGAAGACGGTCGAGCCGTGCGGCAGGTCGATTCCGATGGCGACGAAGAGCGCGTTCAGCAGCTTGGCGAGCGCGAGCCCCAGGAAGAGCCCGATCACCGAGCCGAGGATTCCGATGACGAAGGCCTCGACCACGACCGCCCAGAGCACCTGCCGACGCGACGCGCCGAGCGTTCGCAGCGTGGCGAACTCGCGCATCCGCTGGGCGATCGTGATCGACAGCGTGTTCGCGATCACGAACGCGCCGACGAACAGCGCGATCCCGGCGAAGGCCAGCAGCGCGTAGCGCAGAAACGAGATGAAGCCGCCGGCGTTCGTGTCCTTGTCCTTCTTCGCCTGCTCCGTCCCGCTGCGGACGATCTCCGTCTGCGTGAGCAGCGGCTGGATCTCCGAGAGCAGCTCCGGCGTCTTGACCCCGGCCTTCGACTGGACGCGGATCGCGTCGAGCTGCCCCTGCTTGTGGAAGAGCTGCTGCGCCGTGGGCTGGTCGAGGATCGCGAAGGTCGCGCCGCCGACGCTCACGCCCGGGAACTCCGCGACCCCCGTGATCAGCAGCTGGCGAACCGGCCCGAAGGCCTGCACGCCGATCCGGTCGCCGACGTGGAAGCCCTTGCCGCTCGCGGTCGCCTTGTCGATCACGACCTGGTCCGATCCGGTCGGCCACTTCCCCGCGGTCAGCTTCGTCGGGTTGAAGGGCTGCCCCGCTTTCGTGACGGAGAAGCCGAGCGAGGGAGCCCCGCCCGTCGAGATCACCTTGCCGTTCTTGCCGATCAGCTTCAGCGCGTCGGTGGTCACCGAGCCGGCCGCCAGCGCGACGCCAGGAAGCTTCTGGATCTTCGGCAGCAGCGACTGCGGCATCGACGGCGGCTCGACCGACGTGCCGTCGGCGCTGTCGAAGGCGGCCTTGCCCGAGATCACGACGTCGGCGTTCTGGTACGAGCGGGTGAAGATCGTGTCGAAGCCGTTGTTGATCGTGTCCGTCAGGACGTAGGTACCGCTGATCATCGCGACGCCGAGGACGATCGCGATCGCGGTCAACAGCGCCCGAACCGGGCGCCCGGCGAGCCCCTTCAGCGCGACGGTGAGCATTAGTGGTGCGAGAGCTCTTCCATCGCCGCGATCACTTCGCCAGGCTCTGCGCGCGGCATGTCGCGGACGATCTCACCGTCGGCGAGGAACAGGATCCGGTCGGCGATCGCCGCCGCACGCGGGTCGTGCGTGACCATCACCGTCGTCTGGCCCAATGAGTCCACGGAGTCGCGCATCAGCTCGAGAATCTCCGCGCTCGTGGCCGAGTCGAGGTTGCCGGTCGGCTCGTCCGCGAAGACCACAGTCGGCCGCGAGACGAGGGCTCGCGCGATCGCGACGCGCTGCTGCTGGCCGCCGGAGAGCTCGGCGGGCCGGTGCGTGCGGCGGTCTTCGAGGCCCACCTTCTCGATCAGCTCCTCGCGCCATGCGGCCTCGGGCTTCTCGCCCGCGATCGTCAGCGGCAGGAGCACGTTTTCCTCGGCCGTCAGCATCGGCAGCAGGTTGAAGAACTGGAAGATGAAGCCGATGTGCTTGCGGCGCAGCTTCGTGATCTCGGTGTCGTTGAGGCTGCCGAGCTTGGTGCCCGCGATCCAGATCTCGCCCGAGGTCGGGCGGTCGAGCGCGGCGAGGATGTGCATCAGCGTCGACTTGCCCGAGCCCGAGGGGCCCATGACGGCGGTCAGCTGGCCCTGCTGAACCTCCAGCGTCACCCCGCGGAGCGCGTCCACGGCGGTGCCGCCCTCGCCGTAACGTCGGGTGATGTCACGTGCGGCTACTACGGCAGTCGGCGCGCGCTCAGCCACGTCGACTGCAGGTGCGGCTGCAGCTTCCATAGCTCTCCCTCGTTTGAAACCCGGTCGGTCCAGTTTGCCAGCATAGCGGCGTCATGCAGAGTGACCTAATCGCCTTCCGAACCAGGTTTTCCGCACTCGCGCAGGGCACCGTCTTCTTCGACGCGCCGGGCGGAACGCAGGTGCCCGACGAGGTGATCGACGCGATCGCCGAGTACCTGCGTGAGTCGAACGCGAACCTCGGCGGCGCCTTCGAGCGGAGCCGCCGCAGCGACCTGCTCGTCGGCGAGGCCAGGCGCGCGGCTGCGGGTTTCCTCGGGTGCGGGGCGGAGGAGGTCGTGTTCGGCGCGAACATGACGACGCTCAACTTCGCGCTCTCCCGCTCGTTCGCCCGGGAGCTCGAGGCCGGGGACGAGATCGTCGTGACGAAGCTCGACCACGACGGCAACGTCGCGCCCTGGCTCGAGCTCGCGCGCGATCACGGTGTCGTCGTGCGGTTCGCGGAGATCACCGACGACACGACGCTGGATGTCGACCACCTCGGGTCGCTGCTCTCGGAACGCACGCGGGTCGTTGCCTTCCCGTGGGCGTCGAACGCGGTCGGGACGCTCGTCGACGTGGCCCGCGTTGCCGAGCTCGCGCATTCCGTCGGCGCGCTCGCCTGGGTCGACGCGGTGCACTACGCGCCGCACGGGCCGATCGACGTTGCCACAGCGGGCGCCGACGTCCTGCTCTGCTCGCCGTACAAGTTCTTCGGGCCGCATCTCGGGCTCGCCTTCGTGCGCGCGGAGCTGCTCGAGCGCTGGCGGCCGTACAAGGTTCGGCCGTCGCCGGAGCGACCGCTGGGTGCGCGCTTCGAGACGGGCACCCTGCCTCACGAGCTGCTGGCCGGCTTCATCGCGGCCGTGCGCTACGTCGAGTCGATCGGCTTCGACGCCATCGTCCCGTACGAGCGCGAGCTGGGCGCCCGCTTCCTGGCCGGCCTGCCCGACTCGTGCCGCCTGTACGGACTACCCACGATGAAGGGCCGCGTGCCCACGTTCTGCCTCACCGTCGGCGACCTGACGCCGAATGCAGCCGCCGAGGGGCTGGCCGAGCGCGGCTTCGCGGTCTGGAGCGGCGACTACTACGCAGTCGAGGTTATGAACCGCCTCGGCCTACCCGCCGGCGGGGTCCGGGTGGGGATCGTCCACTACAACACCACCGAGGAGGTCGATCGGCTCCTCGAGGAGCTCGGGCGACCCGACTAGCGACTGCGGCCGCTCCATCCAGTACCGCCGTTCGTCGACCCAAACGTCCGCGGAACCGATCCCCGTCTGCTCGAGCCAGCGCTCGACGGAGCCGAGGATTTGCGTGATCGCTTGCTGGCCGGAATTGCCGTTGAGCTGAACATGCACGGCGTCGCGCTGGACCGAGACGGCTTCGCGGCCAAAGAGGATGACCAGCCTCGCCACGAGGAGCTCTGTGCTCTCGCCGTCTTTCGCTGCTACCCGGATGTCCATTAGCCCTGGTAAGATGAATGTTGTGACGCGATTACTAGATGCGGTTAACGATTTCATGAGCGATATTACAAGAAAGTAGTTTCCGGTGTCAAGAGGACAAGAAGACTCGTCCTGGACCTTCCTGACGAACCACGCGCAGGTGCTTCTCGCCATTTCTCGGAACCCCGACATCAGGCTGCGGGACCTCTCTCAGCACATCGGGATCACTGAGCGGGCGGCGCAGCGGATCGTCGTGGACCTCGTCGACGGCGGCTACGTGAAGCGGCGCCGGGTCGGCCGGCGTAACCACTACACGGTCAACCCGAGCGTCGAGATGCGTCATGCCGCCCAGGAGGGCCACCCGATCGGGCAGCTGCTCAACCTGCTGGAGCTTCGAGACCAGGTCGCGACGTAGCGGGTTTGCGGTCCAGGCAACCCGGGTACCGCGCTTTCTCGCAACGAATCCCTCCAGAGAGGAGGTGTAACTAGATGCTTCTTCTCATCTTGCTTGCGCTTCTCGCAATCGTGCTCTTTGGCGTCGCGTTCTTCGTCGTCAAGTGGCTGCTCATCATCGCGGCGATCGTCGCCGTGATCTGGCTGATCAGCCTGTTCGCAGGTGCCGCAGGCGGCCGCACGCGCGGCGCTTGGTGGTAGCCCGCACGCCTTACTCGTGAGCCGCGGCGGCCCGCTTCCAACGCGGGTCGTCGCGGCGAATAGGATCGGGGTCGATCCCACGCGCTTCGGCGAGCTCGAGCGTCAGGAGCTGGAAGCGGACGATGTCGACCACCGGATGCGTGGTCGGGATCAGCGTCGTCTCGCACCCGATCTCCCGCAGCGCCGCGACGGCGACTGCAGCCCGCTCGGCGGCGCGGCCCTCGCCCTCCAGCACGAACGCGCGGACGGTCTCGTCGATCGCGGCGAGATGGCCGTGCAGCAGCTGCTCCGTGTGATGCGCCTCGGCTGCAACGTGCGCGCCTTCGCGCAGCTTGAGGACGGCTTCCTGGGCGGTAGGCCAGTCCCGGCCCGCGCCGGCGACGAGCCAGCGCTCATGGCCGCTCACCGGCTCGCGGGCCTCCAGGGCCGCCTCCACGGCTCCGGGCAGGCCTCCGATGTCCTCCCCGTGCAACGCGCGCATCGCCGTGACCGCGCACGTGTAGCTCGCTGTGTGGCACCAGCTCTTCTCGATCTCGGGCGTCGCGACGACGACTTCGTCCGCCACCTCGCCCAGCGGACTGTCCGGCTTGCCCGTCACGAGCCACACCGGCCCGTCAAAAGCCCGCGCCGCCTCCAGCGTCAGCGCCGTCTCGCCCTCGTGGCTGACGACAACCAGCGCGTCCGCCTCCTGCGGCTGAAGCACGAGCTCGAGGGCCTGGACCGCCTGTCCTGCGGTCTGCGCCGCGTGGAAGGAAGTCCCGCAGCCCGTGTGCAGCACTCGGCCTTCGGGCAGCCGCCGGTCGGTCGGCACCTGGCGCAGCCACTCGGGCTGCGCGAAGATCGCACGCCTTGTCTCCTCCCCGGCCACGGCTGCAAGCATCTAGCATCCGGCCGGTGTTCGTGCACCGTGAGTGCGTGCGTTTCCGCGACCTCGACCCGATGGGCCACGTCAACAACGCGGTGTTCCTGACGTACATCGAGTCGGCCCGCTTCGCGTTCCTGAAGCACATCGGCGCCGCGCCGACGCTCGAGGACATGACCCTCGTGGTCGCGCGGGTCGAGATCGACTTCCGCGCACCGGTGCGGCTCGACGACGAGGTCGAAATCAGCGCCCGCGTGAGCCGCTTCGGCGAGAAGAGCTTCGACCTCGAACACGAGCTCCGCGTGGGCGGAAACGTCGTCGCCGAGGCGAAGACCGTTCTGGTGACGTACGACTACAGCAAGCGCGAGCCCATGCCGATCCCCGACGCGTGGCGCGAGAAGCTAGCGGCATGAACACGCTCCGCGTCCGGTTTCACCCGGGAAGCCCAACGCTCGTCCAAGGGTGGCGAGCCCGCACAAAGCAGAGGTCTTGGTGAACGTCTTCCAGCGAGACACCCTCCCCAACGGACTGCGGGTCCTGCGCGCAGACATGCCGCAGGTGCAGTCGGTCACCTGCATGATCATGCTCGCGGCCGGCTCGCGGTACGAGACGCGCGACACCAACGGGATCGCGCACTTCGCCGAGCACATGTTCTTCAAGGGCACCGAGCAGCGGCCCACCGCCCGCGAGATCGGCATGGAGGTCGACTCGCTCGGCGGCGAGTTCAACGCGTTCACGAGCAAGGAGTACACGGGCTACTACGTGCGCTGCGCCGCCGACTACCGCGAGCGCGCGCTCGACGTCCTCGTCGACATGCTCCGCCACTCGAAGTTCGATCCGGAGGAGATCGAGCGCGAGAAGGGCGTGATCGTCGAGGAGATGAACATGTACTACGACACGCCGCGCGACTTCATCGGCGGCGTCTACGACCAGCTGCTGTACGGCGACCAGCCGCTCGGCTGGGACGTGATCGGCCGCAAGGAGACGATCCGCGGCGCGACGCACCAGACGTTCCGCGACTACGTCGACCGCTGGTACAAGCCCGAGCGAATGGTCGTCGGCATCGGCGGGCGGCTCGGCGGGGACGAGCTCGAGCTGGTCGAGCGGCTACTCGGCGACCTCGGCGAGGCTGACACCGGCGCACCCGACGCGGTCGTCGCGAACGGCAACGGCTCGCAGGTCAAGATCCACCACAAGGACTCCGACCAGGCGCATCTGATCCTGGGCGTGCGCTCGTACCCGATGGTCCATCCGGACCGCTGGGCTCTGCAGCTGCTCTCGACGGTGCTCGGCACTGGGATGTCGTCGCGGCTCTTCAGCGAGGTGCGCGAGCGCCGCGGCCTCGCGTACTACGTCTACGCGCACAACCAGAGCTACACCGACGCGGGCTCGCTCTTCTCCCAGGCGGGCGTGGACATCAACCGCAGCGAGGAAGCGGTGGAGACGATCGTCCGCGAGTTCCGCAAGATCGCCGACGAGCCCGTCCCGGAGGACGAGCTCGAGAAGGCGCGCGCCCTGGCGAAGGGCCGCTTCGTGCTGCGGCTCGAGAACCCGCAGGGGATGATCGTCTTCGGGCTCGGCCGGGAGGTGCTGAACGACCCGGTGCTGGAGCCGGACGAGGTGGTCGCGGGCATCGACGCGGTCACCGCGGAGGACGTCCAGCGCGTGGCGCAGGACATCATTGCCTCGAACGGCCTCAAGCTCGCCCTGATCGGCCCGTTCGAGGACGAGAAGCCCTTCCAGGGACTGCTCGCCTAGGGCAGCGTCGCCAGGTCCGCCGCGAGGTGCTCGCGGTCCTCGGCGTTCGCGACCCGCTCGCCTAGCTCACGGGCTTTCGCCGCCAGGTGCCTGGCCTCATCCGCGTTCCCCGCGACGAGCTCGGCCCTTGCGAGCGCCTCTTACGCCGCCCAGTGGTGCCGCGAGGCATAGGCGGTGTGCAGCAGCTCGTCGTCCTGCTCGGGCGTCCGCTCGGGCAGGAGCATCAGCTCCCACGTGCGGTTGAAGAGGTCGACGGCGAGGCGACGCCGCTGTTCCGGCGTCACCTCGTCCGTCGACAGAGGGTCTAGTCCTCTTTGCCGGCCTCGGCCGAGGCCCGGTCCTTGATCTCCTCGACGACGGCCGGGTCGGCGAGCGTGGTCGTGTCGCCCAGCTCGCGCTTCTCGGCGACGTCACGGAGCAAGCGGCGCATGATCTTGCCGCTCCGGGTCTTCGGCAGCTCGGGCGTGAAGACGATGTTCGCGGGCTTCGCGATCGGGCCGATCTTCGTGGCCACGTGGTTGCGGAGCTCCTCGAGCTTCTCGACCGAGCCTTCCTCGCCGCCCTTCAGCGTCACGTAGGCGACGATCGCCTGGCCGGTCCGGTCGTCCTTGCGCCCACAGACCGCTGCCTCGGCGACCTCCTGGTGGTCGACGAGCGCGCTCTCGACCTCGATCGTCGAGATGCGGTGTCCGGAGATGTTCATGACGTCGTCGACGCGGCCGAGCAGCCAGAAGTCGCCGTCGTCGTCGATCCGGGCGCCGTCGCCGGCGAAGTAGACGCCGTCGAACCGCGACCAGTACGTCTCCTTGTACCGCTCGTCGTCCTTGTAGATCCCGCGCAGCATCGCGGGCCACGGACGGCGGAGGACGAGGTAGCCGCCACCACCGGGGCCGACCTCGTTGCCCTGCTCGTCGAAGACGGCGGCCTCGATCCCCGGGAACGGCTTCGTCGCCGAGCCGGGCTTGAGGGTCGTCACGCCGGGCAGCGCGGTGATCAGGACCATTCCGGTCTCGGTCTGCCACCACGTGTCGACGACCGGCGTGCGGTCGCCGCCGATGTGCTCGCGGTACCAGACCCAGGCTTCCGGGTTGATCGGCTCGCCGACGGTCCCGAGCAGGCGGAGTGACGAGAGATCGTGCTTCTCGGCGAACTCCGGGCCCCACTTCATGTGGGTCCGGATCGCCGTCGGAGCCGTGTAGAGGATGTCGACTTTGTACCGCTCGACGATCTGCCACCAGCGGTCCTTGTCCGGATAGTTCGGCACGCCCTCGTAGAGGACGCCGGTCGTGCCGTTGCAGAGCGGCCCGTAGACGATGTAGCTGTGCCCGGTGACCCAGCCAATGTCGGCTGCGCACCAGTACACAGAGT
>DATDFL010000077.1:0-3606 GCA_036522595.1 Gaiellaceae bacterium
CACCTCCGCCACCACCACCTCCGCCGCCGCCACCACCACCACCTCCGCCACCTCCGCCACCACCGCCTCCGCCGCCCGGGCCGACGAGCCAGATCACGGGAACCGGCGCGACCTGCAGCCAGTTCTCGAACGGCACGGCGACCACGCTCTCAGCGGTGACCTACACCGCGAGGAACGGGCGGATCCGGTCGGTGAGCCCGGCCGGCTTCGACTACTGGGTGCGCGTCAACGGCGCAGCCGGGGCGAACACCGTGGTGGTCTCGCAGGCGATCACGACGGGGAACTTCAGCACCCTCTTCGGCCAGGGCTCCGGCAGCACGGTCAGCAACTCCGGGTGCGGAACCGTGTCAGGAGCGACGTTCACAGCCGGTTCCGGGAACGGGACGTTCACGGTGCAGTGGAACGCGGCGACGGCCGGCACGTACTTCATCGGGCTGACGCTCAGCACGTCCGGCCTGAAGAACCGCGCCGTCCCGAACCCGCCCACCGTGCACTACGCGTTCACGACGAACGGCGTCACCGGCTCGACGAGCGGGATCGACCTCTCGCAGTAGCGCAACGTCAGGAGGAGGCCCTCCGGGGCCTCCTCCTCACTTCTTGACGCAGAGCGCGCCGATGTCGACTGAGGCGATCACCGGCTGCTGGACCCGGCAACCGAGCCGGGCGGAGAACAGCTCCGGGAGCACCGGCTTCGAGTAGGCCGCGAACGGGGCGACCTCGCGCTCGAGCTTCAAGGTCAGCTGCCGGTACGCCGCCGCGCGCGCTGCGCCTCGGAGCAGCGAGGCCCGTTCGAGCCCGCGGCGATACGCGCCCGGAATCGTAAGGGTCGGCGGCGCAAAGCTCGTCGTAGCGGCTTTCGGGTCGAGGAAGACGTTCAGCAGCTCGAACGGGTCGGGATAGTCGAAGAACCAGGTGTAGAGGACCATGTCGTAGGCGGCCCCGGGCTCCGCTGCGGCGCCGAACTGGTCGTCGAACTGCTTGACGTCCACCGAGATGCCGAGGGGGGCGAGATTTGCTTTCACGATGCGGCTGACCGCATTGCAATCCGGGCGGTTGCACGCGTAGAGCACGACGCTTCCATGGAAGCCGCGCGCGAGCGTGCGGGCTCGAGAGAGATCGGGAGACAGGGGGTACGCGCGCGACTGCGGCGCCGAGGGGAATGTCCCGGGAAGGTACGAGTCGGTCGGAGGCTCACGCTGAGCTGCGGCGAGCGCTCGGCGGTCGAGGGCGTACGAAACGGCTCGACGCAGACGGCTGTCGACGAACGGGCCGCGCTCGGTGTTGAACTGGAGGAGACGGACACCGGGCTGCGGCGTCTGTACGAGTTGCGGTCCGGCCTGCCCCTTCCCGAAGCGGGCGTCGATCGTCCCACCCGGAGCGTAGTCCGACTCGTCGAGCAGGTTGAGCGTGTAGTCCGCCTTTCCCTGTGCGATCAGTCCGACTGTCCGGTGCGTCGTGCTGCCCTTGTCGTAGACGATCCGGCTCAGCTTGTGCGGCCTCGGGCCGTGGTAGTTCGGGTTGCGCTCGAGCACGGTGAGCTCGCCCTGCCACGTCACCTTGATGTAGTAAGGGCCGGCCGACGGAAGGGGATCCTGGACGCCGCCGCTGACGATCGGCGCCCCGATCGGCACGGCTGCGAAGAACGGCATCGACAGGCGCGCGAGAAAGTCGCCGGCCGGCGCTACGAGGCTGATGCGCAGAACGTCGCCATCGGCCTTGATCCCCGAGATGCTGCGTGCCTTGCCGTCGTGGAAGGCTCCGACGCCCACCACGTCGCTGAGGAAGTTGATCCCCGGAGCCTGCGGGCCGAGCCCGGGAGAGAGCGCGCGCTCGATCGAGTACTTGAAGGTCTGCGCAGTCACCGCCTGGTTCGACGGCGGCGAGAAGCGGAATCCGGGCCGGATCCGGAAGGTGTACGTGCGGCCGTCGGCCGACACGGAGGGCATCCGGGCGGCCACCTCCGGCACGAGCTGCGAGCCGCGCTGCCCGGACGCATCCGGGTAGTTGAGGAGCTGCGCGCCGGTGGCGTACTCGAGCTGGGAGCGGAACGGAATCGGCCAGGCATGTGCCGGATCAATGTCGTCCAGGTAGTCCTCCGCGAGCACGAAGGTTGCGACCTGATCGGCCGGCAACGGCTTCAGGGCCGGTGGTTTCTCCAGCGTCGTGATATAGAGCTCGCCGTCGCCTGCCAGGAGGTCGACCGGGCGATCGACGATGTCGAAGCGCTTGACGGCGTCGCTTGCAGCATCGATTCGCTGAAGCGTGCCGATCGACCCGACCCACAGCGCGCCGTCGCGGAACGTGAGCCCGGAGGCCCCGTGCCCGACGCTGATCGTCTTCACGATGGTGCCGTTCTCGTCGATCTTCCAGACCGCGTCGTCGGGAACGAGCCCGACCCAGACGAAGCCGCCGCCCACTTCGATGTCGCCCACGAAGTCCCGCAGCTTGACGGGCTGCACGACCTCGTTCGTCTTCGGGTCGATCTTGCTGATCGACGAGGCGTTGCTCTGACCGACCCAGAGAGCGCCGTCTCCGTACGCGAGGAGGTCCGCCTGGGGCACGGGAATCGTCTTCACGACGCGCTGGGTGTCGGGGTTGACCCGGAAGACCGCGTTCGCCTCGGCGACCCAGACCGACCCGTCGCCGACCGTCACCTCCGTGGGCGCCGTGAAGTCGATGTCGGCCTTCTTCGCGGGCAGCGGAATGCGCTGCGTCGTCAGGTAGCGCGGGTCGACTCGCAGCAGAACCGGCTCTTTGCCGTCGACCACCCAGACCGCGCCGAACCCGATCGCCATCCCGCCGAACCCATCCTGGATGCTCACGAACGGATGGATGGGTTTCCTCGTTCGGATGTCGATGCGCTCCAGCGTCTTGTCGTCACTGTTCGCGAACCAGAGGGTGTGGCCGAGGATGCCGAGCTGGCCCAGGCCGCTGATCGGAAGCTGGCCCTCGACCTTGCCGGACGTGGAGACGAACCCGATCGACTGTGGCTTGATCCGCGCACTCGACCCCGAGCCGGGCAGGACGAGGACGGCGATCGTCGCGAGCGCGGCGGCGATTACGGCCGCTGCGGCGACCCGGACGCGCCGCTTGCCGAGCTGGCGCTTCGCGGACCGCTGGAGCCGCCGGCGATCCCAGCGGCGCACGGCCCGGTCCGCGGGCAGCACCTCCACGAGGGCAACCGGCTTCGCGAGGCCCTTGAGCCGTTCCTGTCGGCGCTCGCCGTACTTGAGTCCCTCGACGGCGCGCGCGAGTTGTTGCACCGTCTCGCTCGCCAGCACCTCTCCGGCCGTCGCCAGGGAGCAGAGCCGGGCCGCGAGGTTGAGCGCGCCGCCGCGGTAGCCGTCCGCGACCGGCACCGCCTCGCCCGCGTCGAGGCCGACGCCGACACCGCGCGGCAAATTGGCCGCGGCGACGCCTGCCTGAATTTCGATCGCCGACCGGAGCGCCTGGCGCGCGGACTCGAAGACACCCAGCGCTTCGTCACCCCGCAGCTCGATCAGGCGCCCTTCGCGCTCCTCGACGACCGCGCGGACGATCTCCGCGAACGCCCCGGCGAGCTCCGCGGCAGCCTCGTCGCCGTGCTCCGCCGTGTAGCTCGTGTAG
>DATDFL010000078.1:0-9724 GCA_036522595.1 Gaiellaceae bacterium
GGCATGCCGTAGATCGGGCTGCCCTGGTTGTTGCGGGCGTCCGGATTGACGACGTCGTTCGCACCGACGATGACCGCGACGTCGGTGCGCGAGAACTCCGGGTTCGCCTCGTCCATCTCCTTCAGTTGCGGATACGGCACGTTGGCCTCCGCGAGGAGCACGTTCATGTGCCCCGGCATCCGGCCTGCAACGGGATGGATCGCGTAGGAGACCTCGACGCCCTTCGCCTCGAGGAGGTCGGCGAGCTGGCGGACGTCGTGCTGCGCCTGGGCGACGGCGAGGCCGTAGCCGGGAACGAAGACGACCTTGTGCGCGTAGGCGAGCATCACGGCGACGTCCTCGGCGCTCGCCGAGCGGACCGAGCCCCCGTCGGTCTCGGCGGCGGCTGCGGCCCCCGCGGAGATCTGGCCGAAGGCGCCGAATAGGACGTTGGCGATCGAACGGTTCATCGCCCGCCCCATGAGCATCGTAAGGAGCGTGCCGGAGGCGCCGACCAGCATCCCGCTCACGATCAGGACGTTGTTCTCGAGCTCGAAGCCGCCGACGGCGACCGCGAGTCCCGTAAAGGCGTTCAGCAGCGAGATGACGACCGGCATGTCCGCGCCGCCGATCGGGAGGACGAACAGCACGCCGAAGAGCGCGGCGCCGGCGAGCACGGCCCAGAGCAGCCACTCGTCCTGGACACCTGAGACGAGCGTGACGCCGAGACCGACGCAGGCGGCGAGCAGCGCGAGGTTGCCGAACTTCTGACCCGGATACGTGATCGGCCGCCCTTGGATCAGCTCCTGGAGCTTCGCGAACGCGATCATCGAGCCGGAGAAGGAGATCGCGCCGATCAGCCCCGAGAGGAAGATCGCCACGCTGATGTCGAGCTTCGGGTGGCCGGGGTTCGGGAGGATCTTGTGCAATTCGCCGAGCGCGATCAGCGCTGCCGCGCCGCCCCCGACGCCGTTGAACAGCGCCACCATCTGCGGCATCGCGGTCATCTTCACGCGCCGAGCCGCGACCGCCCCGAAGCCGCCGCCGATCAGCATTCCCAGCGCAAGTGCCCACCAGCTGGTGGTTCCGATCTTGATCCAGGTGACGACGATCGCGACCAGCATCCCGACCGCGCCGATCTGGTTGCCCCGACGCGCATGCGCCGGGTTCGAAAGGAAGCGCAGCGCCAGGATGAAGCTGACGATCGGGATCAGGTAGAGGAGGTTCGCGAGGTTCGTGCTCATTGCGGCCCGGAGCCGTCTTGCTGGGCCTCTTCTTTGGCCGGCTCGCGCTTCCTGAACATCTCGAGCATCCGGTCGGTGACGACGAAGCCGCCGACGACGTTGGCCGAGCCGAGGACGACGGCGACGAAGCCCACGACCCAGCCGAAGGCGCCCTTGTGCGGCGAGCCGAGGATGAGCATCGCGCCGACGACGACGATCCCGTGGATCGCGTTGGTGCCGGACATAAGCGGCGTGTGCAGGAGCGTCGGCACTTTCGAGATGACCTCGAAGCCGAGAAAGATCGCCAGCAGCAGGATCGTGACCTCGAAGACGAGCAGCGTGTTGTGACTCACGGCGCCCACTCCAGCGTGTTCACGCGCGCGCGCGTGACCCAGAAACCCCCACCCAGGGTGGGGGTGTTTGTCCCGCCGCCCTCGAGGGCGACGATACCGCGCTCAGGCGCACGTGTCTGTGACTCGTGTGGATCGAAAGCGTCACTCTTCCTCCACAGCTCGCGCGCCTGCCGGAGCGCAGCGCTCACGCCGGCACCTCTTCCTTCCGCGTGACGCAGGCGCCGGCCGTGATCTCGTCCTCGAAGTCGAGCACCGGCTCGCCCTCCGGCGCGAGGTGGTTCAGCAGCGCCGCCACGTTGCGCGCGTAGAGCTGGCTCGCGTGGTACGGCATCGAGCTCGGCAGGTTCGTCAGCCCCACGATCGTCACGCCCTCGCGTTCGACGACCTCGCCGGGCGACGTCAGCTCGCAGTTCCCGCCGGTCTCGGCCGCCAGGTCGACGATCACGGAGCCCGGACGCATCGCGGCTACCGCAGCCGCCGGGATCAGCCGAGGCGCCGGCCGCCCGGGGATCAGCGCCGTTGTGATCACCACGTCGAACTCCGGCAGGCGCGCCTCGAGCTCCTCCTGCTGCTGCCGCTGCTGCTCCTCCGAGAGCTCCTGGGCGTAGCCGCCCGCGGTCTCCTCGCCGACGATCCCGAGGTCGAGCCAGTTCGCGCCCAGACTCTCGATCTGCTCGCGCACGACGGGTCGCACGTCGAACCCCGTGACCACCGCGCCGAGCCGGCGAGCCGTCGCGATAGCCTGCAGCCCCGCCACGCCCGCGCCCAGCACCAACGCCTTCGCCGGCGCGACGGTCCCTGCGGCCGTCATCAGCATCGGGAAGAACTTCGGCAGCCGGTCAGCCGCGAGCAGCGTCGCCTTGTACCCGGAAACCGTCGCCTGCGACGAGAGCGCGTCCATCGGCTGTGCGCGGGTGATGCGCGGAATCGACTCCATCGCGAACCCCGTCACGCCGCGACCAACCAGCCGCTCGACCCCCTCGCGGTCGGTCAGCGGCTGCAGGAAGCCGATCAGGATCTGCCCCTCGCGCAGCCGTCCGGCCTCCTCGGCGCTCGGCGACTGCACTTTCACGACGGCGTCCGCATCCCACGGATCGGCGCCCACGCGCGCGCCGGCCTCCTCGTAGGCCGCGTCCGGAAACGACGCCGCGTCCCCGGCGCCGGCCTCGACGACGACCTCGAAGCCACCGGAGGCAAGGCGCGAAACGACCTCCGGAACGAGCGCAACCCGCCGCTCGCCGGGGGCGCTCTCTCTCGGCACTCCGACCCGCATCCCGCGCGCATGCTAATTCGGGAAGCAAGACGGCACGCGCTTGACACGTATCCCCGAGCGGCGGAGGATCGACTGGCGCAACCGAGGGGAGGGGAGAATGCTCGCGAAAAGCGCCGCGTTCCTGGCCGCAGCTGCTCTTGTCGTGCTGCCGCTGGCGGCCTCGGCTCAGACCACCGCTCGCGGAATTCTCCCTCGCCTCACGGAGGTCAGCCGCGACATGTGCGCGAGCCCGCTCTCCTACCACGCGAGCCAGGTCGAGCCGATGACGGCCGCGCACGGCCAGATGCTCGTCTCGACCTACCAGGTCGGGCGCGTCTTCGACGGGGGCTCGTGCGACATCGGCTGGTCGACCAGCATGGACGGGGGCCGCACCTGGCAGACCGGTCTCCTACCGCTGACGATCTTCGGCGGGCAGGAGACGACGGGTGCCGGGCCGCTGACGCGCGCCAGCGATCCGGCGGTGGCCTACGACGCGCAGGACGGCGTCTGGCTGATCGACACCCTCGGCCTCGCGGGCGACGCCAACACCGTCGGCCTGTTCGTCAACCGCTCGGCGGACGGCCTCAACTGGGGCCCGCCGATCACCACGCACGCTGGGGACTTCCCGGACAAGAACTGGATCACCTGCGACAACTGGCCGAACAGCGCGGGCTACGGCAACTGCTACCAGGAGTGGGACAACGGCAGCGAGACGATCAAGATGCAGACCTCGACCGACGGGGGCCTGACGTGGTCGGCTCCGGCAAATACCGCGAACAACGCCCAGGGCCTCGGCGGCGTTGCGCTCGTCCAACCGCCGCCGCCGAACGCGCCGCCGGGAAGCGTGTGCGGCCGCGTCGTCGTCCCAATCTCCGGGGCCGGCATGGTCTGGTTCGCCTCATCGGACTGCGGCGCCACCTGGTCTGCGACGAGCACGATTCTCCCGAACATGACCGCCGAGCATGCGGTTGCGGGTGACTTTCGAACCTCGCTCCTGCCGGCCTCGGCGATGGACGGTGCGGGTGCGATCTACGCGGTCTGGCAGACGCGGAGCTTCCGGACGCAGAACACGAACCTCGCCGCGCAGGCCACTGCGGGCGCGACCTGCGTCCGGCTCGTCAACATCTCGGGCCTGGCCGCCGGGCAGACCCTGCGGATCGACCCGAACGGTGCTCATCCTGAGGTCGTGACGATCCAGACCGTCGGCCCAACGGCGTGCAACAACGCGCAGGGCGCCACGTTCACACCGCCGCTCGCCTACGCGCACGCGGCCGGCGCCTTGGTCACCAAGAACAACGTCGCGAGCAACTCGGCTTCCGACCCGAACGACATCGCGATGAGCGTGATGCCGGCGCCGACGGACGGGAGCCCCGCGCCGAGCTTCGGCGCGCCCGTGCGCATCCCGATCGAGGCCGACACCGGCGGGCAGTCGAACACCAACGACCACTTCATCCCCGGCATCGCGGCCGACCCGAGCACGTCGGGCAGCTCCGCGCACCTCGGGCTCTTCTACTACTCGTACCGGGTCGCGAGCTGCCAGGCCTACAACTACGACAACCTGTGCACCGCCCGGGTCGGCTACGTCTCCTCGCGGGACGGGGGCGCCCACTGGACGTCGCCGAGCTACCTCGCCTCGATGACGCTCGCCGAGATCGCCCGCTCGAGCCAGGGGCCGATGGTGGGCGACTACGCGACCGCCGACGTGATCGCGGCCGGCCCCTGCCGCGGACGCGCGATCGAGTCCTTCGCGGTCGGCCTGACTCCCGAACCCGACGACAACGCCCTGGCCGAGCGCATGTTTGCGCCGACCTGCGGCCTCCGGATCGGCAGCGACAGCCCGGTGCTGCCCACCACGAAGCCGCCCGGTGGCCGTGCGCCGGTCCCGGCGCGGAGCCTGCACCGGACGCTGCACTGATCCCGGAGATCCCGCTCCGCGAGACGAAGTTCGGCCTCGTGGCCGACGGCGAGGGCTGGTTCGTCATCAACGCGCGCGAGAGCCGCTGGCGGGATGCGGGGCACCTGGGCCGCTTCTGCAACTTCGAGGGCAAGAAGCGGTTCAGCCAGCTCGGGATCAACCTGAACGTCCTCGAGCCCGGTCAGCCGATGGGCATGTACCACCGCGAGAACAAGCAGGAAGACTTCCTCGTGCTCTCCGGCGAATGCCTGCTGCTCGTCGACGGGCAGGAACGCCGGCTCCGCGCGTGGGACTTCACGCACTGCCCGCCCGGGACGAACCACATCATCGTCGGCGCAGGCACCGGCCCCTCGGTGGTGCTGGCTGTCGGCGCGCGCGGGCGGGCCAGCCTCAGCTATCCCGTCGAACCGCTGGCGCTGAAGCACGGAGCCGGTGTCGAGCAGGAGACGACGAAGCCGCGGGAGGCCTACGCAAACCTGGGCGCGTGGGAGCGCTGCCGGTACGAGGAGGGCTGGCTGCCCGACTTGTAAGGTCTCCGCCATGGCGCTTGCCGACATCGCGGACAGCTTCTTCACGCCTGCCGTCAACGATCTCGTTCCCTACGAGCCGGGCAAGCCGGTGGAGGAGGTCCAGCGCGAGCTCGGTCTCGACCGGGTCGTCAAGCTCGCCTCGAACGAGGGGCCGTTCGGGCCGTTTCCGGCGGCACGCGAGGCGATCGAGCGCTGCGCATCCGAGCTCAACCGCTACCCGGACGGGGGCGCGTACCGGCTCCGGGCCGCCCTCGCCGAGCGGCTCGACCTGCGCTTCGAGGAGGTCGCTCCCGGCGCGGGCTCCGACGGGCTCGTCGACTGCCTCACCCAGGCGATGCTGGAGTCTGGCGACGAGATCGTCTGCGGCTGGCCCTCGTTCCCGAGCTACGTCATCGATGCGCGCAAGGTCGGCGCCGTCCCACGCACCGTGCCGCTGCGCGACGGCCGCTACGACCTCGAGGCGATGCTCGACGCCGTCGGCCCGCGGACGAAGATCGTCTACGTCTGCCTGCCGAACAACCCGACCGGGACGACGAACACCCGCGCCCAGCTGGACGCTTACTTCGAGCGTGTCCCGGAGCACGTGCTCACGGTGCTCGACCAGGCCTACTTCGAGTACATCGACGACCGGGACTACCCGAACGGCGTCGACGACCTGAAGGCCGGGCGGCGCGTGGTTGTCCTGCGCACGTTCTCGAAGATCTACGGGCTCGCGGGGCTCCGCATCGGCTACGCGCTCGCGCCCGCGGCCGTGGTGACCGCGATCGGGAAGGTGCGCCGGGCGTTCGACATCACCACGCCTGCGCAGGAAGCGGCGCTCGCGAGCCTCGACTCGCCGGACGAGCTCGAACGGCGGCGGCGCACGAACGAGGAGGCGCGCCCGCAGCTGGAGGCGATCCTGCGCGATCACGGGCTCGACCCGGTTGGCCCCGCGGTGGCGAACTTCCTCTTCGCCGAGCTCGGCGAGGACTCGCGGCCGTTCTTCGAAGCTGTGCTACGCGAGGGCGCGATCGTTCGCCCGACGCACGGCTTCGGAGCGCCCGAAGCCATCCGCGTGACGGTCGGAACCCCCGACGAGCAGCGGTTCCTTGCGGACGCGTTCGATCGGGCCAGGGCTGTTTTGAAATAGGAATCGAAACCCTCGTTCGAGGAGTGACGAGGGTGTTACGGTGAGTCGAAGATGGGCAGCCGCCGTCCGTCCCTGGGCCTCCTCGCCCGAGAACCGAGCTTCACTCGGCTCTTCCTCGCGACGATCGGCTCGGGTGCGGGGACCTGGCTCGCGCTCGTCGCGCTCGAGGTCGACGTCTACGAGCGAACCGGCTCGTCCGCCTGGATCGCGGCGCTCCTGATCGCGGACATGCTTCCTACCTTCGCGGTCGGATTGCTCGTTGGCCCGCTCATCGACCGCCTCTCGCGGCGGAGCCTGATGATCAACGCAGACCTGGTGCGGTTCGGCGCCTTCGCGGTGCTGCCGTTCACCACGAACGCGACGCAGATCATCGTGCTGGCGGCGATCGTCGGCGTTGCAACCGGGTTCTTCCGCCCGGCCGTCTACGCGGGCCTGCCGAATCTCGTTCAGGACGAAGACCTGCCGAGGGCGAACTCGCTCCTCCAGGCCGCCGACAACACGACGTGGGCACTGGGCTCGGTCGCGGGCGGTGCGCTCGCCGCGGCGGCCGGCGTTCATGCCGCCTACTGGTTCAACGCCGCCACGTTCCTGGTTTCCGCGGCCCTGCTCCTAGGAATCCCGCAGCGCTTGCTCCAGGCCGCCGCGGCCGCGAGCCGAGGCCACTGGCAGGACGTCAAGGACGGGCTCGCACTGGCGGTTCGGTCGCGGGCGATCGTGACCGTGCTGGTCGCCTGGAACATCGCGGTCTTCGCGGTCGCCGCGATGAACGTCGCCGAGCCGCGGCTGGCGCTGCGCACCTTTAGCGCGGGCCGCTTCGGCCTCGGCCTGCTGATGGGCTGCGCGGGAATCGGCCTGACCGTCGGCGCGCTGCTGGCCTCGGCCTGGATCGCCCGCCGCGGCCTTCCGAACGTCTACGGGATCTCGCTCCTGCTGATCGCGCTCGGGATCGTCGGAGCTGCCGCGTCGCCGAACGTCTGGGTCGCGAGCGCCTGCGCGGTCGTGTCGGGCTGCGGCAACGGCTCCGCGATCGTCTGCAACTCGCTGCTGGTCCAGCGCGGGGCTCCCGATGCGCTGCGCGGCCGCGCCTTCGCGGTGCTGATGAGCTCGAATTTCGCCCTCGTCACCGCGGGGATGGTCGTCGCGGGCTGGCTCACCGACGTGATCGGCGCTCGCTGGATGCTGGCCGCAGCGGGAGGGTTCGCCGGAGCCGCCGGAATCGTCGGCTTCGCGCTGGCAAGGCGCGCCTCGGCTCCTCAGCCGGTTGCCGAGCACGAGTTCGCCCTTTCAGGCCACTAGCATCCGCTGCGTGGCAGCGCGCCGCGAGTTCACGCGGGAATCGCTCGCCGCCGGGGTTCGTGCCGGCGACAAGCGGGCGCTCGCCCGCGCGATCACGCTGGTCGAGAACTCCGAGCCGCTCGCCTACGAGGTCGTCAAGGAGCTCTATCCCGAGACGGGCCGCGCCTATGGGGTCGGTATCACCGGCCCGCCCGGGGTCGGCAAGTCGACGCTGATCGGCGCGCTCATCCGCCATGTCCGCGAGCAGGAGCGCTCGGTCGGCGTGATCTCGGTCGACCCGTCGAGCCCGTTCTCCAAGGGCGCGCTCCTGGGCGACCGGATCCGGCTCTCCGACCACTTCCTCGACCCTGAGGTCTTCATCCGCTCGATGGGCACGCGCGGCCACCAGGGCGGGCTCTCGGAGGCGACGCTGCAGGCGATGCTGGTGCTCGACGCGGCCGGGAAGGACCTCGTGTTCCTCGAGACCGTGGGCGCCGGCCAGAGCGAGGTCGAGGTGATCACGATCGCCGACACCGTGCTGCTCGTGCTGATGCCGGGCTCCGGAGACTCGATCCAGGCGCTCAAGGCTGGGATCATGGAGATTCCCGATGTGATCGCGATCAACAAGATGGATCACCCCGCAGCCAAGACGATGCTCAACGAGGTGCGATCGGTGCTCTCGCTCGACAAGGAGAGCGCCTGGCGTCCGCCGATCGTCCTGACCGAGGCCGCGCGCGGCGAGAACGTGCCCGAGCTGTGGGCGAAGATCGATGAGCACCGCGCATTCCTCGAGGAGGATGGGAGGCTCGAGGAACAGCGGCGCCGCAACCTCGCGGGCGAGGTCTTCGCGGTTGCGTCGGCGCGGGCGAAGTCGCATCTCGAGGAGGCCGTGGCCGAAGACCCCGAGCTGCGGCGGCTGCTGGACGAGGTTCAGGAACGGCAGCTCGACCCGCTGAGCGCCGTGCGAGAGATCATGAGGAGGGTGTTCAAGGTTGGCGGTACAGACGGCTCCGACACTCAGTGAGATCCAGGAGGCGCGCGAGCGCCTCGCCGGGATCGCGCGCGTCACCCCGGTCTACGGCTCGGAGACGCTCTCGAAGCTCGCCGGCCGCGACGTCTGCCTGAAAGCCGAGAACCTGCAGCGCACGGGCTCGTTCAAGGTGCGCGGGGCGACGAACAAGATCGCGACGCTCTCGAAAGGCGAGCGGCGCGCAGGCGTCGTCGCCGCGAGCGCGGGAAACCACGGCCAGGCCGTCGCGTGGGCGGCCCGCGAGGCCGGGATCAAGGCGACGATCTTCATGCCGCAGGACGCGCCGATGGCGAAGGTCGAGCCGACCAAGAACTACGGGGCAAAAGCGGAGCTGCGCGGCGCCAGCTTCGAGGAGGCCCTCACGGCGGCGCAGCAGTACGTCGAGTCGAGCGGCGCGACGTTCATCCACCCGTACGAGGACGAGAAGGTGATCGCGGGGCAGGGGACGATCGGGCTCGAGATCGCCGACCAGGTGCCCGACGTCGAGACCGTCGTGATCCCGGTCGGCGGCGGGGGACTGTCGTCCGGGATCTCGCTGGCCCTGCGCGCAGTCAAGCCCGATGTGCGGATCGTAGGCGTCCAGGCCGGGCTCGAGGGGTTCACGCTCGCGGACGGCATCGCGGTCAAGTCCGTCGGCGAGAAGACGAGCCGGATCCTCGAGCAGACGCTCGACGACATGGTCAGCGTCACCGACGAGGAGATCTGCTCGGCGGTGGTGCTGCTCCTCGAGCGCTCGAAGCTCGTGGTCGAGGGCGCCGGGGCGGTCGGCGTCGCGGCGCTGCTTTCCGGCAAGGCGGGCGGCGAGGGGCGGGCGCTCGCGCTGCTCTCGGGCGGGAACATCGACCCGACGATGCTGATCTCGGTCATGCGCCACGGGCTGACGATCGCCGGCCGCTTCCTCGTCCTCAGAACCCGTCTTCAGGACCGGCCGGGAGAGTTGATCAAGCTGCTGAAGTCGGTCGCACAGGAGCGCGCCAACGTCGTCTCGGTGGAGCACCACCGCGAGGGCATGGACGTGCCGGTGACGCAGAGCGAGGT
>DATDFL010000079.1:0-2517 GCA_036522595.1 Gaiellaceae bacterium
GGCCGACCAGCGGCTCTGCCCGCCCGGGATCCGCTTCTCGCTCAGCTTCCCCTTCGAGACCATCTTCGGCAGCTTCTCCTCGAGCTCGCGCCGCACGGGGGCCGGGAACCCGGAGCAGTGCCCGACGAAGTCGAGCGAGCCCTCGTCGTCGTAGAGCCCGAGCAGCAGCGTCGAGATCCGCCCGTCGCCCTTGTCGCTCCAGCGGAAGCCGACGATCACGCAGTCCGCGGTCTTGTACGGCTTCACCTTGACGACGCCGTCGCGCGATCCCGGGAGGTACTGCAGGTCGGTCCGCTTCGCGACGACGCCGTCGAGGCTCGCCTCGGCCAGGTGGTCGAGCCAGCGCTTGCCCTGCTTCAGGTCGCGTGAGACCGGCGAGAGCGTGAACTTCTTGGCCTTCCGCTCCAGCTCGCGCCGCCGCCGCGCGAGCGGCAGCTGGTGCACCGCTTCGCCTTTCCAGACGAGCAGGTCGAAGGCGATGTACTCCGCGGGAATCTCCGCGGAGAGCTTCCGGATCCGGCTCTCCGCCGGGTGCAGTCGCAGCTGCAGCGCGTCGAAGTCGAGCTTCCCCTTCTGCTGGATGACGATCTCCCCGTCGAGCGCCGACTCGGGAGGCAACCGCGATCCGACCTCCTCGAGCTCCGGGAAGTACCGCAGCAGCGGCCGCGCATTCCGCGACCAGAGCCGCACCCCGCCTCCCAGGTTCTCGAGCACGCCGCGAAAGCCGTCCCACTTGGGCTCGTACTGCCAATCGTCGCCACTCGGAAGCTCGTCGACGAGCTCGGCCTCCATCGGCGGGAAGGGAAGATTCTTCGGCGTCACCGTGGGAACAACGCTAGCCGTGGGCGAGCTCGACGGTGTCTGGAAGGTGAAGCGCGTCAGCGGGCTGCTGCCGCCGCTGGTCGGCGTCCAGAAGCGCATCTCGGGGTCGAGCGGACAGACGCGCGTCGGCCCGCTCTTCGGCGTCCCGTTCGATGTCGTGGGCCGCGACCTCCACTACTGCCCGCCGTTCCAGGGCTTCGTCGACGAGCTCGAGCCGTCGGGCTCCGGCTACCTCGGCCGGGCGACGTTTCGCGGACGCGTCTTCGGGCGATTCGCTCTGGAGCGAATCCACAACGAGGGAGGAACGTGATGGCTTCAGAGCAGCTGAAGGAACAGCTCGTCAAGCACATCGACGAGGCGCTGGCGATGGAACAGAACGTCCTGCGGATGCTGGACGGCATGATCGAGACGACCGAGGACGACGAGATCAAGAACGAGCTCCGCGAGCACAAGCTCCAGACCGAGCAGCACGCGGAGCGGCTGGAGAAGCGGCTCGCAGCACACGACGCGTCGCCGTCCACGGCGCGGGAGGCCGCCGGGATCATGGGCGCCCTGATGAAGGGCATCGTGGACATGGCCCGCCAGGAGAAGGCGGGACGCAACGCCCGCGACGGCTACGCGACCGAGCATCTCGAGATCGCGAGCTACCAGCTTCTCGAGCGCGTGGCCAAGGCGGCCGGTGACGAGGAAACCGCCGAGGTCGCCCGCCAGAACCGCGCCGACGAGGAGAAGATGGCGAAGAAGATCGAGGCGCACTGGGACCGCTTCGCCGAGCTGTCGCTCCAGGAGGCGGGCATCAAGGTCTAGTCTCCGCGCCGTGCGACGGGTTGTCGTCACAGGGCTCGGGGCCGTCACTCCGGTCGGCAAGACCGCGCCCGAGACCTGGCGTGCCGCGGTCGACGGCAAGAGCGGGATCGATTTCATCCGCGCGTTCGACGTGGACGGGCTGCCCGTCCGCGTCGCCGCCGAGGTCGACGACTTCGATCCCGCCGGCCTCGCTTCACCCAAGGAGCTGCGCCGCCTCGACCGCAACGTGCTGCTCGCACTCGCGGCCGGAAAGGAGGCCGTCGAGGATGCGAGCCTGAACGGCTACGACCCGATGCGCGTGGGGATCCTGTTCGGCTCGGCGATCGGCGGCTTCATCGGGATCATGGAGCAGGGCGAGATTCTCCGCGAGCGCGGCCCCGACCGGGTCTCGCCGTACTTCATCCCGAACGTCCTCGTCGACGCAGCGAGCGGGCAGCTCGCGATCTCGCTTGGAATCAAGGGGCCGAACTACGCGCCGGTCTCGGCATGCGCGACGGGCTCGCACGCGGTGGGGGAGGGGGCCGAGCTCATCCGCCGCGGCGACGCAGACGCAATCCTCGCCGGCGGCACCGAGGCGTGCATCCACCCGCTGATCCTCGCGGGCTTCACCGCCATGAGAGGCCTCGCGGCCGAGAACGAAGATCCACCGAAAGCCTCGAGGCCGTTCGACGCCACCCGCGCGGGTTTCGTCATGGGCGAAGGCGCCTGCGTCCTCATCCTCGAAGAGCTGGAGCTGGCCAAGGAACGCGGGGCGAAGATCTATGCGGAGATCCTCGGCTACGGCACCTCCAACGACGCGTACCACATGGCCGCGCCCGAGCCCGAGGCCGTCGGCGTCGGCGTCATGATGAAGGCCGCCCTCGACCGCGCGGGCGTCGAGCCCGAGCG
>DATDFL010000080.1:0-5582 GCA_036522595.1 Gaiellaceae bacterium
GAAGCGCTCCGCTTCCTGTGGCGCACGAGCCCGGAGTCGATCGTCACGAGCGCCCACACGCACCGCGCAGCCGCTTAGATCTGACACGATTGCCGCCGTGGCGCGCTTCCTGCACACGATGGTGCGGATCACCGATCCGGAGAAGAGCCGCGCGTTCTACGAGGCGCTCGGGTTCCGGTTCGAGCGGGACATGGACATCGTCCGCGACGGAGAGAAGGAGGCGACGAACTACTTCTTCTCGATGGGCGATCACGAGTCGGTGCTCGAGCTGACGTACAACCACGACGGCCGCACGTACGACCTCGGCACCGGCTACGGCCACATCGCGGTCGGGGTCGACGACCTCGACGGGACGCTGGCTGCGCTGGCCGAGCAGGGCATCGAGCCGGAGCGCCCGCCGTACCAGGTGCGGGAGGGCGGCTCGTTCCTCTGCTTCGTCCAGGATCCGGACGGCTACCGCATCGAGCTCATCGGTCGGTCGTAGAGCTCGACAGGCACGTCGCGATCCACCAGCGGTTGTCGCACGGGTCGTGGAAGCCTGCCACCCGGTCGCCCCACGGCCAGTCCTTCGGCTCGCGCAGATGCGTCGCGCCGGCGGCGGCCGCGCGACCGAAGGCAGCGTCGACATCTTCGACGTAGGCAAACAGCACCGAAGGGCGGGGAGGATTCTCGCTCGCCTCGCTCAGCATGACGACCGAATCGCCGTGGACGAACTCCGCGTGCCCGATCGTTCCGTCCGGCCGGATCTCGCGCTCGCCTCGTTCCTCGCCACCGAGGACCTGGGAGAGGAAGGCGAGCAGCGGCTCGACGCGCTCGACCACAAGGTAGGGGTTGAGGCTCCGGTAGCCCTCGCGGATCCAGGGACGGTCGGCCCTCAATGCGGTTTGCGAAAGCGGCCGCACTGGACGATCGTGCGCCGGCTCGCCGAGACCGTGGTGTGTCCGCGGTTGAGGAGGAGCGCCCTCAACGTCAGCTGAACGCCGTAGCAGCGAGA
Organism: Gaiellaceae bacterium; assembly: GCA_036522595.1. Taxonomy (GTDB): domain Bacteria; phylum Actinomycetota; class Thermoleophilia; order Gaiellales; family Gaiellaceae; genus AC-32. The sequence continues at coordinate 995 of DATDFL010000080.1, forward strand.
CCTGGCGCAATAGCTGAGGCAGCCGAGCGGCGACTCCAGGCCACCGTACTCCGCTGGCGGGATCACGTCCTCGAAATCGACGTCGCGGCAGGCACCGCGCGTCGTTTCTCCGAGCGGGACCAGCCAGTGCAGCTCGTTGTCCAGGACTCGGAAAGCAGCCGGCCAGCGGGTCGTTGCTCGTCGCCGGGTGACATAGTGAGCGACACGGAACGACGTCGGGATCGTCCGGTCGGCCTGCGCTGCGGAACTGGAGCACACCAACGCGCGCAGCCGGACGCCGTAGAGGGGCTCTTCGCGCAGTTTTCCCACGCGCACGACGCTGCCGTGCAGCGTGCTTATGCGAAGGAAGGGAGCAACTTGCTGATGGCCGATCTGCCCGCTCTCGCCGCACCCTGTGAGCGCGATGGCTACGAGCGCGGCGACGAGAGGCCGACCGATCAACCGGCTCCGATCCGGGCGAGCTCCGCGACGACTTCGGCGAGCGGTCGCGACGCGTCGATCTCGTGGGTGCACGTCGCTCGTAGCAGCGGCTCGACGGTCGCGAGGTGTTCGAGGATCAGCTCGCGTTCCTCCTGCGTCTTGCCGTAATCGTTCGTGCTGCGGCCCGACAGCCGGCCGAGCAGAACTTCCGCCGGTGCGCTGAGGAGTACGACCGCGTCGAACTGCGGGTAGAACCGTCCCTGGTTCGACACCGCGCCTGAGACGAAGAGCAAAGCGTCGGCGCCGCGCCTGAGCAGCTCGGTGATGCGCTCCTCGTTCCAGACGTAGCCGTCCTCGTCCTCCGACCATTCGGTGAAGCCGCCCTCGTCCGTGTCGACGGCTTCGAAGCCGAACCTTCGCAGTTCCGCGAGCGCCGAGGACTTGCCGGTACCCGACATCCCCGTGACGAGGACTTTCCGCGTCGCTAGTGCGTTCGAACGAGGTAGGCGACGCGGCCGTTCGCGCCGGAGGCCCAGCACGCGGTCGGGTTCGCGCAGTCGACGGTGTCGAGGCTGCCTTCGTCGAAACGCGTCCACGTCGCGCCGAAGTTGGTGCTGTAGTCGCTGCCGGAGAGCCCGACCGCGATCGCCGTGTGGCCGTCGACCCACGTCACGCCGGAGCGGTACTCCTCGGGCGCTCCGGGGACGAGGTTCCAGCTCAGGCCGCCGTCGAAGGAGCGCGCAAAAGCGTCCGGCGAGGCCGTCGGGGCCAGGAAGTCGCCGCCAACCGCGATCCCGCGCTGCTGGCCGTTAAAGGCGATCCCGTTGATCCCGGCGGTGGGGCCGAAGAGCATCGGCGTCGGCGCCTTCGTCCACGAGACGCCGCGGTCGGTCGAGCGGAAGACGCTCGCCTCGCTCCCGCCGCTGCCGAACCAGGCCGTGTGCCCGTGGTCCGTCGTAAGGCACTGGCCGCTCGCGGCGAAGGCGAAGGCACCGGGGGCTTCGGGCATCTGCAGGCCCGTGACGTGCCAACTCATCCCTCCGTCGTTGGTCGCGATAACGCGGAAGTGGACTCCGTCCGGCGGATCGGAGATCGCGAGGCCCTGTTTGCGGTTGAAGAAGCTCATGCAGTCGTAGAAGGCGGTCGGCTCGACGTTCACGAACGTGAGATCCCAGCTCGCGCCGCCGTCGTGCGTCACGTACATGCGGAAATCGGTCGGGTTGTTCCCGATCGACATCGCCACGGCGGTGTTTGCGTCGAAGGCGTCGATGTCGCGGAACTGGAGGCCGGCTGCGCCCGGCGGGCTGACGTCCTGCCAGGTCGCGCCGCCGTCGGTCGTGCGCATGACGACGCCGTCGGTCGCGTTGTAGCCGCTGACCCAGGCGGTCGTGGCGCTGATGGCCGCGAGCCCGCGGAAATGGTTGGCCGTGCCGGTTGGTGTGTCGTGCCAGGCATAGCCGGGCCTCGCAGCCGCGGCGGGGGCGGCGGCGAACAGGAGCAAAAGGGCCGCAAAAACGGATATCCGTTTCACTGCGATGCGGACCGTAACACGTATGCTCATCCCTTGACGATGGTCATGGTGATGGTCCGTGTCCGAGCGCCGCGCACGACCTGCGCGACGGCCGGGCAGCGCACGTAGTCAGCATTTCCTCCGTTCTCAGGCGCTGGCCGCGGAGCTCGTTCGCGACGCCGAAGTTGGTGCGGGCGACCTTGTGCTCGATCTCGGCGCGGGCAGCGGCAGGCTGACCGCGGAGCTCGCGCGCGTCGCCGCGCGGGTCGTCGCGGTGGAGCTCGATCCGCATTGGGCCGGCCGCTTGCGCAGCCGCTGGGAGAACGTCGAGGTCGTGCTCGGCGACGCCGCCTCCCTCGCACTGCCGCGGGAGCCGTTCCGCGTCGTCGCGAACCTTCCCTTCGCCCGGACCAACGCGATCCTGCGGCACCTGCTCGACGACCCGCGCGTCCCGCTCGCGCGCGCCGACCTGATCGTGGAGTGGGGCGTGGCGATGAAGCGCGCGCTGCCATGGCCGAGCACGTTCAACGACGTCGTCTGGGGAGCCTGGTACTCGGCCGCAGTCACGCGGCGGCTGCCGCGCAGCGCGTTCGAGCCGGCGCCGTCGGTCGATGCGGGCCTGCTGGTGTTCGAGCGGCGGACCTGTCCGCTCGTTCGGGTTGAGCTCGCGGACCTCTACCGACGGTTCGTGGCTGCCGGCTTCCGGCGTCGTGCGAACGCGCGAGACCTGGACGCCTACGCGTGGGCGGAGCTGTTCAGGCGCCGCGGCGGGCGCGCAGCATCAGGCGCTCGGCCTGCGAGGGGAGCCCGACGACCTCGCCCTCGGAGAGGCGGCTCCTGATGAGCTTCTGCGCGTAGAGCCGCTCGTCCGCGGCGCGGTAGAGCAGCAACGCGCTGTCGCCGTCCCGCGGGCAGACCGCCCAGCCAAAGCTCATGCTCAGGCCCTGCTCGTGCAGCGCCGCGGTGAGGCGCCCACAGAGCGCGCGAACGGCGTCGGTACCGGGCGCCGACGTGATGACGGCGAACTCGTCACCGCCGACCCGCGCGATCTGATCGCCGTACTCGAGCTTGCGGCCGAGGATGTCGGCCGCCCGCCTGAGGAGATCGTTGCCGACGGCGTGCCCGTCGCGATCGTTGACGTCCTTGAGCGAGTCCATGTCCCCGAGGATGAGCCCGAACGGCCTGCCGAGCGCGGCCCGCGCCGAAAGCGCAGCGTCGAACGCCCGCGTGTTGAGCAGGCCCGTCAAAAAGTCGCGTTCCTCGGCGATGCGAAGGCGGTCGGTCAGCTCGCGGTTGCTGTGTGCGAACCAGCCGACGAGCCCTCCGATGACCGTGAAGGTGACGCAGCGGATCGAGCTGCCGGCGGTGAGCACGTCCGAGACGGGGATGTGCGGGTTGACCAGGATCCCGAGCGTGTAGAAGCCGGTAGCCGCCAGGCCCGCGGCGATACCCCAGAGCGGGCCGGACGCGAGCGCGATCATTGCGACCGGGATGTAGTAGAAGTGCCCGATTCCGAGGCCGGGACGCTCTGCGATCAGGAACGCGCCCAGGATCGCCGGGTAGAGGCTGATCGAGGTCGCGAGCATGAGCGCGCGGTGACGCGAGACTGCCGCAGGCATCACCAGAAGCATCGTTCTTCGGTGCTGATCACGCGTCCCTCGGTTTGGGGATATGTCGTGACAGTTTCGGCACGGAGGTGGCACAGACACGTGACATCTCCGCCGCTACGGTGGCTGCAATGGCGAAAGCAGCGACACCTTGGGGCCAGGCCGAGCTCATCGAGGAGCTGAAGCTGGCGCAGACGGCGAATGGGAAGAAGTTCGCCTCGCTTGTGCAGCTGCTCGAGACCTCCGGCGGCGAGGTGCTCGTGCGCTTTGCGTACGCGACCTCCGGGAGCGCGCGGCGCGGGCCGGTCACGCTCCGAACGCGCGATCTGCAGCGGCTCCGCGAGGGGCTCGCCGACCGGCCGCGCTTGGCCGAGGCCCTCGGGCTGAAGCCGCCCTAGGCGGTTAGGGGCACGCGCCCGCGAGCGGCGTCGACGAGGGAGCCGAGGACGAGGGCCCCGTCGGTCGAGCCGAGGAGCTGGTCGACGGCGTGTTCGGGGTGTGGCATCAGGCCGAGCACGTTGCCGGCCTCGTTCGTGACCGCGGCGATGTCGCCGATTGACCCGTTCGGGTTGTCTTCGTAGCGAAGGGCGATCTGGCGGTTCGCCTCCAGCTGCGCCAGGAGCGGGCCGTCGGCGAAGTAGCAGCCTTCGCCGTGCTTGACCGGGATCGTCAGGCGCTGGCCGGGCGTGCAGCGGCTCGTGAAGGGCATGTCGGCGCGCTCCACTACGAGCCCGACGTCACGACAGACAAAGGAGAGGGACGCGTTCGGGCGGAGCGCCCCGGGAAGGAGGCCGGCCTCGCAAAGAACCTGAAAACCATTGCAGACCCCGAGCACGAGCCCGCCCTCGGCGGCGAAGCTGGAAACGGCGTCCATCACGGGCGCGAAGCGAGCGATCGCGCCGCAGCGGAGGTAGTCGCCGTACGAGAACCCGCCTGGGAGGACCACGGCTGCCACGTCGGGGAGCGTCCCGTCCCCGTGCCAGACGAGTGCGGTCTCGGCCCCGAGCGCTTCGAGCGCGAGCGCGGCGTCCCGGTCGTCGTTCGAGCCCGG
>DATDFL010000081.1:0-2067 GCA_036522595.1 Gaiellaceae bacterium
AAGACGACCGTCGAGCTGGACGAGGAGACCTCGGCGAAGAAGACCCTCCGGCTGATCGACGCGCTCGAGGAGAGCGATGACGTGCAGGAGGTCTACGCGAACTTCGACATCTCCGAGCAGGTCATGGAGGCGGTCGTCTAGCGCGCGTCAGAGAACGCCGGACTCCGATCTACGGGGAACCGGGCGGATCGCACCGGGCGTATCCTGAAAGTGAAATGGTCATGCCTCCCTTCCAGCCCGGTGCCAACACCGACCGCCCCGACGGGAACTACCGGCCGGCAAGGCAGCAGAGCGTCAACCCAAGCGATCCGCCGGACGACTACTACTCGGGTTCGGAGCAGCCGCTGCGGACGCTCGTCATCCGCCAGTTGCGAAGACTCGCGGGTGCGATCCAAAGCTCCCGCCGCGACTAACGAGAACGCCGGCCCGGGCCGGCGTGCAGGGATGTCACTAGAGCAGGAGCGCGCGGCGCGCGATAGCGTCGGGCCCGTGCACGTCGTCATCAATCATCTCCGGCTGCGTGACCCGGTGAGCGACGAAACCGTGCAGGCGATGGGCGCAGTGGTGCAGCTCGTCGTTGACGCGGGCGCGCTGAGGGCTCGCGTCGCCAGGGTCGATGAGAGGCATCTGATCCTGATGCTGGAGTTCGGCATGGCGGAAGATGCGGATCGCATTGCACGCGAGGTCGGTGGACCGTGGATGAGAGAGAACATCAGGCCCCTCCTCGCGGGCGAGACCGAACGCAGTGTCGGCGAAGTGATCGCTTCGGCCGAAGCCTGAGCTCGGTCGCCCGGGCCAGCGTGCCGGGACTACTTCTTCGCCTTCTTGGCCGCCCGCTTCTCTTTCAGCGTTTTTTGAGCCGGCTTCTTTTCCATGCTCTTCTTCGTGTTCTTGTCCTTGGTCGCCATGTTCTGACCTCCTTTCGGGGTTCGGTTGAGACTGTCAGCCGCGGCCCAGGGTGTCCATCACCCTCGGACGGCTCAGCAATCGCTTCATGAGCGTCGCGGCTCTGCCGGACGCATCGTGGCGCTTCCATCTTCGTCGACTTCGACCACATAGCGTCCCGGATCTTCACCGCTCGTGAAGCGTTTGAGACCCCTCGGGCGCCGCGAGATGATCGCGTGGGTGTCGGTGCGCGTCTCGATCACGTAACCCTCTTCGACCTTTTGGTCAAGGAACGCGTCGAGACCTTCCTTGCGCGTGCCTATGGGATCGATCTCACCCACGACCGCGAGTATCGCAAGTCAGGGGAGAATGCTGGCGCTGCTCCCGGATCATGGTTGGTCTTTGTTCCTCCGCGCTTGCGGATGCACCGTCTCGCCGCGCTCGAGCATCGCCACGAACTCGGCAATCTTGCGAGCACGAGTCTCGGGCCGCTTCACCGCCTCGATGCGATGAAGAATCGCGTAGCGGTTCTGGCTGGTGAGCCGTCCGAACATCGTCTTCGCCTTCGGTTCAGCCGCGAGCGCAGCTGCCAAGTCGTCGGGCACGCGGGCCGTCGCGGGGCCAGCGTAGGCAGCCTCCCAACGCCCGTCGGCCTTTGCGCGCTCGACCTCGGCGATTCCCGAAGCCTGCATCCTGCCCTCGGCGATCAGCCGCTCGGCGAGTGTCGTGTTCCGCTTCGACCAGCGGCTCCGTGCCCGTCTCGGCGTGAACTGCTGGAAGTACGTTCCCTCGTCGCGGCGGCGAACCTGACCGTCGATCCACCCGAAACAGATCGCCTCCTCGAGGGCCTGGTCGTAGCTGAGGCTCGTCGGCGAGGTGGTGCCCTTCTTCGCCAGCACGAGCCTGACGCCCGCCCGATCGGCGTGGTTGCGCCCGAGCCACTCACGCCACGCGGGCGCGTCAGGGACAACCAGTTCGCCGTGCTCACCGCCGATCCAGTACTTCTAGCATCGCTCAGTGGGGCCATCGTCGCGGAAATGTCACCGAAGCTTTCGCGACCATCAGGGAGAGGCTAGGCCCGGAGCGACAGGACGATCGCGCCGTCCGCTCCCGCGACCACCTCGCGCAGCGCTTGTGCCGCCTGTTGGAACGGACGGACGGCCGCGATCGGCACGCTCAGGG
>DATDFL010000082.1:0-6521 GCA_036522595.1 Gaiellaceae bacterium
CGGATCGCGCCGGGAAGCGCCCACCAGCGGCCGAAGGCGATCCGCGTCACGACGCAGACCGGCTCCTCGGCCGAGATCACCACGGTCCCAGGGAGAAGACGATCAGGATCGAGGCCACGCCCAGGAACGCGACCGACACGAGCCTGACCAGGGCGGCGGCTTGCAGGAGCCCCAGTCCCGGCGAGGCTGCGGGCGACGGCGCGCTCCACGCCTGCGCGACGACCGCGGCGGCGACAACGACGCCGAGCCCGAGGCCGTAGAAGACGAGGACGAGCGGAACGAGCACCGGCGGGACGAACGCGGCGACGAAGAGCACCATCAGCCAGTAGAGCGAGCTGAGCCTGATCGTCGAGAACCCGAGGCCGAGATCGAAGCCCCACACCGGCCAGGCGAACCGCGGACCGCGTTCTCGATACCACGTCGAGCAGGTCTGGCGGCGCACCGTCGGCGTCCGCAGGCCGAGGTCGATCAGCAGGAGCGCGCATCCGGCCACGCCCACCGCCACGGCCCGCGCACCCTCATCGGCGAGGCTCTGGACGCCCGCTGCGAGCAGGGCGACCAGGACCCCCGTGGTCGCGGCGCCGGCGACCGCGCCCAGCGCGAAGGCGGCGACCGACCCGACCGAACCTCGTAGCTGACGCTTCCCCTGCACGAGGGGACCGATGACCCCGATCATCGATGCGCCTCAGGGGCTGCAGAGCTGTGGCAGAGCGGCTAGGAAGGCAAGAACGCAGGCAGCGCCGAGCGTCAACGGCCCCCTCCGCCGCTGCTCACGCCGGGGCCGCCGCCCAGGCCGGGCCTGCTGTTCGTGCGCGGGGTCACGAGATGCCCGCATGAGCAGCCGCTGCATGAACCGCCCGTGTAGCACTCGCCGCAGAGCCAGACGTGGTGGGAGGAGTCGACGCAGTACCAGGCCCAGCGGGTGCAGCCCGACCCGCAGTCATAGCCGTTGCCCGTGCAGTTGGTGCACTCGTTCTGGTACGCGAGGACACAGCAACCGTGGCCGCCGGCAGTGGCCGTCCCGACGCGCGCCAGCCCGGCGGCGGCTACCGCCAAGCCGAGGCACGCCTTCCCGGCACGCGACAGCAAGCGGCCGCGCGTCGAGGTCGACAGGTCGGCCTCGCTGATCTTTTCGAACCGCTCGTAGAGCGTCATCTCAGACCTCCACCACCTCTCGTGTCGATGTCTCCAGCGCTTCGAGGAGCTGCTGGAGCTGTTGGGCGTTTCGGATCGTCGCGCCCTCGCTGACGATGCCGTCTCGGACGACCACGGCCGCGGGACGCAGCGCGATCCCGAGCGCGGCTCCGTACTCGCGCTCGAGGTCGAGCACGATCTCGTCCTCGTTCAGGCGGGCGGTCGCCAGCATCTCCGCTGCCTCGTCTTCGTGATGGGCCTGCAGCACCGCGACGATCCGGTGCTGCTCGAACCGGTCGAGGAGCTCCCTGAGCCCCGCTGCGACCAGCCTGCAGGTCGCGCAATCCGTGCTGAGGAGCACGACGACGCCGTCCCCGGAGGTCCCGTTCCAGAGGCTTCTGGCCGGCTCGGGAAGCGGGCGGCCGGCAAGGTTTCCGAGGCTGATCGGCGTCGGCCGGTCGTCGAGGTCGAGCACCCGCCGGATCTGCGCCGTCTGCCGAACCATCTCGAGCAGGACGAGCCCCTGCACGACCACGACGACCGCGAGCACCACGACGCTGGCGACGAGAAAGGCCGTCATCGGGCGCTCTCCAGGTCGCGGTCGAGGCCTCTGCGCTGTCCCACGATCGCGGCGACCTCGTGGGCCGCGAGCAGCCAGCGTCCCGCCAGGGCGGCTGCGACGCCGAGGGAGACGGCGAGGGGGGCCTCGCCGAGCGAGAGCGACGGCTCCGCGCGACGGACGAGCGCCAGGTACGCGAGCGTCGCCGCGGAGAGCAGGAGCGACGTCTCGAGGCTGTCCTTCCCGAGCTCGCGATCCCCCGCCCCGAAGCAGTTGCACTGCAGGTGGACTCCGCGGCGGACGGCCCAGAGCGAGAGCCCCGCAAAGCCGAGGAAGAGCCCCAGTGTCACTGCGGCGACGGCGGTCGGCGCGACGCCCACGGCGAGCAGCACTGCGAGCGTGCCCTCGGTGGCGATCACGGCAGCAGGGATGCCTCGAGGCCGAGCGACGAGCGCCTCGACAGTCCGCCGGAAGTCACCGAAGCTCCGAGCCTTCGCCAGCGCAGCCACAGCAAGCACGGTCGCGACCGCGAATCGGAGCGTCAACGTCAAAATGGAAATCACGCACCTCCCCCTGCGTGCCTCTGCAGGCGCCAAGGATTGCAGCCCTGCCCTCGCCGTTCAAGCCGGTTCCTCGTCAAGTTCAACTTTTGCCGGTCGTGGTACGACGGAGGTGTGAGGTTTGCGGCCCTCCTCGTTGCGACCCTGCTCTTCGGCGTGCCAGTCGCCGCAGCGAGCTCCGGGCAGTACTGGTCGATCACGAAGGTGCTGCGCCGTCTCGATACCGCAAAGGTCCGGGTGGGCACGCACACCGTTCGCATCGACAGCGAGACGACGCTTTGCGCCGGGCGGGGGTCGTCGATTCGGCGAAGCGGGGTCCGTATGTGGCACCGGTTTGCGTGCACGTACACGACGTTCACGAAGTCCGGCGTCGACCGGGATCTCGACTTCCGCGTCGTGACGCTGAGCTCGCGGCGCTTCGTGATCCGGGACGCCCACTGGGTCCGCGCCCCTCGCTGATCTAGCGCACGGTTATCGGCGTCCCGACCGGCATCAACCGGCTGAGCCTGACGATGTCCGGGTTCCGCATGCGAATGCATCCGTGCGAGATGCGGCCCGGGATCAGGTCGGGCTCGTTCGTGCCGTGCAGCCCGATGAACCCACCTGCAGGCCAGTCGGTGAGCACCGCGGAACGGGCGCTCGTCCCGAAAGCGATGGGACCGTAGAACGGATCTCCGAAGCCGCTCAGACGGTCGCGGATGTAGAACTGGCCCGCGGGCGTCGGAGACTCCGGCTTCCCGACGCCGATCGGCGCCGAGAAAACCTTTCGACGGTTGAAGAGGAGGGTCGCTGTGAAGCGCTCGCGATCGACGATGAGGTGCGTGTGCACGAAGTGATATCCGCCGAGCGCGCGGCGCGGCACCCAGCCCGTCAGGTTGTTCGGCAGGACCGCCAGCCTGATGTGCACCCAGAGCCCGTCACGCTCCCGGCGTTCGCCGAGGACGAGGACGATGTTGTTGGTGCCCTCAGGCGTGCGCAGATCCAGCGCGACGACGGGGGCCGCCGCCTCCCCCGGCTCCCTCCGGGCCTCGGCTGGGCGCCTGACCGGCGCGAACCGCGCGATCCGCTCGTGCCTGTCGAGCAGCCTCGGCCGGCCCACCTTGAACGCCGGCTGCTGCGGTGGCGGCAGCTGTCCCGCCTGCTGCAGAAACGATTGCGGTTTTGCGGCGCGGGCGCTCGAGCCGCCCGGGTGCCGGAGGAGCACAACGAGCAAGACGGCCCCGGCGCCGAGCAATACGACACCAAGGAGCAGTCTGCGCAAGGTCACCCCGTGAAGCCCGGCTTGCTCTTCGCCGCAGTCTTGGGCTGCGAGACGAGGAAGTGCGTCGAGTCGATCAACTTGGACATCTTCTGCTGTGACGCCGGCTTGTCGAAGGCCGAGGTCACGGGCTCCAGGCCGACGAGGTGACGAATCCACGCCGCGTGTCGCGTCTCGACGGAGTGCAGGCTTACCGCGGCGGCGACGATCGCCCGGGAGTCGAGCCGGGGCGCCTGCCACTTCAGCAGGGCCGCCGTCAGGTCCTCGAAGGCAACGGCTGTCTTGAGGAATGCGCTTTCGTCCGAGGTGACGCTCCCGTAGTCGAAGCCCGGGTTCTTGACCGCCTTCGGGCCCAGCAGATTCTTGATCGCGCGCAGGTGCGCCCGCTCGTGGGCGCCGACGACCCGCGCCCAGCTGAGGGTCTCGGGCTTGAGCGCGCCCAGGCGCTCTGCCTCTGTGTACAGCCCGGCCTGGAGGTACTCGAGGGCCTGGTCGAACCGAAGGATCGCGATGTCGTTGGCGGTCTTTGCGAGAGCCGCCCCCGCTTCGCCCACCGACGCGCCGAAATACCCCACGGCGCCGGCCGCGGCGGCAGTCGCCCCTTGCCGGAACAGCTCGCCTCGCGTCAGCGGAAAGGCGTCCGCGGCGGTCTCGCGGAGCGCGCCGTCGACGTCGATCTGCTCCAGTGTCGGCTCGAGCTCGCTCATGTCGACTTCAGGAATCGGGTTGCCTGGAGCGTGCGGACAACCTCGGCTGCGGGCAGCCCGACATCGGCCGCGCGCGGCGCAGGAGGCTGGCCGGCTAGGGCGCTGATCCACGCGGCGTGCCTGCCTTCGACGGAGACGATCTCCGCTGCGGCCGCGAGAGCCGGCTTCGTCAGGTTCGCGGCCTGTCCGTTGTAGGCGACGACGCCGGTGTTCTCCAGGGTCACCGCCGACTTCAGGAATGCCTTCTCGTTCGCGACCGCATCGCCGAAGTCGAACTGCGGGCGCTCACGCGCGTGCGCGCCGAGCGCTTTTCGCAAGTACTCCACGTGCGCCCGCTCGTGCTCGGAGACGACCTCGGCGAAGCGGCGAACCTCCCCGGTGAGGTGGCCGCGCTTCAACGCCTCCGTGTAGAAGGCAGCCTGCAGGTACTCGAGGAGCAGCGCGAAGTTGAAGATCTTTTGGTCCTGCGCTGGGGACGGCGCCGCGGCGTCGGCGGCGTCCGGGCGTAGAAGGATGCCGATGCCTGCGCCGAGAGTCAGCGCGGCGGTCGCAGCCGACGCACGCCGGAGCGCCTCGCGGCGCGCGAGGCGAGGTGAAGACGATGACGTTCTGGCCGCAGAATCCGTCGGAATCTCCCTCCTGACCCGGACAGGGAAAAGGAAGTTCTCCTCTTCTAGCAGAGCTTTCTGCGTTCTACAAGTTGTGGCCATGTGTTTCACGTGTGATCCTTATTGCTCTTCTCACATGATCATGAGCCTTGACAATCGGCCTAACTCGTCGTACTACTCGTGGCCTCAGATCCTTCGGATCTGGATGGACTGCTCTTCTGGGAGAACATGGCTCGTGTCTGCGGCAACCAAAGGGGCTCTGAGCACTGTGTGCTCGGCGACCTCCGCCTGCGCACAACCGTGTGCGCTGTCGCCCTCTGCGGCAGCGCGCTGCTCGCGCTCTCCGCGCCCTCCGTTGCATCGAGCAGCGCGCCGCGGCCGCACCCCGAGAGCCTGTGGAAGCAGTACCCGCTCAACACGGCGCGCTCCGGTCCGTCCGGCGCGAGCTCGAAGCAGAACGTGCCGGCGAATCGGCCGCGGCCCCGCAGCACGGGCACGCATTCGTCGGGAGGTCACAGCCTGATGTGGTGGTTCGCGCTCGCCTGGGGGATCTGCCTCGTGGCGGCGCTCGTGTGGGCGATCGCGTTCGTCCGGATGCTCAGACGACGGCGCGCGTCAGAAGGGGTGCGCGGAGCACGCGGGTCGGCGGCTCACCCCGAGAACGAGGTGACCGCGGCGCTACGGGAAGTGCTGCGAGCGCGCGAAGGGGGCGCCGCGCCGAAGCTCGCCCCGGACCCCTCGCTCAAGCTCAAGCAGGCGACCTCCGGCACGGATCAGGTCGAAAAGCTGAAACAGAAGGCGGTCCGCCCGAGCGAGAAGGATGTCCGCAAGCACGAGGTGAGCGTCCTCAAGGCGAAGCTCGGCGCCTCGGGAAGGGCAGCGGCCAGGGGCCACGAGCAGGCCTGCCGGATCGAGTGGTCGCCCGGCGGCGACGCGTCACGCTTCCTTGCGAAGGCCAGGAACAGCGAAGGGGGCGAGTCGATCGTCTCGAGCTCGCCGCCCTTCAAGTGGGAGGGTCCGACGGCCCCGCCGACGAGCCTCCCCCGCGCTGCGAAGGCCCACGCGGTGCTCGTCCAAGAACTGAAGAACGCCGGCTGGATGACGATCGGCCGCGGCGAGGATTGGTACTCACTCGAGCTGCAGCGCCGGCCGTTGGCCGCGGTGCGGGAAGGAGAGGCATGACCATGGATGCGGACAAGCAGCGCCTGACGACGCTGGCCCGCCGGCTCACTGCGGCCACGACGGCGAGAAGCGCTCGCTGGCAGCTCGACGACGACGTCTACGTGTGGGCCGCGAAGGAGGGAACGGTCACCATCGTGAGCCGCGATCGTGACGATGAACCTCCGTACGAGCTTTCAGTTCTGACCCCTGGCCGCCAGAAGGTCGACGAGCTGACCTCGGCGCTCCTCGAGGACGACCGCCCGGCTCCTTGGAACGAGGCCCTCGTCGACCTGTACTGGGCCGCGCGGCGGAGCGCTCTCGGAGCGGACGACATCATCGACGCGCTGATCGAGGGGCTGCCGCAGACCGACGGCGACGGCGACGGCGGACGCCAGCCTTCACTGCTCTCGCGAGCACGAAATCCCTTCACCGCGGAGAACGACGAATCCGAGTAGAGCCGACGCCCGGACTCGAACCGGGGACCCCTTCATTACGAGTGAAGTGCTCTACCAGCTGAGCTACGTCGGCCGGGGG
>DATDFL010000083.1:0-3066 GCA_036522595.1 Gaiellaceae bacterium
GAACATCGGGATCATGGCCCACATCGACGCGGGCAAGACCACGACGACCGAGCGGATCCTCTACTACACGGGCCGCACCCACAAGATGGGCGAGGTCCACGAGGGCGCTGCCGTCATGGACTGGATGGCGCAGGAGCAGGAGCGCGGCATCACGATCACGTCTGCTGCCACGACGGCGTTCTGGCGCGATTTTCGCATCAACATCATCGATACGCCCGGGCACGTGGACTTTACGGTCGAGGTGGAGCGCAGCCTGCGCGTGCTCGACGGCGCGATCGCCGTGTTCGACTCCGTCGCCGGGGTCGAGCCGCAGTCCGAGACCGTCTGGCGCCAGGCAGACCGCTACCTCGTGCCTCGCATCGCCTTCATCAACAAGATGGACCGCACCGGCGCGGACTTCTTCGCAGCCGTGCAGTCGATGGTCGACCGCCTCGGTGCGCGGCCGGTCCCGATCCAGCTTCCGGTCGGCCAGGAGGAGCACTTCCGCGGCGTCGTCGACCTCGTCGAGATGCGCGCGATCACGTGGTCCGACGACCTCGGCACGACGATGGACACCGGCGAGATCCCGACCGAGCTCCTGGAGCAGGCGCAGGAGTACCACCACCAGCTGATCGACGCGGTCGCCGACCACGACGACGAGCTGATGGAGACCTACCTGCTCGACGAGGACTCGGTCACCCCCGACATGCTGAAGCGCGCTCTCCGCGCGGCGACGCTCGACATCTCGGTCACGCCGGTGCTCGCAGGCTCCGCCTTCAAGAACAAGGGCGTCCAGCCGCTCCTCGACGCCGTCGTCGACTACCTGCCGAGCCCGCTCGACGTGCCGCCGGTGCACGGGATCGACCCGCGCACTGAGCACGAGCTCTCGCGGCGCCCGGCCAACGACGAGCCATTCTCCGCGCTCGTCTTCAAGGTCATGTCCGACCCGTACGTCGGCAAGCTGACGTACTTCCGCGTCTACTCCGGCCAGGTCGAGGCGGGCGACCGCGTGCTCAACACGACCACCGGGAAGACCGAGCGGATCGGCCGCATCCTCCAGATGCACGCGAACCACCGCGAGGAGCGCGACGAGATCGGCGCGGGGGAGATCGCCGCGGCCGTGGGCCTCAAGGCCTCGACCACCGGCGACACGCTCGCGATCGACACCGCCCCGATCCGGCTCGAGTCGATGGAGTTCCCGGATCCGGTCATCGCGGTCGCGATCGAGCCGAAGACCAAGGCCGATCAGGACAAGCTCTCAGGAGGCCTGCAGCGGCTCTCGGAGGAGGACCCGACGTTCCGCGTCCGGACCGACGACGAGACCGGCCAGACCCTGATCTCGGGCATGGGCGAGCTCCACCTCGAGATCATCGTCGACCGCCTGCTGCGCGAGTTCTCGGTCGACGCGAACGTCGGCCGCCCGCAGGTTGCCTACCGCGAGACATTCGGCCGCCCGGTCGAGAAGGTCGAGGGCCGCTTCGTCCGGCAGACCGGCGGCCGCGGCCAGTACGGCCACGCGGTCATCAACGCCGAGCCGGCCGAACCGGGCGAGGGCTACGAGTTCGCCGACAAGATCGTCGGCGGCAAGATCCCGCGCGAGTACATCCCGGCTGTCGACCTCGGCATCCAGGAGGCGATGGAGTCGGGCATCCTCGCGGGCTATCCGGTCGTCGACATCCGGATCGAGCTGGTCGACGGCTCGTTCCACGAGGTCGACTCGAGCGAGATGGCGTTCAAGGTCGCGGGCTCGATGGCGTTCAAGAGCGCGATGCAGCGCTCCAAGCCGAAGCTGCTCGAGCCGGTCATGGCCGTCGAGGTCGTGACGCCCGAGGACTACCTCGGCGACGTCATGGGCGACCTCAACTCGCGCCGAGGGCGCGTCGAGGGGCTCGAGCCGCGCGGCAACGCGCAGGCCATCAAGGCCCGCGTGCCGCTGGCAACCATGTTTGGCTACGCAACCGACCTGCGCTCGACGACGCAGGGCCGGGCCACGTTCACGATGCAGTTCGATCGCTACGAGGAAGTCCCTCAGTCGATCGCAGCGGAGCTCGTCGACTCCACGTCCACGTAAGGAAGGAAGGAACGCTACGCGTTCTAGGGTCCACAACCCGTAAGGAGAAAGGTCTAAATGGGCAAGCAGAAGTTCGAGCGCACCAAGCCGCATCTCAACGTCGGGACGATCGGTCACATCGACCACGGCAAGACGACGCTGACGGCCGCGATCACGAAGGTGCTGTCGGAGAAGGTCGGCGGCACGACCGCGGCCCGGTCGTTCGAGTCGATCGACAACGCGCCCGAGGAGAAGCAGCGCGGCATCACGATCAACACGTCGCACGTCGAGTACGAGACGGAGAACCGTCACTACGCGCACGTCGACTGCCCCGGCCACGCCGACTACATCAAGAACATGATCACCGGCGCCGCCCAGATGGACGGCGCGATCCTGGTGGTCTCGGCTGCCGACGGCCCGATGCCGCAGACGCGGGAGCACATCCTGCTCGCGCGCCAGGTCGAGGTTCCCTACATCGTCGTCTTCCTGAACAAGGCCGACATGGTCGACGACCCCGAGCTGCTCGAGCTCGTCGAGATGGAGGTCCGGGAGCTGCTCTCGAACTACGAGTTCCCCGGCGACGACATCCCGATCGTGACGGGCTCGGCCCTGAAGGCGCTCGAGGGCGACGAGGAGCAGGCCGCGAAGATCCTCGAGCTCATGGAGGCCGTGGACAGCTACATCCCCGAGCCGACGCGTGACACCGACAAGCCGTTCCTGATGCCGATCGAGGACGTCTTCACGATCACGGGCCGCGGCACCGTCGTCACCGGCCGGATCGAGCAGGGCCAGATCAAGTCGGGCGACGAGATCGAGATCGTCGGGATCCACCCGGAGATCGAGAAGACCGTCGTCACGGGTCTCGAGATGTTCAACAAGACCCTCGACTTCGCCCAGGCCGGCGACAACGCCGGCGCGCTCCTCCGCGGTACCAAGCGCGAGGAGGTCGAGCGTGGGCAGGTGCTCGCCAAGCCGGGCTCGATCACGCCGCACACGCACTTCAAGGCCGAGGTCTACGTGCTCTCGAAGGACGAGGG
>DATDFL010000084.1:0-13536 GCA_036522595.1 Gaiellaceae bacterium
TCCCGCCGCTTCAGCCAGGCGATCTCGGAAGGCGACGGGATTTCGATCATCGCCGAGGTCAGGGAGCCGGAAGCAGCACAGCGTGCGGAGGGCGAGGGCGCCGAGGGCGTGCTCGTGTCCAGCGGCTACGAGGAGCGGCTCGCGGGGATCGGCGAGGCCATCTCGGTGCCGGTCCTCTTCTACTGGAACGGCCAGCGGGCCGAGCGGATCCAGGGAGCCGACGCGTGCGTTGTCGAGGCGACCGCCTGGTCCGGCGGCGAGGTCGAGGAGACGCTCGACGACCACTTCGAGCTCGTGCTCCGGGTCGAGGACGAGGAGCAGCTCGAGGAGGCCCTCCAGCGTTTCGACCCCGAGCTCTTCGTGCTCGCCGGCAAGGACGACGAGGCGCTCGAGCGAGTCCTCGACCTGCTCCCTGACGTCCCGGCCGGCAAGCTCGTCGTCGCCGAGCTGCCCACGATCACGCGCGCGGACGTCGACGAGCTGGAGCGGGCAGGAGTCGACGCTGTGATCGTCCGGGCGGGGAACATCGCCGAGCTGTCCGGCGAGCCGCCGCCCGAGGTCTGAGCGTCAGCGCGCAGGAGCGGTTCCGGCAGCATCCGCTCGGCGGACCCTGGCTCGCGCTCGCGGGGATCCTGGCCGGCGCTGCGGCGCTGCGGATCGTCGGGATTGCGTACGGCCGCCCGTTTCCGCTCTTCAGCCCGGACGAGAAGAGCATCGTCCCGCGCGCGTGGGACATGGTTCACGGGGGCGGGCTCGACCCGCACTGGTTCGATTACCCGACGCTGCTCATGTACCTGCTCGCGCCGTTCCAGGCGTGGCACGGAGCGCCCTCCTATCTGACGGCCCGCATCGTCGTGCTCGTCCTCGCCCTCGGCGCGATCGCGGCAGCGTGGTGGCTCGGGCACCGCGCGTACGGGGTGACCGCCGCAGCGGTCGCAGCCGCGGTCGTCGCAGTCGAGACGACCGAGGTCGCCTACTCCCGGATGGCGGTGACGGACGTGCCGCTGACGCTCGGCATCGCGGCAGCGCTCGCGCTTCTCGTCGGCGGGCAGATCGAGCTCGGCGGTGTCGTGGTGGGCCTCGCGACGAGCATCAAGTACCCCGGAGTGCTGCTACTCGTGCCCCTGGCGGTGGCGGGCTACCGGCAGCCACGTCGCATCGCCGTGGGCGCGGCCCTCGCCGCCGTCGCGTTCTGCGCGACGAGCCCATTCTTCGTCGCGCACTTCGGATCGGCGGTGTCGGACGCCTATCGCGTCCAGCGGCTCGCGCACCACGGTTGGCTCGGCTTCGAGCACGACCACGTCGCGCCGATCGCCTTCATCGTTCAGCTCTGGCACGGGCTCGGGCCCGCGCTGCTCGTCTGCCTCTTGGGGCTCGTCGTGGCGGTCGCCCAGCGCCGCCGCGCCGACCTGATCATCGGATCGTTCGCGATCGTGTACTTCCTCGATCTCTGCACGATCGGCGCGCATTTCGACCGCTACGTCCTGCCGCTGCTGGCGCCCCTCGGCGCGCTCGCGGGCCGCGTTCGCGCGCTCGCGCCGGTGACGCTGCTCCTGCTCGTCGTGCCGCTGACCTGGGCCGTTCGGGACGCGCGCAAGCTGACGAAGACCGACACGCGCGTCGTCGCCCACCGCTGGGTCGAAAGCCACCTTCCGCACGGCGCGCGGATTGCCGTCGACCCGTCGCTGACGCCCTTCGAGCACTTCCGCGTGCTCCAGTTGCAGCTGCCGCTTCCCGAGGAGAAGCATCCCGACCCGAACCGCTACTCCCGCATCCTTCTCGACAAGAAGATCCGCTACGTGATCGTGACGGGCGCGGTCGAGGATCGGGTCCTCGCAGCTACGGAGCACTACCCCGCGGAGGCCGATTTCTTCAACGATCTCGACAGCCGCGGCAAGCGCCTCTTCTACGTCGAGGAAGACGGGCTCAACGGCCCCTGGGTCGCGGTCTACCGGATCTAGCCGAAAAACGCCTTCGCCACCGCGAACCAGTCGTCCGGCACCGTCTTCAGCTCCCGCGTCGCCTCCTCGAGCGAGACGTCGACGATCGAGTCGCCCTGGAGAGCGGCCATCCGGCCGAAGCGACCCTCGTCGACGAGGTCGGCGGCCTTGAGCCCGTAGCGCGTCGCGAGCACGCGGTCGCGAGGCGTCGGCGAGCCGCCGCGCTGGACGTGCCCCAAGACCGTCACCCGAGTCTCGTAGCCCGTGCGCTGCTCGATCTCGCCCGCCAGCCGCGCGCCGACTCCGCGCTCGGAGAGACGGACGTGACCGAACTGGTCGACGTCGCTCTCGTCGGCCATGCCCTCGAGCTCGTAGCCCTCGCTCACCACGACTATCGAGAAGTCCTTGCCGCGCTCGTGCCGCCGGCGGATGTCGTCGCAGGCCTCCTCGACCGAGACCGGGTGCTCCGGGATCAGGATCACGTCGGCGCCGCCCGCGATCCCGCTCATCACCGCGATCCAGCCCGTGTGCCTGCCCATCACCTCGACGACCATGACGCGGTTGTGCGACCCCGCGGTCGTGTGCAGCCGGTCGATCGCCTCGGTGCAGATGAAGACCGCGGTGTCGAACCCGAAGGTGTAGTCGGTCGCGGAGAGGTCGTTGTCGATCGTCTTCGGCACGCCCACAACCGGGAAGCCGTGCTCCGCGTGCAGCCGCGCAGCGACGCCGAGCGTGTCCTCGCCGCCGACCGCGACGAGCGCGCCAAGACCCTCGCGCTCGAAGTTCTGTAGCACCTCGTCGACGGTGTCGAGCTTGTACGGGTTCGTGCGCGAGGTCCCGAGAATCGTCCCGCCGCGCGGCAACAGCCCGGAGATCTCCCGCGGTCCGAGCGGCTCGAACTTCGCCTCCACGAGCCCGAGCCAGCCCTCGCGCACGCCGACCATCTCGTGCCCCCGCTCGAGCGACCGCCGGGCGACCGCGCGGATCACCGCATTGAGCCCGGGGCAGTCCCCGCCCCCCGTGAGTACACCGACTTTCACCGCAGAGATCCTAAGGCGCCGTTTCGGCCCGTCAGTGCCGAAGGTGGGAATCGAACCCACACGGAGCTCTCGCTCCACCGGATTTTGAGTCCGGCGCGTCTGCCAGTTCCGCCACTTCGGCTCGAGACAAGAGTAGCCCTCCCGCCTTGGCGACACGATCTCGCCGGCTCGGCAAGACCGCGCTCTTGCCGTGCCTCAGCGGCGCTTGTCGGAGAGGAAAGGAGCGGGCTCACGGGGGAACCATGGGTTCACCCGTGCTCTCCGGCGCGCCTGCCAGTTCCGCCACTTCGGCTGGGAGGAAGATTAGCCCGGGCGCGGAAGTGTTCCGAGTTGCGAAGTCCTCGGCGTAGGGCCGATACTTCGTGGTCGATGTCGGGCTATGGAGGAGGGCAAGTGAAGAAGCGAATTTGGCTCGGAGCGCTCCTAGCCGTTGTGGGAGTGCTCGCGCTCGCTGCCGCCGGTTGCGGTGGCAGCAGCAAGAAGAGCGGCGGCGGCGGAAACAACGGAGGCGGCGGCAACGTGACTGCGCTGCCGGCCTCCTCGTGCAACTCGATGCAGTACAACGGCTCGGGTAAGCCGGACTACCTGATCGCCTCGGACCTGCCGCTCATCGGCGGCTCGCGAACGCAGACGGTCCAGATGAACAAGGCGATCGCCTACGTCCTCTCCCAGCAGGACTGGAAGGCCGGCAAGTACAAGATCGCGTTCCAGCCGTGCAACGACGCGTCTGCGCAGCTCGCGAAATGGGATCCGACGAAGTGCAGCGCGAACGCCCACGCCTACGCGGGCAACAGCAGCCTGATCGGCGTCATCGGGACGTTCAACTCGGGCTGTGCCGCGATCGAGATCCCGGTCCTGAACCAGGCTCCCGGCGGCGGGCTCCAGCTGCTCTCGCCGGCGAACACCTACGGCTGCCTCACGGAGCACTGCTCCGCCACCGAGCCGTCGAAGTACTACCCGAGCGGCAAGCGCAACTACGCGCGCGTCGCTCCAAGCGACCCGAACCAGGGCGCGGTGGATGCGGCGTTCCTCAAGAGCAAGGGCGTGACCAGCGCCTACGTGCTCAACGACAAGGAGGCCTACGGCCTCGGCGTCGCGAGGAACTTCCGCGGAGCGGCTGCTGCCGCGGGGATCAAGGTCCTGGGCTTCGACGCCTACGATCCGAAGGCGGCGAACTACCAGGCGCTGTTCACGAAGATCAAGGCCAAGAATCCCGACGCCGTGTTCATCGGCGGCCTGATCGACGAGAACAGCGGCCAGCTGATCAACGACAAGGTCAACGTCCTGGGCGACAACAGCAAGGTCAAGCTGATGCTGCCGGACGGCTTCACGACCGACGCCGTCTTCCAGCGCTCCCAGGGTGGGACACCCAGCGCCAACGGCGCGTACTTCAGCGTCGCAGGCGTCGGGATCGACCAGTACAAGGGAGCGGCCCAGACGTTCATCAGCGGCTTCAAGTCCCAGCTCGGCGGCAAGCCTGTCGACCCGTACGCGATCCTCGGCGCCCAGGCGGCCGTCGTGCTGCTGGACGCGATCGCCAAGTCGGACGGCACTCGCTCGAGCGTCATCGACAACGTCTTCAAGACGGACGTCAAGGACGGGCTGATCGGCAGCTTCTCGCTGAACAAGAACGGTGACCTGTCGGGTGCGACGGGCGCCGCGCTCAAGTTCACGATCTACGTCGGGGCGGGGAACCACCTGAAGACCCTGCTCACGACGAGCCCGCAGGCGAACCTCGTCGACGCGGCGAGGAAGGGCTAGGCCAACGGAGAGGTCCGGGAGAACTGAAAAGTTCTCCCGGACCTCCCTAGAATCTCTCGGATAGCAGTCGAAGCCCGCACCGACGCACCTGCGGCTCTGCGAAGGCGGCAGCTTCCGAGCGCCAATTCGGTGCTCGGGATCCTCGTCCTGCTGGGCGTGATCGCATGGCTGGCGTACAACGCCGTCGATCGTCCCTCGATCTTCTTCAACATCTTCCTGATCGGCCTGACGCAGGGCTCCGTCTACGCGCTCGTCGCGCTGGGGTACACCCTCGTCTACGGGATCCTGCAGCTGATCAACTTCGCGCACGGCGACGTCTTCGCGCTGAGCGGCCTGTTTGCGACGACCATGATCGGCGGCGCGGTCTTCGGGCTCACCGACACGTCGAGCACGCTCGGCCTCATCGGCGGGTTGACGGCCACGTTCCTTATCGCGGCGGCGTTCGGTGCGGGGGTGAACTCGTCGATCGAGTTCCTCGCCTACCGGCGGCTGCGCAGCGCGCCGCGTCTAGCCGTCCTGATCACCGCCGTCGGGATGTCGTTCATCGTCCAGAACATCTCGCTGGCCGTCTACGACGTGAACGCCCGCAGCATTCCGACGCTGATCTCGGGGCACAACATGTTCTCGATCTCGGGGGTGGGCTACACCTGGAAGGACGCGTTCGTGGTGCTGGTCACCGCTCCCGTGCTCGTCCTGTTGACCTGGCTCGTGAAGTCGACCCGCCAGGGAAAGGCGATGCGCGCCACCTCCCAGGACCCGGAGGCGGCCGCGATCATGGGCATCAACGTCAACCGGACGATCACCTTCACCTTCGCGCTGGCCGGGGGGCTCGCCGGGATCGGGGCGACGCTCTACCTCGTCGAGTTCAACATCCGCTACGACACGGGCTTCACGCTCGGCCTGATTGCGTTCACGGCGGCCGTCCTCGGCGGCATCGGCAACCTGATGGGCGCGGTCCTCGGCGCGATCGTGATCGGGATGATCCAGGCCTTCAACGAGGGCCCGCTCTGGGGCGCGGCCGGCACGGACTGGACCCGCTCCCTCGTGTTCGCGATCCTGATCGCGATCCTCGTCTTCCGGCCCGAGGGCCTGCTCGGGGAACGCACGCCGGAGGGGGCCTAGCGTGGCGAGCGCAGACAGGCGTAGGCGTGCGCGCGCATCCGTGCGCGGGTACCGGCGCCGCGCGACCGAGGCCAGCGGCCTGAACCGCGTCGGCGGGGGTTGGAACGAGCTCCCGGAGCACCTCCGCAAGTGGATTCCGGTCTCGATCGTGACCATCCTCGCCGTGACGTATCCGTTCTACGTGGCGCATCTGCCCACCAACATCCCCGTGATCGAGCAGCTGCCGCCGCTGCACGACACCGTGACCATCTTCGTCTTCGTGATGATGGCCGTCGGTCTGAACATCGTCGTCGGCTACGCGGGCCTCCTCGACCTCGGCTACGTCGCGTTCTACGCCATCGGCGCGTACACCTGCGGCTGGCTCGCCTCCGGGCAGTTCGAGCAGGTCCACTTCCATTTTGGCGCGGTCGGCATCAACTCCAATGCGACCGGGATCCACGTCTCGGTCTGGCTCGTGCTCCTGATCGCGGGGGTGGTGACCGCCGTCGGCGGGATCCTGATCGGCCTCCCGACGCTGCGCCTGCGCGGCGACTACCTCGCGATCGTGACCCTCGGCTTCGGCGAGATCATCCCGCAGTTCGTCCGCAACGGCGACGATCTGCACGGCTTCGACCTGACGCACGGCACGTTCGGGATCAGCCCGATCGACCCGCCCGGGTTCGGTCATGCCCTGAACAGCGCGGTCGGGCTACCGGTGCGCTACGACGAGTCGTTCCCGCCGACCCCCGACCGCCTGTTCTTCTGGACGATCCTCGGGCTGCTGCTGCTGACGCTCTTCTGCAGCATGCGCCTACGCGACTCGCGGCTCGGCCGTGCCTGGATCGCGATCCGCGAGGACGAGACGGCGGCGGGGGCGATGGGCATCCCGCTGATGCGCACGAAGACCTGGGCATACGCGGGCGGCGCGTTCTTCGGCGGCATCGCCGGCGCCTACATCGCCACCTTCAACTCCGGGGCCTTCCCGACCCAGTTCGACTTCAACATCTCGGTCTTCCTGCTCTGCATGGTGATCCTCGGCGGGATGGGCAGCCTCTGGGGGGTGGTGGTCGCGGGCACGATCCTGGCGTGGCTCAACTTCGACGGCCTGGGAAACATCGGCGACTGGCTCAACCGAAACGTGTTTCCGTCCTCGCACCAGATCGACGTGCCGAAATACTCGTTCGGCATCTACGGCCTGGTCATCGTGCTGATGATGATGTTCCGCCCCGTGGGCCTGATACCGGAGCGCCGCCGCAAGCGCGAGATCGAGGAGGAGACGCACGGCGGCCCACTGGACGAGTCGCTCTACGAGATGCGCGGCGCCGACGAGCCGGGCGCGGGCGAACGCGGCGAGCCGGGAAAGATTCCACGCGGATGACCGAGAGCGGCGGCAACCTCCTCGACGCGGCACAGATCCGCAAGGAGTTCGGCGGGCTGCTCGCCGTCAACGACCTCGACTTCACGATCCCGGAGCGCTCGATCGTCAGCCTGATCGGGCCCAACGGCGCCGGCAAGACGACCTTCTTCAACATGCTCACCGGCCTCTACAGGCCGACGGCCGGGGCGATCATCTTCGACGGCAGCGACATCACCTCGAAGCCGCCGCATGCGATCACCAAGGCGGGCATCGGCCGCACCTTCCAGAACATCCGCCTCTTCCCGCAGATGACGGCGCTCGAGAACGTGCTCGTCGGGATGCACTCACGCTTGAAGGGCGGGATCCTCGGCTCGATTCTCGGGCTGCCGAGGGTGCGGCGCGAGGAGCGGGAGGCGCGCGACAAGGCGCGGGAGCTGCTCACATACGCGGGCCTGCGACGCGTCGACCACGAGCTCGCGGAGTCCCTCTCCTACGGCGACCAGCGGCGCCTCGAGGTTGCGCGCGCGCTCGCCACGGAGCCGAAGCTGCTCCTCCTCGACGAGCCGACGGCCGGCATGAACCCGCAGGAGACCGTGACCTTCCTCAACTTCGTGTCCAAGCTGCGCGAGGAGCGGCCGATCTCGATCCTCCTGATCGAGCACGACATGAAGGTCGTGATGGGCGCCTCCGAGCGTGTCACCGTGCTCGACTACGGCGAGAAGATCGCAGAGGGGACGCCCACCGAGATCCAGCACGACGAGCGGGTCATCGAGGCCTATCTCGGGAAGGCGGCAACCGCGTGAGCACGACCGCGACCGGCGACGGCAACGTCATCCTCAAGCTCGAGGGCGTCCACACCTTCTACGGGACGATCGAGGCGCTGAAGGGGATCTCGCTCGAGGTGCACGAGGGCGAGATCGTGACGCTGATCGGCGCGAACGGTGCCGGCAAGTCCACGACGCTCCGCTCGATCAACGGGCTCAACCAGCCGCGCGAGGGGACGATCACCTTCCAGGGCAAGAACATCACGCGGCGCCCGCCGCACGACATCGTCCAGATGGGCATCTCGCAGTCGCCGGAGGGCAGGCGCCTCTTCCCGCACATGAGCGTGCTCGAGAACCTCGAGATGGGCGCCTTCCAGCGGAAGGACCGCTCGGGGATCCGCGAGGACCTCGACCGCGTCTACGGGCTCTTCCCGCGCCTGGCCGAGCGCAAGGGCCAGCGGGCCGGGACGATGTCGGGAGGCGAGCAGCAGATGTGCGCGATCGGCCGCGCGCTGATGGCGCGTCCGAAGCTGCTGATGCTCGACGAGCCGTCGATGGGGCTCGCGCCGATCTTCGTCGAGAAGATCTTCGAGATCATCGGCGAGATCAACCTGCAGGGGACGACGATCCTGCTCGTCGAGCAGAACGCGCTGATGGCGCTCGACGCGGCCCAGCGCGGGTACGTGCTCGAGACCGGCAAGGTCGCGCTCACCGACGACGCCAAGGCTTTGCGGCAGAACGAGCAGGTCCGCAAGACGTACCTCGGCGAGGAGTAGCTAGACCGACACCCGCAGCGCTCAGGACGTGCGGGCCTCGCCCGCGCGTCCGTCTGAAATGACCGGTCGACACTACGGGGTCACGCGAAGGGGGAAGTACGGCGGGCTCAAAAGGAAGCCGATGCGGGCGTCGTCGCCGTGGCGGCCCCGGGCCATCTCGAGTGCGGCACCGATGCCGTGCGCGGGGACGAAACCGAGCTGGCGCGCGGCGGCAGCGTCGCGGCAGCCGGCGATGAGCACGTTGTCGATCCGGCCGAGCGCGGGTGCGCAACCCGCCCAGTCGGCGAAGGGCAGGAGGGGGTGGCAGGTGCGGCCTTTGCGGTAGTCCGCTATCGAGCGCGGGTCCTCGACGGCTGCGCGCTCGGCGGCGGAGAGCTCTTCGGGCTCGCGCGGGCCCGTGCGCAACGCCTGGAAGATCGCGCGGTACGGCTGCTGTGTCGGGTGGGCGAAGTGCCGGGTGAAGCGGTGGAGCAGGATCACCGTGCCGCCCTCGGCGACGGGAAAATGGTCACGCCACAGCCGGAGCGCGAGCCCGAGCCCGAGGTAGGCCGCCAGCAGGGGGTTCGGGCGCTGGCGGGGCAGGTGCGGCGTCGTCCTCGGGATCCCGATGCAGATCGCGTCGAGTCGCCCTTCGAGCCGTGTCGAACGCGCCTCGACAGCTCGCAGCAGCGCCTCGGCATGCGCGACCGACGGCGGGCCGGCGAACGCGGCCGATGCGGTGAGCTCGCGGCGAAACGACCGCATGATGCGGTCTCGGGCGGCACCGGGCAGGAGCCCGAAGGCGCGGCGCCGCGGCGAGCCGGCGATCCGCTCGAACGAGTCCGGATCGTAGGGGTAGCCGCGCGCGGCGCCCGTGTACAGCGGCTGGTTCAGCACGAGCGAGACGCCGATCACCGCCGTCCGCTCGGCGATGCGGCGCTCGAGCTCGACGCCGAGCCGCCAACCGAGGGACGCGCCGGTCTCCAGCAGCGAGTAGGCCCCGGCGGCGCGCAGCGCCGCGCTGCCTGCTGCGCCGAGCAAGAGCCCGGGCCCGCCGTGCACGACGCTCTCGGCAGCGCTGACCGTGAGGACGAGATCCGTGTCGACGAGTGCCCGGTTGACGCGCAGCGGCACGTTGCCCGCCGCCCCGACATCGACGAGGCCGGGATCCTCGGCGTCGTGGATCTCCACCGCGCCGTCGAAGCTGCGCGCGAACCCGTGGGTGACGACGCCGAGGCTCTCGAGCTCCCGCGGCTCCGGGCGCCGCATCAGGCCGCCCGCGAGGAGCAGCGTCTGCCGTTCCGGTGGGATGCCTGCGCGCGCGAGCCCGGCGGAGGCGGCCGTGAGCGCCGTCTGGCGCGGATCGAACTGCGCCGCGGGAAGCGGCAGGCTGGGCGGCTCGACGACGATCGTCGCCCGGCGCGCTCCGGCCGCGAGCTTTTCGAGCGGCTCGCCCGCCAGCGGGAACCGGAGGGCATCGCGCACGGCCGCAGCGACGTCGGCGACCGGTTCCCCGGGCGGCGGCGGCCGCAGGACGACCGAGCCGTCCGGCGCGTCGACGACCACGACCCGGCTTCCTGAAAGCAGTGGGAGCTTCAAGGGATGGAGCGATAAAGGCGGAGGAAGGTGGGGCGGAAGCCTCGCTTCGGCCAGAAGCGCGAGGCGAGGAGGTTCGTCATCCGCCAGTCGGTCGTCATCACCGGGTAGCCGTTCTCGTGCGCCCAGCGGATCACGTGGGCTGTGAGCGCGCGACCCACCCCGGTGCCGCGCGCGGCCGGGTCGGTCGAGGCCTGGCCGAGGTCGATGCTCTCGCGCGGGACGCGCAGGTCGGGCGGCCGCCGGTAGAGGAGGAACTGCCCGACGATGCGGCCGTCGCGCTCGGCGACGAACAGCTCGTACTGGTCGGAGTCGCCGTCGTTCCACTCCGCGACCACTTCGTCGAGCGTCTGCAGCGGTACATCCGAGAAGCTCGGCGAGGGCTGCATCGACTTCGACATCTCGAGCTCGAGCCTCGCTGCCTCGGGAAAGTCCTCGCGTGTGCCCTCCCTGATCGTGACGCCGGCCTCGAACGGCTCCTCGGGGCCGGTCTCGCGGATGGCGAGCGCGGCGGACGCGCCGAAGCAGAGCCGGAACCAGGCATCGACGAGCGCGGTGTCATACGCGGGCACGAAGGCGGCGTGCATCCTGTGCCCCTCGTCGACCCAGCGGCTCGCGGCCGCGGCGTAGAGGTCGCGCACCGCCTCCCGGTCGCCCTCGACGGCGTGCCCCGCGATTCCGACGCGCATCCAGGTGGGCCCGCCGAAGATCCGGATCGGGGCGGCGATGACGTAGCCGCTCCCTGCGAACACTCCTGAGGCGCCCTCCTCGCGCCATTCCCGCTCGATCGCCGCGCGCGGGTCCTCGAGCTCCGGCAGCAGCGGCTCGGCCTCCCGATGACGCGCGTGACGGGCCGCCAGCAGCTCCGCGGCGGCGTCCAGGTGCTCGTCGGCAAACGGAACGACTTCGAGGCGGGCCATGCGCCGTAGCCTCGCAGGCGGGAGCTTCAGATGGCGCGATGGAGCCGGAGCACGGAGGCGCGGAATCCCCGCCGGGGCCAGAACCGCGAGGCGAGCAGGTTCGTCACGCGCCAGTCGGTGACCATCGCCTCGTAGCCCTCGGCGGCGGCCCACGCGAAGCCCGCGTCGGTGAGGGCAACGCCGATGCCGGTTCCCCGGTTCTCGGGCAAGGTCACGGCGAAGCTCAGGTAGCAGGCCGGCTTGTCCGGCCGGCCTAGGGCGTGGAAGTGGCGCGACTCCTTGGCGTCCACGTAGGCCCAACAAGCGACAGGCTGTCCGTCGCGGAATCCCAAAAGCACCTCTTCGTCGTCATTGGAGATCGTCTTGTGCCACTCGCGCCGGCTCGCCTCCTCGGTCGGCAGCGACTGCTGCGAGAACACCGGGGACGCGGCCTGGTGCTGCGGCAGCGCGAAGTCGAGCGCGACCAGCTCGTCGATCATCGACTCCTCGGGCCTGCGGATCTCGCAGCCCGCGGGGAGCCGGACCTCGATGCCGCGCGGCACCTCCTGGTAGCCGTGCGCCTGCTGCTGCCCGAAGCCAACCCGGAACCAGGCATCGATTAACTCCGGCTCCGGCGGCAGAAGCGCGTAGTGCTGCCTGTTCCCCTCCTCGACCCAGCGGGCGGCGGCGTGCCCGTAAAGGTCGCGCGCGTCCTCCGCGTCCTCGACGGCGTGCCCGGGAAGCTCGACCCAGACGTTCGGGCCCCACATCTCCGGTGCCTGCGGACAGCCGATCACGTAGCCGACCAGGCGGCCGTCCCGGAGCGCGGCCGAGCCGCTCATGCCCTCGTCGCGCCAGAGATGCTCGAGCGCCGGCAGCGCCTCGGCAGGGTCTTCGTATCGCGAATCGAGAAGCGGCTCGATGGCTCGATGGCGGGCATGGCGTGCGGCCAGCAGCCGGGACGCATCCTCCAGGTGCTCGTCGGCAAACGGCACGAGCTCGAGCCGGCTCACGCGACGTAGACTCGCAGAGATGCCGAAGACGCTTACGGGAGCAGAGCTGCAGCTCGACGACGCCCCGGTTCGCGGGTCCGATCTCTTCCTCGTCGACGGCAACAACCTCGCCTACCGCGCCTTCTTCGCGCTGCCGGAGGAGCTCGCGACCAGCGAGGGCTTCTCGACCAACGCGCTGCTCGGCTTCACGAACATGCTCTTCAAGCTGCTCGCGGACTACCGGCCGAAGGGCGTCGCGGTCGCCTGGGACACACGCCCAACGCACCGGGCGGAGCTGCTCGAGACCTACAAGGTCGACCGCAAGCCGATGCCGGACCTGCTGCGCGAGCAGTTCCCGTTCTTCCGGCCGATCGTCGAGGCGTTCGGCTACCGCAACCTCGAGTTCGAAGGCTGGGAGGCGGACGACGTGATCGCGACGCTTGCGCACGAGGCCGACGAGGCCGGGATCAAGACATGCGTTGTCTCGACCGACCGCGACGCGTTCCAGCTCGTGACCGAGAACGTCTGCCTGATGATGACCCCGCGCGGGGTCTCGGACGTGCATGTCTACACGCCCGAGCGCGTCGAGGCGCGGCTCGGCATCACGCCCGACAAGGTGCCCGACTTCATTGCGCTGAAGGGCGACCCCTCGGACAACATCCCCGGCATCCCCGGGATCGGCGACAAGACCGCGGGTCAGCTGATCGCGCAGTACGGGTCGCTCGAGGACGTGCTCGACCACGTGGACGAGCTCTCGCCTGCGCGCTCGAAGGCGATCAAGGAGCACTCCGACCAGGCGCGCGGCGCGAAGGTGCTGGCGACGATGCGGCGTGACCTCGAGCTGAACTGCGATCCCGCGGAGCTCGTCCTCTCTCCGCCCGACCGCTCGACGCTGAAGGAGATGTTCCGGCGCTTCGAGTTCCGCAACCTGCTGGGTCGGGTCGACGAGCTGGACGAGGCCCTGCCCGCTGCTGCCGTGCTCAAGCCGACCGGAGTCCAGGTCCCGTGGCGCGAGGGGCCGATTGCGCCGACCGGGCCCGCGGCTGTGGCAGTTGACGGAGACCGGGCCGCGATTGCTGTCGGCGAGCACGTGATCGTCGGCCCGCGGCCGGAGAAGGTGGCAGGCGAGCTCGTCGCGCACGACGCGAAGGCGGTCGGCGTCGAGGCCGTGGACGACACGATGATCCTCGCGTACCTGATCGAGCCCGGCCGGGCGGACTACGACCTCGACGACCTCGCGGCCGAGTACGGCGTCGAGCTCGTCCCGGAGCCTGCCGCCGACGAGGAGACCGCGAAGCTCGTCCGCCACGCCGCCGCCACGCTCCGTCTCC
>DATDFL010000085.1:0-6153 GCA_036522595.1 Gaiellaceae bacterium
CTGGCGGGACTGCGTCGGATGCCTGCCCCACCGGACGGTCGCGGCGATGCGGGCGGGCGACATCGCGATCCAGGTCAACGTGGCCCGCGAGCGCAGGCCGCAAGCGGGGCCTGCGTGGCCACCGCATGTCACTCGGCGCAAGGTCGTAGCTGGTTTCGAGGGCCTGCCGGGCCGCATCGGGACGTTCCAGGCCTACAGCCGGATCGGCAAGCGCGAAGTTCTCCTCTTCATCGTCTTCGGCCGCTCCCGCCCGACCGACCAGCAGCTCCAGCGCGCCAACGCAGAGCTCTCGCGCGTCCGCTTCGGCTAGCTGCCGGGGCTCGGCAGCGGCGTCTCGGGCCGCTCCTCGCGCTCGACCTCGATCCGCGGCAGCCATTCGAGCCAGCTCGGGAGGTACCAGTTCCACCCGTCGAGCAAGCGCATCGCGGCGGGCAGCAGCACCGACCGGATGATCGTCGCGTCGATCAGCAGCGCCACCGCGATGCCGAAGCCCATCTGCTGAAACATGACGAGGTCGCCCATCGCAAAGCCGAGGAACACGGCGACGATGATCAGCGCAGCGCCGGTGATCAGCCGCGCGGTCGACGACACGCCGTGGGTCACCGCATCCAGCGTCGAACGCGTTGCGTCGTAGCGCTCCTTGATCCGGCTCAGCAGGAACACCTGGTAGTCCATCGAGAGCCCGAACAGCACCGAGAAGAGAAACAGCGGCACCCAGGCCTCGATCGCATCGACCCGCTGGAATCCGAGCAGCCCGCTCGCGACCCCGTGCCGGAAGACGAGGATCACGAGCCCGTAGGCAGCGCCCACGGAGAGCAGGTTCAGGACGATCGACGTCGCCGCGATCACGATCGAGCGGAAGACGACGGTCAAGATCACGAAGCTCAACCCGAGCACGAAGACGAACACGATCGGCAGCCACGCGTTCATCGCGTCGATGAAATCGACGTTGTCGGCCGTGTCGCCTCCGACGAGCACGCGCGCACCGGTACCGCGGAACGCCTCCGGGATCAGGGCGGAACGCAGGCGCCGAACCGCGTCCAGAGCGCGCGAGCCCGTCTTGTCGCCCGAGACGTTGACGCCGATCGCGGCCAGATCGCCCGAGAAACGCAGGTCGCTCCGGCCGAACGCAGGATCACGCCTGAGCTCCGCCCGCAGCCGCGAGATCGCGCTCCGCACGCGCGGCGACTGCACGTCGCCCTGCACGGCGATCAGCGCCGGGCTCGAGCTCGCCTGCGGGAAGTCCCGCGCGATCGCCTCGAAGCCCTTCCTCGCCTCGACCCGCTTGGGCAGCGTGCTCACCCCGCTCGCCCCGAGCGTGAGGCCGTAGATCGGAACCGCGGCGGCGATCAGCAGCGCCGCAAAGACGACCAGGCTCGCGACCGGCCGGCGCATGACGCCGCGCACGATCGCGCCCCAGAAGCGGCTCTCACCCGAGGCGCGCCAGAAGAACGGGACGCGAAGAGCGTTCACGCGATCGCCAAGCTTCCCGAGCAACGCGGGAAGCAGCGTCAGCGCGGCGAGCACCGAGACGATGCCGACGAGGATCGCCGCGGCGGCGAGGCTCTTCATGATGTTCGAGGGGACGAGCAGCATCCCGGTCAGCGCGATCACGAAAACCGTTCCGCTGAACAGCACGGCGCGGCTGGCCGTAGCTCCCGAGGCGGCGATCGCAGCGAGCTCGTCCCGCCCGCGCCCGCGCTCCTCGCGGTAGCGCGAGACGACGAACAGCGAGTAGTCGATCCCCAGGGCGAGCCCCATCCCCGTGAGCATGTTGATGAAGAACACCGAGAGCGAGAACGCCGCCGCGAAGAGCGCGCCGAGCCCGAGCGCGACGATGATCGCGACGATCGCCATCACAAGAGGCACGACCCCCGCGACCACGGCACCGAAGACGAGGATCAGCACGACGAGCGCGGCCGGCAGGCCGACCTGAAGCTCGCCGGACTTGAGGTCGTGCTGCGAAAGGTCGTTGAAGTCGTGGTCGAGCGTGCCCTCGCCGGTCATCACGACCTGGAAGCCGTCTCGCCCGTCCTCGCGCTGGACGAGGCTCAACAGCTTGTCGACGTCGGCCTTGCGCTGGATCCCGATCAGCACCGCATGCTGGTCGTCGGAGACCCCGAGCAGGCGCTTGCGGTACACCACCCCGGTGGCCTTGCTCTGCGTGTCGAGCCGCCCCAGGAACGACCTGAACTCGGGCTGGTCGACCGTCCGCGTCGGCGACCGGACGACGATCAGCTCGTCGACGCTGTTCTTGTCGTACGGGAGCCGGTAGAACAGATCCTCCGCCTGCTTCGACTCCGGGTTCCCGGTCACGTGCCCCGTGGTCGTCAGGTTCCCGGGCAGGAGCAAGACGGCGAGTGCGAGCGCGACCACGATCGCACCGAGCCAGGCGAGGAAAACCCGCCGCGGATGGCGGCTCGACGCTCGTGCGAGCCTTTCCGGCACTCCCATCCCGCGATCAGTATGCCTCGGACGAGGCTTGACCTTCGTGAGCAGATCGCCAGAATTCGAAGTGCACCGGACCGGAGCGGAAGTTGCCGCGAGAGCGGCCCCTCGGATGCGACTCCCTCAGCCCAGGTGCAGGCAAATGGGTTCGCATCCGAAAAGGGGGTCCCTCCCGTGAGAGTCCGAAGACCATCCCGTCGCCACTGGCTGGCGGCGGCAGCAGCTGCCCTCTGTGCGCTCGCGCTACCGGCGATCGCAAACGCAGGGCAGTCATTCACGTTCCTCCAGCCTGGCTTCACCCAGTCGATCTACGGCGTCTCGACGAACTTCATGGGCGGCGTGGGATTCGCGCCCGACGCCGATCCATGGGTCGACGAGTGTGCGCCCGACGGCGGCGGGATGACGCGCTTCGACGGCTCGTCGACGTTCGTCGTGAACGGCACCACGCTCCATCAAGGCACGCACGTCGCGAGCAGCTCCGGTTGCGGCCTCGCCAACGGGGTGAACGGCAACCTCTACACGAACACCTTCGCGGGCGTGCGCGAGCTCGACCCGAACACTGGAGCGCCCATCGGCGGACCGTTCGGGCCGGCCGGCAACGCACTGGGAATCGCCCTCGACCCGCAGACCGGCGACTTCGTCTACGTCGGCTCGGACGGCACGCTCTACAGGGTCGACGAGGGCCTGACGACGTTCTCGACGTTCTCCACGGTCACGACGGGGAACTTCGTCGACGGCGTCGCCTTCTCTCCGGACGGGAACTTCGTCTTCCTCTCGAACCGGAGCCCGAGCCTTCGGCTGACGATCCTCGACCGCAACGGCAACCTGGTCCAGCACGTCCCGATGACGAGCGAGCCGGACGGGATCGCGTTCCACGCGTCGACCCCGAAGTTCGTGGTCACGAACGACACGAACGGCGACATGACGCGGTTCGACTTCCCGGCCGACGACTACACGCAGGTGCCGATCCAGTCGCTCTTCGCGAGCGGCGGCTTCCGCGGAGATCTCAGCCAGGTTGGCGCTGATAGCTGCCTCTACCTGACGCAGGACGGAACGCGCTACGACGACGGAACCGTCTCGAACGAGAACAGCCTCGTCCAGATCTGCGGCGGGTTCGCGCCGCCGATCCCCACCGCCGACCTCTCGATCTCGAAGACCGGGCCGGCGACTGTGCAGAGCGGCGGGACTGCGACCTACACGCTGAACGTGTCGAACGCCGGGCCATTCGACGCCCACAACGTGACCGTCGACGATCCGCTCCCGGCCGGCGAGACGTTCGTCTCGGCGACGCCGAGCCAGGGCTCGTGTGACAGCACCGTGTCCTGCGATCTCGGCACCGTGGCCAACGGCGGCTCGGCGAC
The DNA here is from genome assembly GCA_036522595.1 of Gaiellaceae bacterium. Taxonomy (GTDB): domain Bacteria; phylum Actinomycetota; class Thermoleophilia; order Gaiellales; family Gaiellaceae; genus AC-32. The sequence continues at coordinate 3,810 of DATDFL010000085.1, forward strand.
GATCACCGTCGTCGTGAGCGTCACCGCGTCCTGCGGATCGACGCTGACGAACACCGCCACCGTCACCGGCGACGAAATGGATCCAGACACCACCAACAACAGCTCCTCGGCCTCGACGTTCGTCTTCTGCGTCGTGGCGAGCGGGGGGAACTTCGTGATCGGCGACAACAACGCCGCGGTCGGCACGAACGTCACCTTCTGGGGAGCGCAGTGGTCGTCGCTGAACAGCCTGACGGGCGGAGGCGCACCGGCCTCGTTCAAGGGCTTCGAGACGAACCCGGCCACGGTGACGTGCGGGACCAACTGGACCGCGCCGCCGGGCAACAGCGGACATCCGCCGGCCGGGCCGCTGCCCGAGTTCATGGCCGTGATCGTGTCCAGCCTGATCACCAAGTCGGGCTCGACGATCCACGGCGACACCGTCCACATGGTCGTCGTGCACACGAACCCCGGCTACGGGCCCGACCCCGGCCATCCCGGCACTGGGCAGGTCGTGGCCGAGATCTGCTAGACGAACATCACCTTGACGCGGAGGGAGTGGCTCGCTCCCTCCGCGTCAGAGCTCTTCGTTTTGCGGCAGGTCGTCGGTGATCTCGAACCATGGCGCCTTCGAGCCGACGAAGATGTGCTCGCTCGGCCTGATGCTCGGCTCGTCGCGGAGCGACCCGAGCGCGACGTGCACGTACTCGCCCTCGCGCACGACCGAGTAGAGCAGCGACCCGCAGACCCCGCAGCGCGTGTGGTTCGCGTCCTCCTCGCCCCAGACCAGCAGCTTGTCGACGCCCTGGGTGATCCGGAGCTTCTCGCGCTGGATTCCCGCCATCGCCTTGAACGCCGAGCCGGTCGCAGCGCGGCAGTTCGAGCAGTGGCAATTCATCGCGTAGAGAAACTCGTCGGCGACCTGGTACTCCACCGCGCCGCACTCGCACCTACCGGTGAGCATCTGGGCAGGCTAGCCGGGCCGAGACACCACGAGGCGCATCCCGACGTCGTACTCGTCGAGCGCGCGCAGATGCCCGTAGCGCGCCTCCCAGGTCCCGTCTCGCAAGTCACGCGCGACAGCCTCCACGACCCGGTTGCCGATCTCAGGAGGCAAGCGCGCGAAGCCCGAGGTCGAGGCACGCGCGTTCGGATCGAGCACTCGCTCCGGATGCGCCCAGAAGGAGCCGAGGCTCCAGTCGGGAGTGTCTCGCGAGATCGGGACCGCTCGGATCTCGGCCTCACCACCGAGCCAGCCGGCGATCGTCTCAGGCGACGGGCAGGTGCGCCGGTCGAGATCGGCGAGCTCGGGGAAGTAGTCGGCGATCAGCCACATACGCGCGGAGACCTCGACGTCGAAGCTGTAGATCACGACCGGCCCGCGCGCCACGCGCCGCAGCTCGCGAATCCCGCGTTCCTGGTCTGCGTCCCAGTGGTGGACGGTGAGGACGGCCATCGCCGCGTCGAAGCTCTGGTCGGGGAACGGCAGCGGGTACGCGCTCGAGCGGATCGCCTGCGGGCGCCCAGGGTCGCGCTGCGCGATCATCACCTCGCTCGGCTCGACCGGGGTCACCTCACGATCGCGGGGCTCGTAGGAGCCCGACCCGGCGCCGACGTTGACGACCGTCCGCGCGTCCCCGAGCGCCTCGTGGATCACCGCGGCGATCCGAGGATCCTCGCGGCGAGTCGCCGAGTAGCCGGCGCCGATCTCGTCGTAGCGGGCGTCGCTCATGGACTCCGTGATCCTTCCAGTCGTACGCTTGTCCCGTGCTGACCTGTCCGAGCTGCGGACGCGAGAATCCTGCCGACTCACGGTTCTGCAACGCGTGCGGGGCCGAACTGGGCCCAGCCGAGCCCGCGGCCCGCGAGTATCGCAAGGTCGTCACGGTGCTCTTCTGCGACGTCGTCGGCTCGACCGCGCTCGGAGAGTCGACCGACCCCGAGGCGCTGCGCACGCTCCTCGGCCGCTACTTCGACGGGATGAAGGCGATCGTCGAGCGCCACGGCGGCAGCGTCGAGAAGTTCATCGGCGACGCGGTCATGGCCGTCTTCGGCGTGCCGCAGCTGCACGAGGACGATGCCCTCCGCGCGGTGCGAGCGGCCGTCGAGATGCGCGACGCGCTTCCCGAGCTCGGCGTCCAGGCGCGGATCGGCGTCAACACCGGCGAAGTCGTCGTCGGACGCGCCCGCGAGGGCGGCTCCTTCGTAACCGGCGACGCCGTGAACATCGCCGCGAGGCTCGAGCAGACCGCCGCAGCCGGCGACATTATTGTCGGCGATCGAACAGCCTCCTTGGCGGCTGGTGCTTTCGAGTTCTCGGACGCTGAAACGGTCGAGGTCAAAGGAAGACGCGGCGGCGTTGTTC
>DATDFL010000086.1:0-9064 GCA_036522595.1 Gaiellaceae bacterium
ATGAGCCCGTGGCCTCCGGAGGGCGAGGCAGGCGGCAAGGGCTCGAAGCCGGTCACGCTGCCGCGGCCGGGGCACGCGGATCTCGCGGGCGCGATGAAGTTCGGACTGGCGGACGCGCGCGACGCACTGGAGCGGGCAAGCGCGCGTCAGACCGCGGTGGCGGTCGCGGCCGGCGCCGTGGCGAAGGCGCTGCTCCGAGAGATCGGCGTCTCGGTCGAGGGCCGGGTTGTCTCGGATGACCTGGAGCTGCGGATCGACGAGGCGCGCGCCGAGCGCGACACCGTTGGCGGCGTCGTCGAGGTTGTCGCGCAGGGAGCTCCTCCGGGGCTCGGTTCATACGCGACGAAGGAGGAGCGGCTCGACGCGCGGCTCGCGGCGGCGCTGATGGGCATCCAGGCGGTGAAAGGCGCCGAGATCGGCGCGGGCTTCGAGCTCGCGGAGCGCCGCGGCTCGGCGGCCCACGACGAGATCCTCGTCGACGAGCAGGGTGCGCTGCACCGCGAGACCAACTTCGCGGGTGGCATCGAAGGCGGTGTGTCGAACGGCGAGGCGGTCATCGTGCGCGCTGCGATGAAGCCGCTGCCGACGCTGATGCGTCCGCTTCGCTCCGTCGATCTCGAGAGCGGCGAGCCGGGAGAGGCGCTCGTCGAGCGCAGTGACGTCGCGGCCGTCGAGGCGCTTGCGGTCGTCGCCGAGAGCGCGGTCGCCTTCGAGCTCGCGCGCGCCGCTCGCGAGAAGTTCGGCGGCGACTCGCTGGAGGACTTCGTCGGCGCCTGGCGCGCCTACGTGGAGCGCATCCCGTGGCGCACGCGCTAGACCGGCACGTCGCGCTGATCGGCTTCATGGGCGCGGGCAAGTCGACGCTCGGCGCCGAGATCGCGCACCGGCTCGGGCGGCGGCTGGTCGACCTCGACCGGGAGCTCGAGCGGTCCGTGCGGCAGACGATCCCGGAGCTCTTCGAGCAGCGCGGCGAGGCGGAGTTCCGCGTGCTCGAGGCGGAGGCGACGCTGCATGCGCTCGAGTACGAGCGGCCCGCGGTGCTCGCGCTCGGCGGCGGAGCCGTCGAGACTCCGCGGATCCGCCGGGCGCTGCGCGAGCACGCGCTCACGGTCTGGATCGAGGTCGATCCGGCCACGGCCTGGGGCCGCGTAGGCGGTAGCGGCAGGCCGCTGGCCCGCGACGAGGAGAGCTTCCGCGCGCTCCACGAGCGGCGCGGCCCGCTGTACGAGGAGTGCGCCGACGTTCGCGCTTCGGAGGCGGAAGCGGTGGTGCTTGCGGCAGCCGGGATCGTGGTCGAGGAGGGAGCGTTCGGGCGGCTCGCCGAGCTCGTTCCCGCCGGCGAGCTCGAGGTGCTCGCGGATGCCACGGTGCTCGGGCTGCACGGCGCGCCCCTCGAGGCGCCGGTCCATGCGCTGCGGGCGGGTGAGGAGGCCAAGAGCCTCGGTGCGGTCGAGCGGATCTGGCACGAGCTGCGGCTCGACCGCCACGGCACGATCGTCGCGTTCGGCGGCGGCTGCACAACGGACGCGGCCGGCTTCGCGGCGGCGGCGTACCTGCGCGGGATCCGCTGGATCCCGGTCCCGACGACGCTCGTCGGCCAGGTCGACGCGGCGATCGGCGGCAAGACGGCGGTCAACCTGCCGGAGGGGAAGAACCTCGTCGGTGCGTTCCACTGGCCGGAGCGGACGGTCATCGACCCGGCGCTGCTCGAGACGCTCCCGGAGGCCGAGCGGCGGGCGGGGATGGCGGAGGTCGTGAAGACGGGCCTGCTCGCGGGCGAGCCCTACTGGGAGCTCTCGGACGCCGAGCTCGTGCGCCGCTGCGCCGCGTACAAGGCGGCGGTGTGCCTGCGCGATCCCTACGAGCGCGGCGAGCGGGCGATCCTGAACCTCGGCCACACGTTCGCGCACGCGCTGGAGGCCGCCGGCGGCTACGCGCGCGTCAGCCATGGAGAGGCGGTCGCGCTCGGGCTGCTCGCGGCGCTGCGGCTGTCGGGCCTCGACACCGAGCCTGTCGAGAAGACGCTCTCGCCGAAGCCGGTGCGCGTGAATCGCGAGGCCGCGTGGGCAGCCTTGGCGCGCGACAAGAAGGCGCAGGCCGGCAAGCCACGGCTCGTCCTGCTGGAAGCGCCGGGCAAGCCCGTCACCGGAGTCGACCGGCCCGAGGACGAAGTGCGCGCCGCGCTCGACGAGCTCATCGACGACTAGAGTCCACCGCGTGCGCGTGGCCGTCCTCAACGGCGTGAACCTCGACGTCCTGCACCGCCGCGACCCGGCGCTCTACGGCGGCTTGACCCTGACGCAGCTCGAGACGCGGATCTACGAGTGGGCGCTCGAGCTCGAGCTGCATGCGGACTGCCGGCAGACGAATCTCGAGGGCCTGTTCGTCGCGTGGTGCCACGACGCGCTCGACTGGGCAGGAGGCGTCGTCGTCAATCCCGGCGCGTGGACGCACTACAGCTACGCGATCCACGATGCGATCGACCTCCTCGACGTCCCGGTCGTCGAGGTGCATCTGTCGGACATCGAGAACCGCGAGGAATGGCGGCGGCACTCCGTGATCGCGGACGTCGTGACGAAGCGCGTGATCGGCAAGGGGCCGGAGGGCTACCGCGAAGCGCTGGAGTTTCTCGCGAGGTGAACGCTCGCGTCGACCGCCTTCGCGAGACCCTCGAGGAGCCGCTGCTCGTCTCGGCTCCCGCGAACGTCTGGTACCTGACGGGCTTTTCGAGCTCGAACGCCGCGGTGGTGGTCGAGCCCGACCGCGTCCGCGTGTTCAGCGACTTCCGCTACGCGTCGGCGGGCAAGGCGCTCGAGCGCGACGGCGTCGAGTTCGTGGAGGGCAACCGCAATCTCTACGTGACGCTGGCCGAGCTCGAGGGCCGCGTCGGCTTCGAGGACATGATCCTCACCTACGCCGAGTATCAGGCCCTTGCGGCGGGCGGTCTCGACCTCGTGCCGCGGCGCGGCCTCGTCGAGGCGCTGCGTGCGGTCAAGGACGAGGGCGAGCTCGAAGCCATCCGCGCAGGTGGCCGGGCGACGAGCGAGGCGCTCGAACGCTTCGCGGAGGAACGCTTCACCGGACGGACGGAGCGCGACATGGCGTGGCGGCTGGAGCAGCTCTTCCACGAGCAGGGCGCGAAGGGTCCGGCCTTCGAGATCATCGTCGCCAGCGGCCCGAACTCCGCGCTGCCGCACCATCGCGCGGGCGACCGCGTGATCGGTCCGGGAGAGACCATCGTCGTGGACGCGGCCGCCGCCGTCGACGGCTACTCGTCCGACTGCACGCGCACGTTCGCGACCGGCGAGCTGCCGGAGCGGCTCCAGGAGATCTACGCGGTCACCCACCGGGCGCAGCAGGCCGGGCTCGAGGCCGTTCGCGCGGGAACAACCGGCGTCGACGCAGACGGGGCGGCGCGGGCGCTCATCGACGAGGCCGGCTACGGCGACTGGTTCGGCCACGGCCTCGGTCACGGCCTCGGCATCGAGGTGCACGAGGCGCCGCGGCTCAGCCAGACGTCCGACGACACGCTGGCCGCTGGGAACGTCGTCACGGTCGAGCCCGGGATCTACCTGCCCGGAGAGGGGGGCGTCCGGATCGAGGATCTCGTGATCGTCACGGAGGACGGCCCGGAGGTGCTCACCAGCTTCACCAAGGAGCTCGTGACCGTCGACTAGACTCGCCCGCTCCATGGCAGAGACCGTCAACACGAACCAGTTCAAGAACGGGATGCACATCCAGATCGACAGCGCGGTCTGGCGCATCCTCGAGTTCCAGCACGTCAAGCCGGGCAAGGGCGGCGCGTTCGTCCGCTCGCGGCTGCGCAACCTCGACACGGGCGCCGTCGTCGACAAGACCTTCCGCGCCGGCGAGAAGTTCCAGCGCGTGCATACGGAGGTCAAGGACGTGCAGTACCTCTACGACGCGGGCGACGAGGTGGTGTTCATGGACACCGACACGTACGAGCAGTTCTCGCTGCCGCACGCCGGGGTCGAGGACGCCCTGCCGTACCTGGAGCCGTCGAGCAACGTGCAGATCCTCTGGGTCGACGGCCGCCCCGCGGGGGTGCAGATGCCTTCGGCCGTCGAGCTCGCGGTGGCCCAGACCGATCCAGGCGTGCGCGGCGACACGGTGTCGAACGTGACGAAGCCCGCGACGCTCGAGACGGGCGCCGTCGTGCAGGTGCCGCTCTTCGTGAACCCGGGCGACCGGATCAAGGTCGACCCGCGCGAGGGCCGCTACATCTCGCGGGCCTGACGCGCTCCTGCGTCCAAAAGCAGTCAGGCGCTAGCGCGCCGCACAGGCGAGGAGGCGTTACGTTTGCCGCCGTGACTCGATAGACATGGCGATGAACGAGTACCCGGTTGAGCCCTGGCGCCGCCAGTACGGGAGCGTCTACAGGTTCGTCCGCCGCCGCACGTCCTCGCGTGAGGAGGCAGAAGACCTCACGCAGGAGGTCTTCGAGGCTGCGATCTCAGCTCTCAGTCAGGCAAGGCTCGACGCGGAGGCCGCGCCGCCCCTCGCCTGGTTGTACACCGTCGCCCGGCGACGTCTGATCGATCGATTCAAGGCTTCGATGCGGTTGGGGGTCACCCTCGACTCGGAGGACGTAGGCGGTGTCGACGACGAGCGTTCCTACGGTCCGTCGATCGTCAACGCCTTGCTCGACGGGCTGCGCTCACTCGACGAGCCGCAGCGGCGAGTCGTCGTTATGAAGGTGCTCGAAGGTCGTTCGTTCGCCGAGATCGCCGCTGAGGTCGGAGCGACTGAGGAGGCCTGCCGAATGCGTTTGTCGCGCGGCCTCGCCAATCTTCGCCACCAGCTTGAGATGAGAGGAGTCACGCCGTGACTACGACACACGATGTCTGGACCGATCCCGATCTCCGACCGCTTCTGCTCGACGAACCTGAGCTCGTCGCGATCGCGGACGCGCTCGCCCAAGCGGACGCGGATGCGGCGAGGAGACGACTGCCGGGACCGTTCCTTCGCACCTCGCGACTCGTAGTCGTTGCAGCCGCCGTGGCCGCCGTCGTCGCGATCGCACTGATCGCGCCCTGGGCTCGGTCCGGCGGCAGCCTCACCGATTCCGCGCTCGCTGCGATCGGCTCGCAACCGGTCCTCCACGTGATCGCAGAAACGCAGGCACCTGCCGGCGGCCAGCTGATCGAGATCAAGACCGGGGACGTGCAGAGCAGCCGACCCCAGCAGGAGGAGGAGATTTGGTTCGACGCCGCCAAGGGCTTGAAGCGGGACACCGTCCGGGCCGGCTCGGCGATCGTCGACGACACGCTCGAGACGCCGCGTGGCGGCTACACGCCGACCGGGATCCTCTACGACTGCACCTGGATCGCCGCCCACCCGATCCAGGCGACCAAGGCGCGGGTGAGCTGCAACCTCTCCGGAGATAACGGCACCACGCCGCACGTCGTCCCACGCCCGAAGCCGACGCTCGATCCTGGCCTCTCCGGCTTCGTCGACGGCTATCAGGAGGCGCTCGCGTCGGGCCAGGCGCGCGAGGCCGGCAGCGGCCGGCTCGACGGTCGGCCCGTGGACTGGCTCGAGTTCGAGACGGCGGCCGGCAACGAAAGGGTCGCCCTCGATCACGCAACCCACAAGCCGGTGTTGCTGGAGAACGACTCCGGCTTGCGCCTCAGGATCACCTCGATCGAGACGATCTCCTTCGCGGCCGCCGATTTCCGGCGACCGACCGCGGAAGAGCTCCCCGAGCGGGCCCTCGCTTCTTTCGGCAGTGCCACCGACGAGGAGAGCCTGCCGCTCGAGGGCAACGCGATCGCAGAGGCAGTTCCTGGCGCGGTGTGGGCAGGAGCGAAGGTGGAGGGCCTCGCGCTCGCGAAGGCCGAGCGCCAATCGCTTCGGACGGCCTTCGCCAACCACGTGCGACCTCCGGCGACCGGCACAGGGCTCGAGCTCAAGTACGGCACCCTTAACGCGAGCGGTCGCATCGACGTCTCGCAGCCCTATGTGTGGATTCAGGCGGCACCCAGCCGCACGCTTGCCTTCGGCAACATGTGGGCCTTCGTCCGCGGTGACGAGCCGCCGGCAGGGTGGCTTTACACCTTCAGGTCGCCGTTTGGCTTCACTGTCGCCGACGGCACCTACGTCACGATCCACGCGTCGAGCGCCGACCTACTGCTTGCGGCGGCGAGAGCGCTCGAGCCGGCGCGCTGAAACGGTCACCGCTCAGGCAAGCACGCGCTCGAGTTCGGCGCGATCCGTCGGCTCGCCGTGCGCGGGCAGGACGAGCTCGACCGGCAGATCGAGGAGCGGACGGAGCCGTTGGACGACGTCGTCGTGGGTCACGTGCTTCCGGCCGCCGAGCTGGATGCCCAGTCCCTCGCCGAAGTCGGACAGCGAGTCGCCGCTGACGATCGCCTTGACCGACGGCAGCCAGAGGATGAGGTCGTTGTCCTCGCGGCCCCCGTACACCTGCATGCCGAACGGCCACGCGCCGGGGCCGTGGAAGTGTCCCTCGCCCTGGCCGGCGCGCAGCCAGGCGAGGTCGTCGCTCTCCATGCCGCGCACCTGATCGGGGTCGACGCCGAACTTCTCGACCCAGTCCTCCCAGGTGTCTGCGGGCGGCGTGTGCACGGGGAGGCCGAGCCCACGGGCGTCGCGCTCGTGGTACGGCGCAGTCAGGACGACTGCGGTCGCCCGCCGGCGCAGCTCGTCGGGGACGGAGAGCGGGTCGAACAGGACGAAGTCGTCGCGGACCTCGATCGCGTACGACGAGACGAGCTCCGGCCACCACCGCTCCTCGTTCCACTCCGGATGCGGCGCTTGCCAGTGCCAGACGCCAGGGCGCAACTCCCGCATAGGCCGGAATGCTATGCCTACCACGCGGCGATTACGCTCGCTTTCGAGCGGCGCTAGGCTCCCCACGTGCCCGTCCTGGTGGACACGACCATTCGGCTGCTCGGACAGGAGCCCCTTGCCGGGCGGATGCCGACCGCCGACCTTCTCGAGCTCGCCGGGATCCTCGACAAGGCCGGATTCGCGTACCTCGAGGTCTCCGGCGGCGGCGTCTTCGACACGGCGGTGCGCCGCGGCGTCGAGAGCCCTTGGGAGCGCATCCGCGCGCTGAACGATCGCACCGAGACGCCGCTCGCAATGGCGTTGCGCGGCCGCTTCCTCGTCGGCTCGCACCCGGTTGGCGGCGACTTCGCCCGTCGCTTCGTCGCTTCGGCGGCCGAGAGCGGCATCGAGGTCTTCCGCCTGCACGATCCGCTGAACGACGTCGAAAACCTGCGCGAAGCGGGCGAGGCGATCACCGAAGCCGGCAAAGAGTTCGACGCCGGCCTCGTCTACGGCTCGGGCTACACGGGCGAAACGGACGTCCTGGTTGAGCAGGCGCGCAAGCTGCCCGACCTCGGCGCGACACGCGTCCTGGTGCACGACCCCTCCGGCTCGCTCGAGCCCCAGCAAGCCCACGAGCTGACAGTGACGCTCTCGGAGAAGAGCGGCCTGCCGGTCGGCCTCTACTGCCAGGGCGCTGCCGGCAACGCGATGGCCGCGGGCCTCGAAGCTGCTCGCGGCGGTGCCGACCTGATCGCTTGCGCCGTCTATCCGGTTGCGCTGACGATTCACCGCGTCTCCGGCGAGGCGATCGCCAAGGCGCTGGCGGGCCTCGGGCTCGATCCGGGGGTCGACGTCGAGGCGCTCTGGCGCGCATCCGAGCTGGTCGACGAGCACATCGGCGACGAGCCCGTCACGCCGCTGGCCCCCCGGATCGCCGTCCGCGCCGCCGAGCACCGCTTCCCCTCCGGCCTCGTGGCCGCCCTGGACGCCCACCTTCGGGCCCTGGGCGCCGGCGACCGGCTCGACGAGGTGCTCGACGAGCTGAGCCGCATCCGAGAAGAGGTCGGCTGGCCGCCGCTTGCTGCGCCGATCGGACAGATCCTCGGCTCGCAGGCCCTGCTGCACGTGCTCTCCGCTGCGCGCTACCAGACCGTGGTCGACGAGCTGAAGGGCCTGATCGAGGGCCGCTTCGGGAGCACGCCGGGGCCGATCGACGCCGCGGTGCGCCGCGCGGTCCAGCTCGTCTCCGGCGAGCCTGCCCCGGACGAAGAGCCCGTCGACCTCGAGCAGCTCCGCGCCGAGGCGAAAGGGCTCGCCTCGAGCGAGGAGGAGCTCCTGCTGCTGGCCCTGTTCGGAGACGAGGCAGAGCCGCTTCTGCAGGCGATCCGCGGGCGGGCGCAGCGCGACGAGAGCCTCGCGACCGGGGGCGTCGACCAGTCGCGGGCAGAGCGGATCCGCGAGATCGTCCGGATCGTTCAGGAGTCCGGCGTCGGCGAGGTCACGATCGAGGACTCGGGGATGCGCGTCTCGGTGCGCCGGACACCCGAGCCGCTCGCGGCTGGGCTGGCCGCGGCCGCCGCCGAGCAGGCGCCCAGCGAGGGCTCGCCCGCGCCGTCGCCGGAGACCAACGGCTTCGTCCGCGTGGAGGCCCCCATGGTCGGCGTCTTCTACCGCGCGCCGCAGCCGGGCGCGCCGCCGTTCGTCGAGGAAGGCGACACCGTCGCGCCGGGGCAGACGCTCTGCATCCTCGAGGCGATGAAGCTGATGAACGAGATCAAGGCCGACGCCGCCGGGATCGTCCGCGGGATCCACGTGCGCAACGCCGAGCCGGTCGAGTTCGGCCAGCTCCTCTTCGAGCTCGAGCCGGTCTCCTCCGCGCCGCCGCTCGACGCCGTCTGATGTTCAACCGCGTCTTGGTCGCGAACCGGGGCGAGGTGGCCGTGCGCGTTATCCGTGCGCTGCACGAGTCGGACGTCGAAGCCGTCGCCGTGTACTCCACCGCCGACACGGACGCGCTCCACGTCAGGCTCGCCGACCGCGCCGTTTGCATCGGGCCGCCGCAGGCGACCGAGAGCTACCTCCGCATTCCCTCCCTGATCGCCGCCGCAACGACGACGGGCTGCCAGGCCGTCCATCCGGGCTGGGGGTTCCTCGCCGAGAACCCGGCCTTCGTCGAGGCGTGTGCCGACAACGACCTCGTCTTCGTCGGACCGCCCGCGCGCGTGATGGCGCAGATGGGCGACAAGGT
>DATDFL010000087.1:0-27716 GCA_036522595.1 Gaiellaceae bacterium
GAGGCCGACGCCGGCAATCTCCGGGTCGGTGTAGATCGGGCGCGGGACGCCGCGGTTGTCGACCGTCGCCTCGTGGCCCATGGCGTTCTCCGCGGCGACCTCGCCTTCTCTGAACGCCGTGTGCGCGAGCTGCCAGTAGCCGGCGCAGTCGCCGACCGCGTAGATGTGCTGCTGGGTCGTGCGGCGGTGCTCGTCGGCGGCGATGCCCTTGCGCTTGTCGAACTCGACCTGGATGTCCTCCAGCCCGAGGTTCTCGACGGTCGGGCCGCGGCCGGTGGCGACGAGCATCAGGTCGGCCTCGGTGCTCTCGCCGCCGTGGTGGACACGGATCGAGGAGCCAGTGTCGTCGACGCGATCGGCCGAGGTCTCGAGGTGGAGCTTGATGCCGCGCTTCTGGAACTGCTTGGCGAGCTCCTTCGCGGCGTCCGCGTCCTCCTGCGGGATCAGCTGCGGGAGCATCTCGATGATCGTCACCTCGGAGCCGAAGCGGCGGAAGATGCTCGCGAACTCGCAGCCGATGATGCCGCCGCCGAGGACGACCAGGCGCTGGGGGAGTTGCGTTTGGGCGAGGAGGCCCGTGGAGTCGACGCAGCGAGGTGAGTCGAGCCCGTCGATGGGCGGCCGGAGCGGATACGAGCCGGTGGCGATGACGGCCTGCTTGAAGGTCACGGGCTCCGCGTCTTCGACCTCGATCGTGTTCGGGTCGCTGAAGCGGCCGGTGCCGTTGACCCATTCGACACCGTTCGCCTTGAAGAGGCTCGCGACGCCCCGGGTCATCTGGTGGACGACCGCTTGTTTCCACTCGTTGGCTTTCGCGAAGTCGAGCTGCGGCGGGCCGGTGTTGACGCCGAGCTTTCCGAAGGTCTCTTCGGCTTCCTTCAGCGCGAAGGCGGTCTGCACCCAGGCCTTGGTGGGGATGCAGCCGACCCGGAGGCAGGTGCCGCCGAGCTCGGGCTCTTTCTCGATGCAGATGGTCTTGGCGCCTAGCTGGGCCGCACGGATTGCGGCGGTGTAGCCGCCCGGGCCGCCGCCGAGGACCGCAACGTCACATTCCATCTCCTGGGCTCCTTGCTTGGGGTCGGCGCGATCCTAGCGAGGGGCGGCGGTTTCGGGCTTCGGGCTGTGGATTTGCAGTTTCGGCGCGGTTCCGTCACAGACACGTGGCGGTTGGGTGGGTACGCTCGTCGCGGGCGGCGGGTGGACCTTCGATCCCCACCCAAGGGTGGGGACGCGCGCGCGTGAACATTTAAGAGGGGCTCGGCTCCGTTTCGCCGCGCAGCTCGGCCTGCATCGTGTACGCGCCGTCGTCCTCGCCCACCTTCCGGAACCCGTGCCGCTCGTACAGCCCGACCGCCGGGTTGTCCTTCTCCACGCTCAGGCTGATCGACGCGTACCCGTCCGACCGGGCCCGCGCCATCAGGGCGTCGAGCAGCTCCGACCCGAGCCCGGTCCCGCGCCTGCTCGGCACGACCGCTATCGAGAGCTCCGGCGTCTCCTCGTCCACGAACCCGTAGCCCGGGTTGTCCGCCCTGAAAAGCCGGTACCACGCCGCCCCGACCGGCTGAAAATCCTTGATCGCGATCAGCGCCGTGTCGCCCGGCCGCCCCCACCGCTCGACGTACCGCTGCACCGGCGGCTCGCCCGACTCCGGCACGCTCGCCGCCCGCCAGTAGTACGCGTGCCGGAGCATGTCCTTCAGGAATGGCACGTCCTGCGGCCCCGCGCGCCGGATCACGAGATGTCCTCCGCGAGCTGGAGCCGGTTGCCGTCAGGGTCGTAGACGTCGAGGAGCCGCATTGCGCCCTGCAGCTCGAGCACCGTGCCGACCCGGACGCCACTCTGCTCGAGCCGCTCACGCTCCGCCTTGATGTCGTCGACGTCGATCGTCGCGACTCCGGCCTCGTCCTCAGGCTGCGGCTCCCCCTCGGCCAGCGCGATCTCGGTGTTGCCGTGGTCGAGCGCCACCCACGCGCTCTCGTCGGCGACGAACGTCTCAGTGAACCCGAGCACGTCGACGTAGAAGGCCCGCGCCAGTCCAAGACTGCTGACGCGGTACCAGATTCTCACAGCATCAGGCCGGGCTCCTCCAGCAGCTCCTTGACCGTCTGGAGGAACTCGGCGGCGGGGGCGCCGTCGACAGCGCGGTGGTCGAAGGTCGCCGTCAGGGTCATCATCGGCCGGACGGCGATCTCTCCGCCGGCCGGCACTGCGCGCTCGTCGATCGACCCGACCGCGATGATCGCGGCCTGCGGCGGATTCAAGACCGCGGTGAACGACTCGACCCGGTACATGCCGAGGTTCGAGATCGTGAAGGTGCCTTCCTCGAGATCCGCGCGCTGCAGCTTTCCGTCACGCGCGCGCGTGACCACGTCGTAACGCGCTGCTGCGATCTCCGCGAGCCGAAGACGCTCGACGCCCCGGATCACCGGGACGATCAGGCCCTGTGGCGTCGCCACAGCGATGCCGACGTTGGCGGTCGGAAAAGTCAGAATCGCGTCGTCCGTCCACTGCGCGTTCACCTCGCGGTGACGCAGCAGCGCGGCACCGCAGACCTTCGTCAGGACGTCGGTGACCGTCGCCTTCGTGCCCTCCTCGCGAAGGCGCTCGACGAGCGCGCTCACGCGCGTCATGTCGGCCGAGGACTGCAGCTGGAACACCGGGATCTGCCACGCCTCGGTCAGCCGCCGCGCGATCGTCTTGCGCGTGCTCGTCAACTCGCGTCGCTCGATCTCGCCGGCGACGATTGGAGGGGGCGCCTGCGCGGGCGCTGCCTGGCCCCGCTCGACGTCCTCGGCGACGATCCTGCCCTCCGGCCCCGTTCCGCGAAGCGCCGCGAGGTCGATTCCGCGCTCGCGCGCGATCCGGCGCGCCAGCGGCGAGGCCTTCACGCGCCCGCCGGTCTGCTGCACGACAGCGGGCGCCTCTTCCGGGCGGCCGTTTCCCTGCGGCGGCGCCGGCGTTTCCGGCTCCTCCTTGGCCGGCTCTTCGGCGGCAACTTCGGGCACCTCCTCGCCCTGCTCGCCGATCACGGCGATCGTCCGGCCGACGGGGACCTCGCCCTCGCTGACCGCGATCTTCAGCAGCACACCTGAGGCCTCGGCCTCGACCTCCTGGGTCACCTTGTCGGTGTCGAGCTCATAGAGCGGATCGCCCTTCTCGACCGGGTCGCCCTCGTTCTTCAGCCACTTGACGATCGTTCCGGACTCCATGCCCTGGCCCAGCCGTGGGAGCTTGACCTCGCTAGCCACGGGCAACCGTCTTGCGAACCGCTTCGAGCACGTCGGCGGCGTGCGGCACCACGTAGTTCTCCATGACCGGCGCGAACGGGAGCGGCGCGAACTTGGCTCCGACCCGCTCGACCGGCGCGTCGAGCCAGTCGAATGCCTTCTCCTGGACGACGGCGGCAATCTCTGCGCCGAAGCCCATCCGCTCGATCGCCTCGTGCGCGACCACGCAGCGGTTGGTCTTCTTGACCGACGCGATCAGCGCGTCCTCGTCGAGCGGCTGGAGGGTGCGCGGGTCGAAGACCTCGACCGAGACGCCCTCCTTCTCGGCCTCTGCTGCTGCCGACAGGGCCTCGTGGACGAGCCGGCCCGTCGCGACAACCGTCACGTCCTCACCGTCGCGGTGCACGCGCGCCTTTCCGAGCGGGATCGGCTCGAGCTCGTCGGGAACCTCACCCTTGATTCCGTACAGCGTGCGGTGCTCGAAGAAGATGACCGGGTTGTCGTCGTAGATCGCCGACCAGAGCAGGCCGCGAACGTCCTCCGGCGTCGAGGCGAAGACAACCTTGAGGCCTGGCACGTGGACGAACCAGGCTTCGACCTGCTGGGCATGTTGCGCGCCCGGAGACCAGCCCGCCCCGCCCTGCGTCCGAATCGTCAGCGGGACTTTCAGCTGCCCGCCCGACATGTAGCGGTGCTTCGCGGCCTGGTTGACGATCTGCTCCATCGAGACCGTCAGGAAGTCCTCGTACATGACCTCGACGACGGGGCGCATCCCCTGCATCGCCGCGCCGATTCCCGAGCCGACGAGCGCGATCTCGGAGATCGGCGTGTTGCGCACGCGATCGGAGCCGAACTCGTCGAGCATCCCCTGCGTGACCCCCATCGAGCCGCCCATCTCGGCGATGTCCTCGCCCATGATGAAGACGTCGTCGTCCTTGCGCATCGCCTGCGCGAGCGCGTCGCGGACCGCCTCGCGGTACGAGAGCTCAGGCATAGATGTTTCTGAGCGCGTCCTCGGGCTTGGGATCGGTGCCGTTTTTCGCGAATTCGACCGAGCCTTCAACGAGCTCCTCGACCTCGCGGTCCTCGGCCTCGAACTCCTCGTCGGAGACGCCGAGCTTTTCGCGGAGCAGCGTGATGGGATCGCGCGTCTCCTGGAGCTCGCGGAGGTGCTCCTTGTCGCGATAGACCTGCGGATCGCCGACGTAGTGGCCGACCAAGCGCTCGGTCTCGGCGTGAAGGAAGACCGGGCCTTTGCCGTCGCGAGCGTGCTTGATGGCCCGCGAGGCGGCGCGGTGCACCTCCTCGACGTCCTGGCCGTCGACCTTGATCGCCTTCATCCCAAACGCCTCGGCGCGCTTGCTCAGGTCCTGGATCGGCGAATGCTGGCTTTCCGGTGTCGACTCCGCCCAGTGGTTGTCCTCGAGCACGAAGACCGCCGGCACCTGCCAGAGCTGCGCGAGGTTGAGCGACTCGTGGAAGCTGCCGATGTTGGTCGCCCCGTCGCCGAAGAAGGCCAGCGCGACGCGCGGCTCGCCGCGGAGCTTGAAGGCGAGCGCTGCGCCGGTAATCGCGGGCAGGCCGCCGCCGACGACCGCGTTCGCGCCGAGGTTCCCGCGCTCGACGTCGTAGAGGTGCATCGAACCGCCGTAGCCGTGCGAGCAGCCTTCGATCTTCCCGTAGAGCTCGGCCATGACGGCGTTGGGGTGCGTGCCGCGCGCGAGAGTATGCCCGTGCGCGCGGTGGGTCGAGGCGAACACGTCGCCGTCGTCGAGGGCTTGGCAGACGCCGACCGCGACCGCTTCCTGGCCGATCGCGACGTGCAGGAAGCCCGGCAGCTCGCCCGCACGGAAGCGCTCCTCGACCTTCTCCTCGAAGCGCCTGATCAAGAGCATCTCGCGCAGGAAGGTGCGCAGGCGCTCCTCGCTCAGCGTCCCTTTCCGCTCCACCTTGGCCATGGGGCTGAGCTTAGAGGCTATCTCGCTGCTCGGGGACGTTCCTCAAGCAACCGAGACCGTGCGTTAGACCGCGCCGGCGGCAAAGCCGCCGACGCCTCTTTGGTCGGCGTCGCAAGCGCACGCCTTATATTCCGGCTCGTGAGCCTCGTCGACCAGTGGCAGGCGATTCAGCGCGACCTGCCTGACGGGTGGGGCAACGCCCGATTGCGCCTGACCGCTGCCGAGGAAGGCCAGTGCGAGCGGGCTGCCGCACTCCTCGGACCGGCGACGCCCGGAAGGCACGGACGCGTGATCTCGTTCTTCGCGGCTCGCCGCGGCGCCGGGCCCTCCCCCGATCTGGTGGCCCGGCTACTGCGACGCCTCGACCAGGAGCGAATCGGAGGCGAGTTGGAGCTCGTCGGGACGGATATCGAGGCACAGGCAGAGGCGGCCGCGTCGACGGAGTCGACGACGTTCGTAGCGGGCTGGGAGCGTGAGCTGGCCGCGCTGCCAGAGGACTGGAGCGATCTCTACCTCGAGCTGGAGCTGTTCTCGAGCGACTACCTTGAGCGGGCGGCCCTGCTGCTCGCACCGCTCAACCCGGCGCGGTACGGCGGGAAGCCCGGCTTCCGCAGCCGCGTGGCGCGGCGCTTCGGCTACGGCGCGTCGACCGAGATGGCCCGCCGCTGCTTCGAGCGGCTCGACGAGGAAGGCATCCGCGGAACCGTCCGCGTGCTGCGGGCGCTCTCAGATACACGCCCAGTCCAGACGCAAGGCCCGGTTTGGTACATCGGCGGCCGCTCCGTCTGAGAAATCCCCGCGCTTAAGGCGTTCCCAGCCTCCTCCCCACTGCGATCGTAGTGGCGAAACGCGCACGGATGTGTGACGGGACCGTGCCGAAAGCGTGACTTCTAGCCGAGCGCCGAGCCGAGCTCGCGCGCGAGAGCGCGGGCGTCGCGCAGCGAGCGCGTGATCACGAGACAGGTGTCGTCCCCGGCAAGCGTCCCGACGATCTTCGGATGCTCGAGCCGGTCGAGGGCCCGCGCGATGGCGGGAGCCGAGCCGAGCTCGGACTGGACGACGACGATGCTCTGCGCGGCCGTTGCCCGCACCCCGAACTGGCGCAAGACGCCGTTCAGCGCCTCACGGGGATCCGAAGCGCGCGACCCCCCGGGCAGCACGTAACGCGGCCGGCCGAGCGCGTCCATCGTCTTCTCGAGCCGCAGCTCGCGGATATCGCGCGAGATCGTGGCCTGGGTCACATCGCACCCCGCGCGCGCCAGAGCTTCCGCCAGCTCGTGCTGGCTTCCCACGCGCCGCCGCGAGACAACGCTCGCGATCAGCCGCTGCCGCTGCGGCTTGTCCATCGAGTTACAGTAGCGTCCAGGTTTGGGCGCTACATCGTCAGGCAAGCAAACGAGCATGCTGCGGAAACTCCTCTGGTCCGGCCTCTACGCGGGCCTCAGCGCCGGCGCCACGATGGCCGCTCGCCGCGCAGCCTCCAAGGTGTGGCACGTGGCGACCGGCGAGCAACCGCCGACGAAGAAATGACCAAGGCCGACCTTCTCGTCGAGCGAGGCGCCACGCGCCTGCAGCAGCTCGCCCGCAAGGCGGCTCAGCGCGGCGACGGGATCGGCGAGTGGCTCTCCGAGGAGCTCAATGAGGATGCCGCGTTCCTGCGCAGGCTGAAGCCGAGCCTGATCGCGGCGCGCGCCCGCGGCGAGCGGCCGGCCCCGCCGCCCACGTCTCCCGCCTCGCCTTCGCCGGAAGCGAGCTCACCCAAGCCCAAGAAGGAAAAGAAGCGCAGCAAGGGCGGCGGCCCCTCCCCGATCCTGATCGTCGGCGCGGCGTTCGCGGCCGGGATCCTGATCGCGAAGGTCGTCGACTGGAGAGGCCATGCACACCCAAGAGACTGAGCGCGAGCACCACGAGCACGGGCTCGGCCCGGCCACCAAGAGCGTCGCGGAGCACGCGAGCGCCCTCGTCCGGCTGGAAATGGAGCTCGCGGCACTGGAGCTCAAGCGCAAGGTCACGAAGCTGGCGATGGGCATCGCGTTCGGCCTCGGGGCCGCGATCCTTCTGCTCTTCGCGCTGGGCTTCGGGATCGGCGCCGCGGCGGCCGGAATCGCGACGGCCACCTCGACCTGGCTCGCGCTCCTGATCGTCACCGGCGGGCTCGTCCTCCTCGCGGTGACGCTCGGCGTGCTGGCGCTGGGCGCGCTGAAGAAGGGCACCCCGCCCGTTCCCGAGCAGGCGATCCGCGAGGCGAAGCTCACAACCGAGGCGTTGAAGAGCGATGGCCACGCGTAACGGCAGATCGGCGGCTGAGGTTCGCCGCGACATCGAGGCCGAGCGCGAGCGACTCGCCGTCGCCGTCGACGACCTGCGCGCCGGGCTCGGCGACGCGACGAACATCAGCGGGAAGCTCAAGGGCAAGCTCCCGGTGGCGACAGCTGCAGCGCTCGGCGCGGGCTTCATCCTCGCCGGCGGAATCGGCGCGACGATGCGGCTCGTCATGCGCCGAGGCCGAGAGGGCCGAACCAAAGCTCGATTCGGGCCCTTCTCACTGGTGGATCGGGACTAGCTCCAGCGCTTCGACCGGTCATTTCAGACGGAAGCGCGGGCAAAGCCCGCGCTTCCTGAGAGCGGCATCGCAAGCGACGCCTCGGTAGTCGACCGCGACTAAGAAACCCGGAACGTTCGCTTCAGGTTCTTGTGCGCGTCCGAGCGGTACGTGTACTTGCCAGCGCGGAACCGCAGCTTCCACGTGATCGTCTTCTTGCCGCCGACGGCCGTCTTCTTCGAGACTCCCGGGCCGGTCAGGTGGAAGTTGTCCTTGGTGCTCACGTCGCGGATCGTGACCTTGTAGGTCCCCTTCTTGAGCACCTTCACCATCGCGCTGCCCTTCTTGAGCCAGATCGTGCTCCCCGGGCCGACCTTGCCGGTCAGCTTCAGCGTAGGGGGCGGCGGAGGTGGAGGCGGGACGTTCCCGACGGTGAAGGAGCCCTTCATGATCGACGGGTGGGCGTCGCAGTGGAACCTGTACGTGCCATCCGTGAAGGTCACGTTCCAGGTCCACGTTCCCTGCTGGAACGGCGTCTGCTGGTCGACACCCGGGCCGAAGAGATGGAAGTTGTGCTCGGCCGTGGTGTTGAGGTTGTTGACGGTGATCGTGTAGTCGCCCGGATCCAGGTGGCTGACACCCTGGCCGGACGCATCCTTGAGCGAGATGGAAAAGCCGGGGCCGACCGTTCCGGTCAGCGCCGTGGCGGTCGCGGCCGGGCGTGCAGACCCCGGCACGAACACGGCTGCGATTGCGAGTAGCAGGACTAGCGGGAAAATCTTGAGCACGAAACGACCCTCCTCGAAGATCGACGAGATCACGGTAACCCATACGGCGCGCGGTGACCGAACGGTTTTGGAGGAATAGACTCGTCCCGTGCTGCGCCGCAACCAGAAGGTGGACCTGATCCGGCACGTGCCGCTGTTCGCTCACGTGTCCAAGGGAGAGCTGCAGCAGATCGCGCAGATCGCGGACGAGATCGATCTCAGCGAGGGCAAGGAAATGACCACGCAGGGCGCGCGCGGGCGCGAGTTCTTCGTGCTGCTCGAAGGGACCGCTGATGTGAAGAAGGACGGCCGGAGGATCAACCAGCTCAAGGGCGGCGACTTCTTCGGCGAGATCGCGCTCGTCTCCGACACGCCGCGCACCGCGACGGTCACGGCAACCTCGTCCGTGCGGGCGCTCGTGATCACCGACCGCGCCTTCAAGCGGCTGCTCAAGGACTCGCCGCAGATCCAGGCGAAGGTGCTCTCGGCCCTCGCCGAGCGCCTCGCCCCCAGCTGGCCTAGCTATTGACTCCGCAGCTCGGCGCCGAAGCGCTCGCGGAGCGCCTCGACGATCCGCTCTCGCAGCGCGGCCGCGTCCTCATCGGTCAGCGTCCGCTCGGGCGACTGGAAACTGACCGCGAACGCGATCGACTTGCGGCCCTCGCCGACCTGTTCGCCGTGGTAGACGTCGAAGGGCTGCATCTCCAGTAGCTCCGGGCCGGCGGCCTCGCGCGCGGCCTCGATCAGCTCGCCCGCAGGCACCTCGTCGGCGACGGCGAACGCGAGGTCGATCCGCACCGGCGGGTAGCTGACGACGTCCTGGTACTTGACCTCCTCCGGGACCGCTGCGAGCAGCTCTTCGAGGTCGAGCTCGAACGCGCCCCAGACTCCTTCGAGCACCTGTGGGTGCAACTCGCCGACGATCCCTGCCTGCAGGGACGCCGTCTTGCGCGGATGGAAGAGGTCGTCGCTTGCCCGTTCGAAGCGCGGCTCCACCTTGAGCGCGCCGTAGAGCGCCTCGACGAGACCTTTCGCGCGCCCCCAGCCGCCTTCGACGATTGCCGCGACGCGCTTGCGCTCCTCCGGCAGATCACCTCCCGGCAAGTAGACGCGCGCGACCTCGAAGAGCTGGATTCCGCGCGCGCCGAGGTCGGTGTTGGCTCGGGCCGCCTCGACGAGGCTCGGCAGCAGGCGGGTGCGGAGGACCGCGAGCTCGAGCGAGATCGGCTCTGGCAGGCGCCAGGCGTTCGCGTCGGCGTCCCCCTCACGGAGGGACGGCGTGTACGTCTCGACGAGCCCGAGCCCGGCGAGCACGTCCTCGACTCGCCGCTGGAGGCGCTGCAGCGGTGTCAGCGCGCCGAACATCGCCCGCCTGGCCGGCAGCGTGAACGGCACCTCCTCGAGCCGGAAGCGGGCGATTTCCTCGACGACGTCGATCTCGCGGGTCACCTCGTGCGCCCGCCAGGTCGGCGCGACCACGTCGTCGCCCTGACGGTCGAAGCCGAGACGCTCGAGCAGTGCGTGCTGGTCGTCCGGAGCCGTGTCGATCCCGATCACCTCGTCCGCCCGCTCGGGCCGGTAGCGGATCACGGGCCGCTCGGGAAGCTTCTCCTGCACGTCGACATGGCCCACCCATTGCGCGCCGGCGGTCTCGACGAGCAGCCTCGTCGCGAGATCGGCGGCGGGCTCCGCCAGGTACGGGTCGACGCCCTTCTCCCAGCGGTTCGAGCCCTCGGTGCGAAGGCGCAGGCGCTCGGAGCTGCGGTAGATGCCGCTCCGCTCGAAGTTCGCGGCTTCGAGGAGGACGTCGGTCGTGTCCTCGCCGATCTCGGTCTCCTCGCCGCCCATGATCCCCGCGAGCGCAACCGAGCGGTCGGCGTCCGCGATCATCAGGTCGGTCGGCTCGAGCTCGCGGTCGACACCGTCGAGGGTGCGCAACTTCTCGCCGGGCTGCGCGCGCCGGACGACGATCTTGCCGCCGTGTAGCTTCTGGAAGTCGAACGCGTGCAGCGGGTTGCCGAGCGCGAGCATCACGTAGTTCGTCACGTCGACGACGTTCGAGATCGGCCGCATCCCAGCGGCGAGCAGGCGGGCCTTGAGCCAGACCGGAGCGGAACCGGTCGAGACGTCGCGAAAGAGCCGGCCGATGTAGCGCGGGCAACTCTCGAAGTCCTCGATCTCGATGTCGACTTTTTCGTCGCCGGCTTGCGGCGGCGCTTCGCTCGACATCGGCTCCAGCTCGAGGCCGTAGAGCGCGGCAACCTCGCGGGCGATGCCGTAGATCGAGAGAAGGTCGGGGCGGTTGCCGGTCGACTCGACCAGCAGCACGTCGTCGACGAGCGGCAGAACATCCACGAGCGGCGTCCCGGGCTCGCTCTCCGGCAGCACCATGATCCCCGAATGGTCGGTGCCGAGGTCGACTTCGTCCTCGGCGAGGATCATCCCGTCGGAAAGCTCGCCCCGGACCTTCCGCTGCTCGAGCTGGAGGCCGTTCGGGAGCACCGCGCCCGGAAGCGCGACCGCAACCGTCGCTCCCGCGCCGAAGTTCCAGGCCCCGCAGACGATCTGGCGCGGCTCCCCCTCCCCCACGTCGACCCGGCAGAGCTGCAGCCGGTCCGCGTTGGGGTGCTTCGCCGCCTCGAGCACGCGGCCGACGCGGAAGAGGCCGAGGTTGCCGTCGGAGTCGGCGACCCCGCGCCGCTCGATGCCGTCGACCTCTGCGGAGGCCACGGACAGCCGCGACGCGAGCTCATCCAGCGGCATCTCGATCGCGACGTAGTCGCGCAGCCAGGAGACCGGGACCCTCAAAACTGCGTCAGGACGCGGAGGTCCCCCTCCCAGAGAGGCCGGATGTCAGGGAAGTCGTAGTGCAGCTGCGCGACGCGCTCGATCCCGCAGCCGAACGCGAAGCCGGACCACTCCTCGGGGTCGACGCCGACGTTCTCGAAGACGCGCGGGTCGACCATCCCGGCGCCGCCCATCTCGATCCAGCCGGAATACCGGCAGGTCCGGCAGCCCGCGCCGCCGCAGATCCCGCAGGAGACGTCGGGCTCGATCGACGGCTCGGTGAACGGGAAGTAGTGCGTGCGGAAGCGGACGCGCCGGTCGGGGCCGAAGATCGCGCGCATCACGTGCAGCAGCGTCCCCTCCAGGTCGGCGAGCGTGATGTGGCGGTCGACGGCGAGCCCTTCGAACTGATGGAAGATCGGATAGTGCGTCGCGTCGATGTCGTCGCGGCGGTAGACGCGGCCGATCGAGACCATGTAGATCGGCGGCTCGCGCTCCTCGAGCGCGAAGATCTGGCTCGGCGAGGTCTCGGTGCGCAGGACGTGCGTCTCGTCGAAGAAGAAGGTTGCGCGCGGCGAGCGGGCCGGATGCCACTCGTCGAAGGCGAGCTTGTCGAAGTTGAACTCGGTGGTCTCGACCTCCCGGTCGTCGCGGATCTCGTAGCCGAGGCCGAGGAAGGCGTCCTCGATCTGGCGGCGCGTCTGCGTGATCGGGTGCAGGTGGCCAATCGAGAAGTGCTCGCCGGGCCAGGTGACGTCGACCTCGTCGCCGGCCAGGCGCTCGTCGAGCTCGGCGCGCTCGAGCTCGGCCTTGCGGGCCTCGAGCGCCTGCTCGAGCCGGCCGCGCAGGGTGTTCAAGGTCATTCCGGTCTCGCGGTCGCGGACCGCCCGCAAAGCTTGGGCTAGCTCGCTCTTGCGGCCCAGGTATCTGACACGCGCCTCGTCGAGCTCAGCGAGGCTCTGGGCGGCCGCGATCGCACTCTGCGCCTCGCTTTCGTGCTCCTGCCAGTCCATCGCGGCGACTGTATCGCTCATGCATTCCTCCTCGGGTCGGGTCCACGGGCCAAGTCCGGCCCCGGCACGAGAACGAGGAGTCGACGGCTAGCGCGCCGCCGCCCCGGCCTCGGGCCGGGGCCGCGTAAAGAGGAAGCTACGCGCGACGGTCATCTCGACTCAACATAGCTCTTTTGTCGGCGTCGCAAGCGAGCGCCTAGCATCGGGTCGGAATGAGCTGGGACGAGGGGTTCGCAGACCGATACGACGAGTGGTCGGCCGAGATGACGGACGACATTCCGTTCTACGTCCAGCTCGCGCGTGAGACGCCGGCTGATTCCGCGATCGTGGAGCTCGCCGTCGGCAACGGGCGCGTCGCGATCCCGGTCGCGCAGGCGACCGGGCGACCAGTGCTCGGGATCGACTCCTCCCCAGCGATGCTGGCACAGGCGCGCGACCGCGCCGTGTCGGCCGGAGTCGAGTTGCAGCTGCGCGAGGGCGACATGCAGGATCTCGCGCTCGAGGAGCCGGCCGGGCTCGTCTATTGCCCGTTTCGCGGGCTGCTCCACCTGCCGAGCTGGGCCGATCGCCGGCGCACGTTCGAGCGCGTCGCAGCGGCGCTGCTGCCCGGGGGACGGTTCGCCTGGAACGCCTTCGCCTTCGACCACGCGATCGCTGCCCGGCTCGACCGGCACCACCAGGACGAGCCCGTTGGACACTCCCTCCGCTACGCCGTCGCCGACAACCGGATCGACATCACCATCGATGGGGACGGCACGTCGTCGCTGTGGTGGGCGACGAAGAACGAGTGGCTCGGCCTCATCGACGTAGCCGGCCTGGAGGTCGAGGCGCTGTACGGGAGCTTCGATCGCCGACCCTTCGACGACGAGTCGCGGGAGTACGTATGGGTCGCGCGCCGGCCGACGTGAGCGCTTACGACGCGATCGCCCGGATCTACGACCCGTGGAGCGTCAGCGTCACGGAGGACGTCTCGTTCTACGTCGAGGAGGCGAAGCGGGCGGGCGGCCCGGTCGTCGAGCTCGGCGTCGGGACTGGAAGAATCGCCGTGCCGACGGCCGCGGCCGGGATCCAGGTGATCGGGGTGGACTCGTCTCCGGGAATGCTGGAGGTGTGCCGCGAGCGGGCGGAGCTTGTGGGCGCTGCGGAGCTCCTCGACCTACGGCTCGGCGAGCTCGCGGACCCGCCCGTCGACGAGCGCGTGCGCCTGGTCACGTGTCCGTTCCGCTCCTACCTCCACCTGCTCGACGATGCGGCGCGGCTGCGTGCGCTGAAGGCGGCACGGGAGCTGCTCGTGCCCAGCGGGCGGCTCGTGTTCGACGTCTTTGCTCCGGCTGCCGACGACATCGCGGACACTCACGGCCGCTGGCTCGAACGCGAGCCCGGGATCTTCGAGCGCGCCGACTGGGACACGCGTGAACGAACGCTGACGCTCTCGGTGCGCGGCGACAGCGGTGCGACGAGCTTCACCCTCGCGTGGCTCTCGCCGGACGAGTGGCGCTCGCTGCTCGAGCGGGCGGGCTTCCAGGTGATCGGCTTCTACGGCTGGTTCGACAAGCGCGCCTATACCGGTGGCGAAGACACAGTGTGGGTTGCACGTCGGCCTCGATAGTTCGTGGTTCAGGCGTGTCGACCGGTCATTTCAGACGAACGCGTGGGCAAGCCCACGCGTCCTGACGTCGGCATCGCAAGCGATGCCTCAGCGAGGCGGCGAAGACTCCGTCTGGGTCGCGCTCCGGCCGCGCTAGAGGAGCTCGACGGCGTCGCCGATCGCGACGTCGCCCGACTCGACGACGCGCGCCAGCATGCCGCGCTTGTTGTCCAGCTCCGCGCGCAGGCCCTGGCGCAGCTCGTCCATCCGGTGGCACGGCTCGCAGACCATCGTGATCTCAAAGACCGCGTCGCCGGCGCGGACGCGCTGGCCGATCGGCCACTCCTGGACGTCAGCGCCCTCCACGGTCAGGTTCTCGCGGACGTCGCCCGGCTCGACGTCGACCGACGCTAGGTGCTCCAGCGACGCGAACAGCACCTCGCGCCGCGGCGGGTTGGCGTGGGCGCAGCCCTCCATGCCCTGGCCCTCGATCGCCCGCAGGCGCTCGTGGCCGACCGAGACGCCGCTCTTGCGGCCCGGCGAAGTGAAGATCCCCGCAATCGACGCCATGCGCCGAGTCTAGCCAGGCGACCGGCGCCGCTCGTAGAGCGCGACCGCGGCCGCCACGGCCACGTTCAGGGACTCCGCACCCGGCTCGAGCGGGATCGAGACCCGCGCCTCGCACTGCTGGAGGATCGACTCGGGCAGGCCTTCGCGCTCCGCGCCGAGGACGAAGGTGACCGGGCCGCTGAGGTCCGCCTCCCCCAGGGGCTCACCGCCTTGCGCCACGAGCGCGATCCGGCGGCCGGGCGCGTCGTCGAACGAGCCGAGCGGCACGCGGAAGATCGCGCCCATCGAGGCGCGCAGTGCCTTCGGCCCGGTCGGATCCGCGCATTCCGCCGACAACGCGACAAATGCCGGCCCGAGCGCATCGGCCGAGCGGAGAATCGTCCCCACGTTCCCAGGGTCGCCGACGTGCCACAAGGCGACCCCGGTGTGAGACACGCGCGCAGGAGTGATTCGCGGCAGGTCGTCCCGCCTAAAGACCGCGATTCGCCGCGACGGATGAGCCAGCGCCGAGACCGACGCGAGCAGCTCGGCCGAGACGTTCTCACCCGCGGTGAGAAGCTCGACCGGCTCGAGCCCCGCGGCGAGACCGGCCTCGACGAGGTCCTCGCCCTCGACGACGAAGAGCCCCGACTTGTGCCGCTGACGCGCCGAAGCGAGTTTGCGAACAAGCTTCAGCCGCGGGTTTGCCGCGGAGGTGATCAGCTCTCGAGCGCGGCCTTGGCCTGCTCGGCGATCTTGCCGAACGCTGCCGGGTCGCTCACTGCGAGATCCGCGAGCACCTTGCGGTCGAGCGGAATCTCCGCCTTGCGCAGGCCGGCGACGAACTGGTTGTAGGAGAGGCCCTCCCGCCGCGCAGCCGCGTTGATCCGCATGATCCAAAGGCGCCGGAAAGTCCGCTTCTTGTTCTTCCGGTCACGGTAGGCGTAGGAGAGCGAGTGGTCGAGTTGCTCCTTCGCCCGCCGGTAGCTCGAGTGCTTGAGGCCCCAGTAGCCGCGGGTCTGCTCGAGCACCTTGCGGCGCTTCTTGCGTGCGTGGACGGATCGCTTTACGCGTGGCATCGCTCAGCCCCGTCCCAGCAGCTTCTTGATGGCCTTCCGATCGCTCGGCGCGACGGGCTCAGCCTGACGGACGCGCCTCCGCTTCCCTGACTTGCTCTTCACCAGATGGCCCGGAGGGGTCGTTCGCATTCTCCGACGGCGCGTCAGCTTGCCGGTCCCCGTCAGCTTGAACCGCTTCTTCGTCGAGCTGTGTGTCTTCTGCTTTGGCATCGTCTCTCTTCACTCCCGCATTCTTCGTCGGGCCCAGAACCATGACCATGTTGCGTCCGTCGAGGAGCGGCGGCGACTCCACCTGGCCGATCTCCTTCACGTCCTCCGCCAGCCGCATCAGCAGGTCGCGCCCGCGCTCGGGATGGGTGGTCTCCCGGCCGCGGAACATGATCGTCACCTTGACCTTCGCGCGCTGGTTCAGAAAGCGCTCGACGTGGTTCTTCTTGGTGTTGTAGTCGTGAATTCCGATCTTGGGCCTGAGCTTGATCTCCTTGACGTTGATCGAGACCTGGTGCTTACGGGCCAGCTTCGCCTTCTGCTCCTGCTCGTAGCGGTACTTGCCGTAGTCCATCACCCGCGCTACGGGCGGATCGGCCTGGGCTGCCACCTCGACGAGATCGAGGTTCTTGCCCCACGCGTACTCTCGCGCTTCGTCGGAGTTCTTGATCCCGAGCTGCTCCCCGCCCTCGTCGATCAACCTGACCTTCGGCGCGCGGATCATCTCGTTGATTCGTGCTTGCGGTACGGGTGCGCGGTCCGGCTCGACCGTCCGGCGTGGTCTCAAAGGCCCTTCACCAAGCTCTCAGTTCCTCCTTCTCGAAACGACAAGACCGCTGACAAGCAGCGGCCCAGATTCCTCGTCCATCCGACTCGGTTGAACCTCCGCGAAGCGTCAAACGGCTTGGGAGGTGAGGGTGGGCCCCTGCTTGGTCAGGCTCTAAGCCTAGCAAGGTAGTCGCGAAGATCGTCCAGCGATTTCGTCGACTGCTCTCCCCCGCGCTCGCGGATCGCCAGCGACTCGTCGGACTCCTTGTCGCCGTAGACGATCACGACCGGGATCTTGTCGACCTCCGAGTCGCGGATGCGCTTGCCGACGGTCTCGTCGCGCTCGTCGACCTCGACGCGGAACCCTTCGAGCTTGGCGGCGAGCTCCTTCGCCGGGACGCGATGCGCCTCCCCCACCGGGATCACCCGCAGCTGCACCGGCGCGAGCCAGAACGGGAACGCGCCGCCGTAATGCTCGATCAGAATCCCGATGAAGCGCTCGAACGACCCGTAGAGCGCGCGGTGGACCACGTAGAGCGGATGCTCCGCGTTGTCGGCACCGACGTAGGTCAGCCCGAACCGTGACGGCATCTGCGAGTCGAGCTGGATCGTCCCCATCTGCCACTTGCGCCCGAGCGAATCCTCCATGTGCAGGTCGATCTTCGGGCCGTAGAAGGCGCCTTCGCCCGGCGCGATCGTGTACGGGATCTCGTTGAGTCGCAGCGCCTCCTCGAGCGCGGCCTCGGTCATGTCCCATTGCTCGTCGGTGCCGATCTTGTTGTCCGGCCGCGTTGAGAGCTCCGCGCTCGCGGTCAGCTCGAAGAGCTCGTAGAGGTAGCGCGCGTAGTCGACGACCGCGGCGATCTCGTCCTGGATCTGCTCCTCGGTGCAGAAGATGTGCGCGTCGTCCTGGGTGACGATCCGGACCCGCAGCAGCCCGTGGAGGGTTCCGCTCAGCTCGTTGCGGTGCAGCGGCGCGGGCTCGGCGAAGCGCAGCGGCAGCTCCCGGTAGCTCCGCGGGCGGCTGCCGAAGAGGAGCATGTGGCCGGGGCAGTTCATGGCCTTCATCGCCCACGGGTGCTCGTCGACCTCGAGCTTGAACATCAGGTCTTCGTACTTCGGGAAGTGGCCCGAGGTGTAGAAGGTGTCGGCGTCGTAGATGAGCGGCGTGCGCACCTCGAGGTAGCCGCGCTCGCGGTTCTCGCGCTGCCTGATCTTCTCCAGCTCCAGCCAGATCGCCATGCCCTTGGGGTGCCAGAGCGGCGAGCCCGGCGAGTGCTCCGAGAAGTGGAAGAGGTCGAGCTGCTGCCCGAGTCGGCGGTGGTCGCGTGCGCGCGCTTGCTCGAGGCGCTCGAGGTAGGCGTCGAGGTCTTGCTGGTTGAAGAACGCGGTGCCGTAGATGCGGGTCAGCTGGGGGTTCTTCTCGTCGCCGCGCCAGTACGCGCCGGCGAGGCCGGTCAGCTTGATCGCCTTGATCGGCTCGGCGTTCTGCAGGTGCGGGCCGCGGCAGAGATCCTTGAACTCGCCCTGCGTGTAGAAGGTGATCGGGCCGTCCGCGGTGTCGACGAGCTCGACCTTGTAGTTCTCGTCCTGCTCCTCGAAGTACCGCTTCGCCTCCTCGGCCGAGACCTCCTCGCGGTTCCACGAGCGGCCCTCGGCGATCTCCTTGCGGATCTCCTCCTCGATCTGCTCCAGCGCGTCCTCGCGGATCGGCTCCGGGAAGTCGAAGTCGTAGTAGAAGCCGTTCTCGATCGGCGGGCCGATCGCGATCTTCGTCCCCGGATAGAGGCGCCGCACCGCCTCGGCCAGAAGGTGCGCGGCCGAGTGGCGCAGGACGTAGAGCGCGTCCGGGTCCTCCGTGTCGCGCGTCGTCAAGATCTGGATCTCCTGACCCTCCTCGAGCGGGACGCGCAGGTCCTGGGTGTTCCCGTTGGAGCGGACCAAAATGGCCTGCTCGGCCAGCTTCGGGCCGATCGCGCGCGCCGCGTCGAGCCCCGTCGAACCGTCCGGAAGTTCGAGTTCCGAATTGTCGGGAAGGACGACTTTCATGGAAGAGCAGGATACTTCGGCACCCCGCCAAGACGATCGCAACGACGAGCTCGAGGAGTCACCCGCGCCGGATCCTGAAGAAGGAGAGACCCGGCCCGAGGACGATCCCGGCGCCGACTAGTCGGCGCCTTCGTCGCCTTCGACCGCCGCTTTCAGCTCTGACGGGCACTTGAGCCAGTAGCTCTCGCGCAGCCACTCGCAGGCTGCCTCGAGCGAGTCCTCGTCGGTGACCGCGGCCGTGATCCAGCCGTAGCGGCCGACGTGGCTCGCCGTCCGGACGTAGGGCAGCAGGTGCGCGATCTCGCGCTCCTCCGAGGTCAGCTTGACGGTCACGTCCACCGAGGCCTCGCGCGTCACCATCCAGCCGAAGACCTTGTTGTCCCCGACCTTGAAGACGGGGAAATCACCCCACGGACGGTCCTCGTACGCCTGCGGAAACCCCAGCGCCAACTCCGTGATGCGTTCCTCGATCGCCCCTAGCCGCACGGCCCTCATTCTTGCCGTTTTGGGTTTGTAGGCGCGGGCAATTCGAATATGACTCGAAAACCAGAAAGGGGATCTCCATGGGGGGCAAGAGTGTCCAGGACGTGATGAGTTCGAATCCGTGCACGATCGATGCGGACCAACCCGTCGCGTATGCGGCGAAGATGATGAAGCAGGAGAACGTCGGCATCGCCCCGGTCGTCGAGGGTGATCGCCTCATCGGAACGCTGACCGACCGCGACATCGTCATGCGCGTGGTCGCAGAGGGGAAGGACCCGCAGACCGTGTCGTCGCGCGAGGTCGCGTCGACCGCGCCGGTCACCGTCGACCCGCAGCAGGATCTCGACGAGGCGCTGCGGCTCATGGCGACTCATCAGGTTCGCCGGCTGCCGGTAGTCGAGGAGGACGGCCGTGTGGTCGGCGTCATCGCCCAGGCCGACGTGGCCGAGGAGGCCAAGGCCAAGAAGACCGGCGAGCTCGTCGAGGAGATTTCCAAGGACTGAAAGGGGTGGACATGCCCAGCAAGAAAGCGAACGTCAAGAACGAGAAGCAGTACGAGAAGCTCAAGGACAAGGGGATGTCGAAGGAGCGCGCGGCGAAGATCGCCAACTCGCCGGGCGCCTCGAGCCGCGGCGGGAAGAAGTCCGGCTCGGGCTCTTCGTCCCGGAGTAACTCCAAACAGGGCGGGACGACCGCGCAGAAGAAGGCTGCGGGCCGCAAGGGCGGTCGCGCCTCGGCTCGGAAGTCCTGACGTCCTAGACTCCGTCCGATGAGGCCCGAGACGCTGACGTGCCGGGTCGGGGCGGGGTTGTCGAACGAGACCGGCTCGATCTGGGCGGCTGCCGAGGCTGCGCGGGAGGCCCGCGCGGCCCTCGGCTCCGCCCCTGCTGACCTGGCATTCGTCTTCATGTCGCCAGACCACCTCGACGACGTGGAGGCGGCGCTGTGGGCGGCCGCGAGCGAGCTCGGGGCAACGCACCTGCTCGGCTGCGTGGCCCAGGGAGTCGTCGGCCGGGAGCGCGAGGTCGAAGAGGGCCCGGCCGTCTCGGTCTGGGTCGCCGCACTGCCCGAGAGCCGGATCGAGACCTTCCATGCCACGACCTTCGAGGTTGACGAGGGCGTCGGCGTGGCAGGCATTCCGGATTTGGACGAGGCCGACCTGGTGACGCTTCTCGTCGACCCGTTCACGTTCCCAGCCGCGGGCTTCGTCGCAGAGTTCGACGGCGTCCCCATGGTCGGTGGCCTCGCCGCGGCGACCGGCGAGCCGGAGACCCAGACGCTCTTCCTGGACGGCGAGATCGTCCGCGAAGGAGCGGTGGGCGCGGTGCTACGCGGCGTCCGCGTGAAGACCGTCGTCTCGCAGGGCTGCGCGCCGGTCGGCACCGACTCGGTGATCACGAGCGCAGAGGAGAACATCGTCCACGAGCTCGCCGGCAAGCCGGCTGTCGAGCGGCTCCGCGAAGAGGTGCGCGGAATGACGATCGAGCAGCAGGGCCTGGCCGCCCGGGGCGGCGTCCTGGCCGGGCTCGTGATCGACGAGAACCGCTCCGAGTACCGGCGCGGCGACTACCTGATGCGCGGGCTGATGGGCGCCGACGAGGAGACGGGCGCGCTGGCGATCGGCGAGGCCGTCCGGGTCGGCCAGACACTCCGCTTTCACGTGCGCGACGCTGCCTCCGCCGACGAGGACCTCCGCGAGGGGCTGTCGGACGCGCTCGAAAGCGGCTCGGCCGCGGGCGCGCTCTTGTTCACCTGCAACGGCCGCGGCACGAACATGTTCTCCGCGCCGGACCACGACGCCCGCGCCGTCGCCGAGGCGCTCGGCGGCGACGCGGTCGCCGGGTTCTTCTGCGCGGGCGAGATCGGCCCGGTCGGCGGGAAGCCGTTCCTGCACGGCTTCACCGCCACCCTGGCGATATTTCTCGCCTAGGCCGTCTCGGCCAGAGCCGTCGTACAGCTGGAGCGCCCGCGCTTCTCCAGGTACTGCTGGTGGTAGTCCTCGGCCGGGTAGAACGTCTGCGCCGGCTCGATCGCCGTCACGATCGGCTTGCGATGGCGGCCCGACGCGTCCAGCTCGGCCTTCGAGTGCTCGGCGGCCTGCCGCTGCTCGTCGTCGTGGAAGAAGACGACGGAGCGGTACTGGTCGCCGACGTCCCAGCCCTGTCGGTTGAGCTGCGTCGGGTCGTGCTTGCCCCAGAAGACTCCGAGCAGCTCGTCGTACGAGACCTGCTCCGGGTCGTATGTGACCTCGACGACCTCGGCATGCCCGGTCGTGTGCGAGCAGACGTCCTGGTAGGTCGGGTTCTCCAGATGGCCGCCCTCGTAGCCGGCCTCGGTCTTCGTGACGCCCTCGATCTGCCGGAACGCGGCCTCGACGCCCCAGAAGCAGCCGGCGCCGAACGTTGCCTTCTTCTCCACCTATTCCTCCTCCAGTTTCAATGCTGCCGAATTGATGCAGTAACGCACGCCGGTCGGGTGCGGCCCGTCGGGGAAGACGTGGCCCAGGTGGCCGCCGCAGGCCGCGCACATGACCTCGGTGCGAACCATCCCGAAGCTCACGTCACGCTCCTCGTCGATGGCCTCCTCCGACGCCGGCGCGGAGAACGCGGGCCAGCCGCAGCCGGAGTCGTACTTCGTCTCGGACTGGAACAGCTCGGCGCCGCACCCCGCGCACCGGTAGGTGCCGGGATCGAACGTGTGGTCGTACTCGCCGCTGAACGGGCGCTCCGTCCCCTTCTCGCGCAGCACGCGGTACTGCTCGGGGCTGAGCTCGGCCCGCCACTCGGCTTCGGTTTTGTTGATTTTGTTCACGCTGAATAGTGTTGCAACTGCGCCAAGCGTTACGTCGGGGCGGCTACTCTCGGAAGCGACCCCGAATGCCTGCTGAACTGCCAGTCGAGGCGCGCGGCCTGGTCAAGCGCTACGGCCACATCACCGCCGTCGATCACGTGGATTTGACCGTTGAGCCGGGCGACGTCTACGGCTTCCTCGGCCCGAACGGCGCGGGAAAGACCACGACGCTGCGGATGCTGCTTGGGCTCATCCGCCCGGACGAGGGCGAGGCGCGGCTCTTCGGGCGAGACCCGCAACACGAGCTGCCCGAGGCGCTCGACGGCGTCGCCGGCTTCGTCGAGACGCCGTACTTCTACCCGTACCTGAGCGGGCGCAAGAACCTGGAGCTGCTCGCGGCCTTCGACCGCGACGGCGGCCAGGCGCGGATCGACGAGCTGCTCGAGCTCGTCGACCTCGGCCGACGGGCCGGCGACCGGGTCGGCGGGTACTCGCAAGGCATGCGCCAGCGGCTCGGCGTCGCCTCGTCGCTCGTCCGCAACCCCCGGCTTCTCCTCCTGGACGAGCCGACGAACGGCCTCGATCCCGGCGGCATGCGCGACATGCGGCAGCTCGTGGCGCGGCTCTCCGCGGAGGGGATCACCGTGCTCCTCTCGAGCCACCTGCTTTCCGAGGTCGAGGAGCTCTGCAACCGGGTGGCGATCATCCGCTCCGGCCGGATCGTCTACGAGGGGACGCTGGCCGACCTGCGCGCGAGCACCGGCACGAGCCGCTATCGGCTGCGCACCACCGACAACCATCTCGCGCGGCTCACCCTCCTGGAGCACTCGAATGCAGAGGACATCAGCGTCGACGGAGATGAGCTCTCGTTCAGCGCGTCCGAGGACGAGGCAGCCGCGATCTCCAGGGCGCTCGTCGGCGCGGGCCTTGGCCTGACGGCTCTCGTCCCGGAGCAGCTGAGCCTGGAGAGCCTCTTCTTCGAGCTGACCGAGGACGAGCCCGTGGAGGCCGTCGCATGACCGGAGTGCTGGTCGCGTATCGCTGGGAGCTGCGCAAGCTCGTCGCCCAGAAGCGCACGTACATCGGGCTCGGTGCTGCTGCCCTGCTGCCGGTCGTGTTCGTGACGGTGATGGCACTGCAGAAGGGCGGGCCGTACGACGCGCCGCTCGGGCACAACCTGCGCCGCACAGGCCTGGCGCTCGCGCTCGTCGTCCTCAACTTCGTCTCGCGCTTCGGCGCCCAGTTGGCGGCAGCGCTGGTGGCAGGCGACATCGTCGCGAGTGAGCACGCGGGCAAGACGCTGAAGATGATCCTGACCCGATCGCTGCGGCGCGGGCAGATCCTCGCCGGCAAGACCCTCGCGTCGTTCACGTACGTGCTCGCGACGATCCTCGTGCTCGGGGCCGCCGGCCTGATCGCGGGCTCGGCCGCCTGGGGCTTCAACCCGCTGACGAATCTGAGCGGGGTGCGCGTCTCGGCGTTGCACACGCTCTGGCTCAGCGTGGTCGCGCTCGGCGTCTTCTCCCTGCCGCTGATCGCGGTGGCGGCGTTCGCGATCCTGCTCTCGGCGTGGACGCGCAACAGCGCAGGCTCGATCGTGGGGACGCTGGTCTACGCGCTCGGGCAGGAAGCGATCGCCGGGCTCGTGAACCAGAGCTGGGCCAAGCACTACCTCCTCTCCGACCAGTTCGACGGCTGGCACGGGCTCTTCATGTCGCCGATCGACTGGACGCTGATCGCCCGCGCGGCCTGGGTCTCCGCGATCTTCGCCGCGGTGCCGCTGGCACTCGCCTACGGCATCTTCAAGCGCCGCGACGTCGCGGATGACTAATCCGTAATCGCCCGGTAGCCGAGTAGCGCGCCGAAGCCGGTCAGCGCGACACCCGCGCAGGCGTCGACGCCCCGCATCACCGGCGGCCGCAGCCAGCGGCGGCTGAACGACACCGCGGAGCTCAGGACCGTGAACCAGGCGAGGCTGCCGAGCCCGATCCCGAGGAGCAACGCGGCCGCGGGCAGGCCCGAGTGAACATGGGCCGCAGCTCCCGCGGCCGCGAAGCCGCCGGTCCAGAGCGCAATCGTCAAAGGGTTGGTCGCGGTGGCGCCGAGCGAGGTCACGAACGCGCGACGGGGCGTCCGCACCTCCTCGTCCCATTCGCCTCCGGCGCGCACGCGGAACGCCGACCACAGCGTGCGCAGCCCGAGCGCGAGCAGCACCGCCGAGCCGAGGACTCCGAGGGTGACGCGCACCGCGGCGGAGCCGAGCACCGGCGCGAGGCCGGCCGCCGCAACGCCCGCGTAGAGGACGTCGATCACGGCGATCCCGGCACCGATCGCAAGCCCGGTCTGAAGCGACCCGCGCAGCGTCGAGCGCACGAGGAAGAGCGACATCGGCCCGGGCTGCGAGCCCACGGTGAAGCCGAGCACGAGCCCGGCGGCGAGCGCGACAAGCATCAGACGCCGAGGGTCTGCGCGAGCAGGAACACGTTCAGGCCGCTGATCACCACGGCCATCCCCCACGCGACTGCGGTCGTCAGGCGGCTGTTGACGTGCACGCCCATCACGTCGCGGCGAGACGTGAGCCGGACGAGCGGGATCAGCGCGAAGGGGATCCCGAAGGACAGCACGACCTGGCTGAGCACCAGCGCGCTCGTCGGGCTGACGCCGATCGCGAGCACGATCAGTGCCGGCGCCATCGTGACGACGCGGCGAACGAGCAGGGGAATCCGCAGGTTCACGAACCCCGCCATGACGACCTGGCCTGCGTAGGTGCCGACGCTCGAGGACGAGACCCCCGACGCGAGCAGCGAGGCCGCGAAGGCCAAGGCGGCGCCGCCGCCGACGAGGTCGGAGAAGCCCTGGTGGGCGCCCTTGATCGTGTCGACGCCGGTGAGACCGTGTCCGTGGAAGAGCTTCGCGGCGACGACCAGCATCGTGAGGTTGACGAACCCGGCGATCCCGAGCGCGATGGCCACGTCCAGACGCTGGAAGCGGAGGACGCGCCGGCGCTCCGCGTCGTTCTGCGTCGGCACTCGCCGGTTCGTGAGGGCCGAATGCAGGTAGATCGCGTGCGGCATCACGGTCGCGCCGATGATCCCGACCGCGAGGTAGACGGAGTCGTTGCCCGAGAAGTGCGGGACGAGCCCGTCGATCGTGTTCGAGGCCGACGGGCCGATCTTCAGCGCCTGGTAGAGGAAGCCGAGGAAGACGAGCGCAAGCAGCGCCCCGATCGCCAGCTCGAAGCGGCGGTAGCCGTGGCGCTGCAGCCCGAGGATCCCGAGCGCGATCACGCCGGTGATGAACCCGGCAGGCAGGAGCGGCACGCCGAAGAGCAGGTTCAGGCCGAGTGCCGCGCCGATGAACTCGGCGATGTCGGTCGACATCGAGATCAGCTCCGCCTGCACCCACATCGCCCACGAGACCGGGCGCGGGTAGTGCTCGCGGAAGTTCTCCGGCAGGTCGCGGTCGGTGACGATGCCCAGCTTCGCCGAGAGGTACTGGATCAGCATCGCCATCAGGTTCGCGGCGATGATCACCCAGACCAGCAGGTAGCCGTACCTGGCGCCCGCGCTGATGTTCGTGGCGAAGTTGCCGGGGTCGACGTAGGCAACCGAGGCGACGAAAGCGGGGCCGAGCATCATCAGGGTCGCCCGTCGCCGCCCGCGCGCCAGGACTCGCTCGACCGGGCTCAGGCCCTCGACCGCCATTGCGTCGACCGGAGGGCTCACGCAGCCTCCGAGACGCGCATCGCGCGGGCCAGCGTCGCGCCGAGGACGTGCACCTTGCGGCCGCAGCGCGCGGAGACCGGACCGTCGAACGGCTGCCGCTCGATGACCTCGAGGCTTGCGCCCGGAGCGATCCCGCGCTGCGCCAGGAAACGGAGCATCTCCGGGTCGGCGTCCGAAACGCGCACGAACGTCCCGCGCTCGCCGGGCTCCAGGTCGTACAGCGCGCGTGCCTCGTCGACGGGGATCGTCAGCTCGCGGCTCGGAATCGGGTCGCCGAGCTTCGCCGCGATCAGCTCCTCGAGCCCCTCCGAGAGCACGTGCTCCAGCACCTCGGCCTCGGCGTGAACCTCGTCCCAGCTCATGCCGAGGTTCTCGACGAGGAAGAGCTCGAGCAGGCGATGGTGGCGGATCACTTCGAGCGCGACGAGCCGGCCGCGCTCGGTCAGGCGGACGCCTTTGTACGGCTCGTGCTCGACGAGGCCCAAGACCACGAGCTTCTTCAGCATCCCGGAAACGGAGGCGGGGCGAACGTCGAGACGCTCGGCGAGCGCGGTCGTCGACGCCGAGCCGTCACGCGTCTCCAGGGCGTAGATCGCCTTCGCGTAGTCCTGCACGGCCGCGGTGAGTTCGGGAGCCTGAACTAATTCTTGAGGCACGCCTAAATTATAGGGCAATTATCGTTCTGGTGTGGCCGGCGCGCACGAGCAGCTGTGGTTCCTCGGGACCCTGGCGACGATCAAGTTGCCGGGCGAGGCCAGCGACGGCCGCTTCGCGCTGATCGAGTTCCTCTTCCCCCGGCACGCCTCCCCGCCGGAGCACACACATCCACAGGACGAGAGTTATGTCGTGCTCGACGGCCGGTTGACGCTCAAGCAAGGCGACCGCCGCCTCGAGCTCGAATCCGGCGGCGCTGCGGTGGTGCAGATGGGCGTGCCGCACACCTTTCGAGTCGAGACCGAGACGGCACGCGTTCTCGTGATCAGCACTCCCGCAGGGCTCGAGCGCTTCGTCCGGGACGGCTCGGTGCCCGCGACGGCGCCGACGCTGCCACCCGCGGGTGCGCCGCGTCCTTCGCCGGAGGAGCTCGAGCGGATCTTCGCCGCCCACGGGCAGGTCAATGTCGGCCCTCCGCTCGGGCCCGACGACTGAGAAAATCGTCGTCCTCGCGGCCACCGCGCGCTGCTTTTTCGCGAAGACGACCGACGCGCTCGGAGTGCTACCCGACGCGCACTACGCGAAGCTCGATCCGGAGCTGCGCGAGGCGCTGGTCGTCGGGCGGCCGATCTCAGACACGTAACTACTGTCCGTAGACGTTCGCGAGCATCGTGTTCGCCCACTGCTGGCGGTACGCGACGTACCCGGCATCGCTCGGGTGGAGGTCGTCGCCCGAGATCAGGCCCTGGTGCGACTGGAAGAACGACCAGAGGTCGGGCCCGTGGACGACCTCCGGGAAGCTGTCGTAGAGCTCCTGGATCTTCGCGTTCAGGCCGGGCCCGCAGTCCTGAACCTCCTGGGTCCGCGCCCACGGGATGGTCGGGACGACGGGCACGTCGCCGTTGTCGATGACGGCCTGCACCATCGTCACTTCGTTGTCGTAAAAGGCGTCGGGGTCTATGCAGCCGTTCGCGTCGTTCGTCCCGTACGCGAGGCCCACGTACTTGCCGGGGAAGACGTTCAGCCAGTTCGGGACGAGATCGGCGCCGTCGGCCGAGACGAGCCCGCCGATGCCGCCGTCCTCGTAGGCCGGGAAGTAGTTCGGCAGCGCGTCGTGGATCAGCTCGCTGAAGTTCTCGCCGGCGCCGCTGATCGGGCTGTGGGGCATGCCGTCCTCGGTGATCGAGTCGCCGTAGAAGATCCAGCTGTCCGAGGAGCTGGCACTCGCGTCGTGGACGTCCATCTCCATCTCGGCGTCGTTGTTGCCGGACGAGCCGTCGGTCGCCGTGACGTTGATCCGGAGCCAGTTGTCGCCGGTCATGTCGACGAGGTGCTGCCGCGAGTGGAGGCGGTTGTTCGTGACCGTCGCGAGGGTCACCCAGCCGCTGCCCGGCGGGCTGCCCCCGCCCGCGCCGGGATTGCCTTGGATCGTGTAGTCGCGGAGGTTGTTGTACGCCTGGTCGCCCGTGACCGTGTGGTCGTAGGGCGTCGTGATCGGGTCGTTGTACCAGCCGACTATCACCTCCGTGCGGTTGGCGGCCGAGACCGACGAGAGGTCGTAGGCGAGCCAGGCTGTGCTCTCGCTCGAGCGCCAGTAGGTGGCGTAGTCGGAGTCGTTCGCGTCGCTCGCGTTTCCCGACGAGGCGAAGGCCGGCACGTCGCGGCTGATGACCGGCATCGGCGCCAGCGGTGGTGGAGGTGGTGGCGGCGGAGGAGGCGGCGGCGGTGGTGGTGGCGGCGGAGGTGGTG